>CAZNNH010000191.1:0-11873 GCA_964574335.1 uncultured Acidobacteriota bacterium | reverse complement strand
TCGCTGTAGAAGAGGCCGTAGTTGATGGCGTCGAAGTTCCGGGTGCCGATGGTCCAGCGGTCCCAGTCGCCGGCGGCGTAGAGCACCGCGGCGTTGCCCATCAGCGTGTCGGGCTCCATCAGGTAGTCGCTCACCGCGCAGAAGAAGCCGTACTCGCGGTCCTCCTGGTCGAGGGGGAACTCGAGCTTCACGCCGAGGTTGTCGGCCATCTCCTCGGCCAGGAACTCGAGGGTGTCGACCAGGGCGGGGGACGGGAGCTTGGAGGTGTTCTTCGTCTCGCCCTCGAGCTGCTCGCGGACGCTCACCTGCAGGGCCTTGGAGGCGATCCCCGCCATGCTCAGGATGTAGCGCCCCAGCCGCGTGATCAGCCCGTGATCGATCCCCAGCGGGCACTCGAGGGTACAGCGGCGGCAAGCGGTGCAGCGGTAGAAGACGTCGGCCATCTCGTCGACCATCTCGTCGGTCAGGCTGGCGCCACCCCCCAGGTGGGCCCGCAGCCAGCCGCCGACCGTGAAGTGCCGCTTGTAGACGTCGAGCAGCAGGTTGCTGCGGTAGCAGGGGATGTCGCGCGGGTCCTGGCTGACCTGATAGATCTGGCAGGAGACCACGCAGCGGCCGCACTTGGCGCTGGAATGGCAGTAGGAGTCCAGGAGCGCCTTGTAGTCGGTGTAGTGGAGGATGGCGGCGAAGGCGCGCAGGAAGCGCTCGGCCTTTCTCTCGACGTGTGGGTCCTCGAGATGATACAGGGGCGCGCTGCGGATCGCAGGCTGGTGCTGGGGCACGATCTCCAAGGCCATGGCTCCTCCCACCGGATGCCTCGAGCGACATCGCTCGCCGGAGGAAGAGAGCAAGGCGCGTACCGGCCCCCGCCGAGGCACGGAGACGGGCGTCTCGCCTCGCCCTGCCAGCGGACGAACCCCCCGTCTTTTCTCGCTCGCACGCTCGAGCCGGGCCGGATCGACCCACCGCGCCGGCCGAGCGCGCGTGTCGCAGTCGCGTCGCAGGTGATGCAACGTTACGTTGCGCTGCAACACCCCTGCGACGCCGCCGGTCCGCCCGGGCACGATCACGGGGACGAGGACGAAGACGGCCACGACGGAGGAATCGCGCCGCCAGAAGGGCAGGACGCCTCGACCGTCGCCTACGGCGCCGACCAAGGAGCGCCAGGCCGGCCGGCCGGGCTCCCCTGGCACGCCGCTTGCCCTTGGAGGAGGCGGAGAGACCAGGATGCGTTGGGGAGTGCCGTTGATCGGCGACCGCGTGGCGCCCCGCTGCACGCACGCGGACCGCCTGCTGCTGGCAGACGTCCGGCAGGGTCGGGTGGTGGCCCGGAGCCTGGTCCCCACCGCGATCCGGACCCCGGTGGAGCTGATGGCCGCCCTGGTCGAGCACGACGTCCAGAAGCTGGTCTGCGGCGGCATCGGCCAGGAGGTCCGCGACATCCTGGCGGTGCAGGGCGTCGCCGTGGTGGAGAACGTCGCGTGTACGGGCGAGCAGGCGGTGACCGCTCTCGATGCGGGCTCGCTGTGTCCGGGCTATGGCTTCGGGACGCAGCAGATCGTCTCTCCTGCCGGGGCCGGGTCGGACCCGCCCGCCGCCGCCGACGGTCCCCGGACGGGCGGCGACTGCCTCGCCTGCGAGGACCGCCTGTGCCTGTTGGGGATCGCCTGCTCGATGGCCCCGGCCGGCACGCCGCGGGCGGCACCGGAAGAGCGACGCCTGCTCGAGGCGGCCGCCGACATCGCCGGCGAGGAGGAGCGAACCCTCTGCCGGGTGGCCGAGGTGGTCTACTTCTGCCTGGAGATGCGCTACCGGCGCATCGGCCTGGCCTTCTGCCAGGACCTGCTCGACGCCTCTCGCATCCTGGCCGGCGTCCTGCGGCGCTTCTTCGAGGTGGTGCCGGTCTGGTGCAAGGTCGGCGGCGTGGCCAGTGGAGGCGTGGAGGGTGCGCCCTGCAACCCCATCGGTCAGGCCCACGTCCTGAACCAGGCCCGGACCGACATCAACGTGGCGGTGGGTCTCTGCATCGGGGCCGACTGCCTGTTCAACCGGAACAGCCAGGCCCCGGTCACCCACCTCTTCGTCAAGGACCGCTCGTTGGCCAACAACCCCATCGGGGCCCTCTACTCCGATCATTATCTGCGGGAAAGCGCCAACCCGGCCCACGGCCGCAGGAGCGGCGCCCTGGGCGAGGCCCGCGCCAAGCTCCGAGCCACCCAGGGCGGCTCGGCTCACTGGGAGACACGCTCATGAGCACCTTCTCCATTCGTGCCGTCGGCTTCTGTGCCCACTACTCGCCCCAGGGCGACTGGGCCTTCGACCTGGCGCTGCGCCTGGCCCGCTCCCGCGGGCTGCGGCTCAACGTCTTCCACTTCCTCGCCGACCCCTACGATCCGGAGGCGAGGATCCCGCGCGGCCTGCCCCCCGCGGAGCGCGCCGCCCTCGCCGTCCGCCTGGAGCGGGACCTGCGCATGTACTACGACGAGCGTCTCGGCGACTACCTCGACGCCGGCTTCCGCCTCTGCGAGGACCCGGAGTGGACGGAGCTGCATCGCTGCCTGACCAAGCGCGAGTTCCAGCTCCTGGTGCTCGGCTATCCGAGCCAGGGCACCCGCTTCGGAGGTGTCGCGATCGAGGACTTCGTCACCAGCTTCGTCTGCCCGGTGGTGCTGGTGGGGCCGAGCTCGCCGCTGGACGTCCACCTCAACGAGCCGGCCGCCCTGATCTCCGACAAGCTGGGCTTCGGGGATCGGGGCTACCACGCGCTACGGGCCTCGTCTCCCTCGTCGGCGCCTCGTTGTCTGCCGGTGGTGGCGGGCCTAGAATGATGGTTGGGCTCGGCGCTCCGGCGGCCGTTCCTTCGGGGCCCCGGGGCCCTTCGGGCGGTGAGGCGTGAGCACCGCCTGCGCCGCGAGCCCGGCCACGGCTCCCACCTGCGAGATCCCGTGGCGGACGCCCAGGATCGAGACCGTCATGCTCAACCGCTTGGCCCGCATCATCGTGGACAGCATCAGCGACGGGGTGTTCACCGTCGACCCGCAGTTCACCATCACCTACTTCAACAAGGCCGCCGAGCGGATCACCGGCTTCCGGGCCGACCAGGCCATCGGCAAGCACTGCTTCGAGATCTTCCGCACCGAAATCTGCCACACCCACTGCGCGATCCGGGACACCCTGTCGAGCTACGAGCCGGTGGAGAACGTGCGGGTCACCATCATCACCCAGGATGGCCGTGAGGTGCCGATCTCCCTGAGCACCGAGGCGCTGCGAGACGAGTCGGGCCAGATCGTGGGGGTGGTGGAGTTCTTCCGCGACCTGACCGAGGTGGAGCACGTCCGCGAGCGCTTCGAGCAGGACCGGATCCTCGAGGCGATCGTCAGCGGGAGCCCCGCGGTGCGGCGGCTGATCCAGATGCTCCCCAACATCGCGGAGTCGGAGTGCAACGTCACCGTCCGCGGACCGAGCGGGTCCGGCAAGGAGCTCTTCGCCGAGGCGATACACAAGCTCAGCCCCCGTCGCTACGGCCCCTACATCAAGCTCAACTGCGCGGCGCTGCCGGCCACGCTGCTGGAGTCGGAGATGTTCGGCTACGTCAAGGGGGCCTTCACCGATGCCCGGCGCGACAAGCCCGGGCTCTTCTCGCTGGCCAACGGGGGGACGCTGCTGCTGGACGAGATCGGCGAGATGGACGTCTCCCTCCAGGTCAAGCTGCTGCGCGTGCTCGCTAACGGTGAGTACCAGCCGCTCGGCTCCACCCGGACCCTGCGCACCGACGCCCGGGTGATCGCCGCCACCAACGCCGACCTCAAGGCCGCCATCGCCGAGGGGCGCTTCCGGGAGGACCTCTACTTCCGGATCAACGTGGTCAGCATCGAGATCCCGCCGTTGCGCGAGCGCCCCGAGGACGTCCCGCTGCTGGTCGAGCACTTCATGGAGCGGGTGCGCCAGAAGATCCGCAAGCCGGTCCGCCAGGTGGCTCCACGGACCCTGGGGGTGCTGCAGCGTTACCCGTTCCCGGGCAACGTCAGGGAGCTGCAGAACGCCATCGAGCACGCCTTCGTGATGTGCGAGGGGGAGGAGCTGCTACCCGAGCACCTGCCCACCCACATCATCGACGAGGTCGAGCTCGGGGCCCATCCGCTGCCTCCCGGGAGCGAGAGGCAGATGATCGAGGAGGCGCTGCGCCGCCACCAGGGGAACCGATCGGCGGCGGCCTCCGAGCTCCGGATGCACCGATCGACCCTGTGGCGGAAGCTCAAGAGCTACGGCCTCGCCACCTGACGGTCAAGGGGTCGGGAAGGGAACCGCCACGCCGTAGATGACGCCCCCGTCGGTGCCCACGATCATGATCCCGCTGGAGACGTCGAGGGTCCCTCTTCCCACGATCTTCGAGACCAGCGGGTCGCCCAGCACCACCGGCGAGCCCGCCGTCTCCGCGCCCGTCAGCGCGTCGAGCTCGTGCAGCCGGCTGTCGGCGCCGCCGACGTAGAGCCGACCCCCGGACAGAAGCGGCGCCGACACCTTCGACACCGACACCGGCGGCCAGAACGCCGAGCCGTCGGAGAGGTTGATCGCGTGCACCCGGCCATCGGAGCTCGCATACCCCACGCCGTTCGCCAGGTCCGGCCACACCAGGCTCTTCACGCCACCGTCGCCCGTCGAGTACGGGGCGGCCCACAGATCGGCGCCCGAAGACTCCGGATCCAGGGCGTGGACCTCTCCCCCCACCGTGCCCACATACAGCACGCCCCCGGCCAGCGTCGGCGACGCCTCCACGTTCTCGGAGAGGTCCTTGGACCACAGCTTCACCGCCGACGTGTCCGTAAACGACAGCGCCCACACCGCGTCCGGGCTGCCCGTCGCGTGCTGGTGGCTGGTGAAGTAGACACGGTTCGTCGCGTAGTCCACCCGAGCCTGACCGCTGATCAGACCCATCGCCTCCGGGTCCGGAGGCGCGTCGCAGCCCCCGTTGTCGAAGCGCCACGCCTCCGTCCCGTCCATCAGGTGGAGACCGTAGAAGACGTTGCAGGCGGTGCTGTTCCGCGTCCCGACCAGCACCAGGTCGTAGCCCCCCCCGTAGTCACGGAACATCGCCGACGGAGCCGCCTGCACACGCTCCCCCAGCACCGCGCTGGCCCACAAGAGCGCCCCGCTCTCCGCGTCGAAGGCGTACACCCGGCCGTGCTGCGATCCCACCAACCCCACACGCGAGGCCCCTATCACCGTCGTGCTCGACAGCCGCACCACCGTGGGACGCCCCTGGGACGGATCGTTCATCGCCAGAGGATGCCAGCCCGGCGGCCACATCCCCCCCAGCGCCCCGGGCGACATCGCGTGCACCACGCGGTCGTTCGACACGCCGTGGTACGACACCGAGGGCAGCACCCCGGCGGTTTCCAGAGACGACGCATCGGTCCGGTAGCCCCACTTCGCGGCGCCCGAGTCGTCCGCTGGACGCCCGAACGATGCCTTGCCCACCGTCTCCCAGCCGGTGGGGCCGCTCACGAAGGCGGTGTAGTAGTAGGTGACGCCGTTCGGCACGGTGTGGGCGGCGCTCTCCACGCTCCCCGCCCCACCCGCGGAGCTCGCCGCCAGGTCTCCGGCCGTCGGAGTTGACGGATAGTCGCTCGTGCTGTAGCGGATCTCGGTGGCCCCGAAGCCCGCCACCGGGTTCACCCAGTCCAGAACGTTCTGGCCGTTCCCCGAGCAGACGTTGAAGAACCGGACTCCCTCAGGCGCCGCCGAGACACAGGAAGAGAGTGAGACCGACGCCTCGGACGTGTTCGCCTCCTCTTGCATGTTCGACACGTCCGTGGCGCGCACGACGTAGTAACCACGAAGGCGTCCTGTCCCGGCTGGTCGGTCTGATAGGGATTCTCCAGCGGGAAATCCGCCGAGTCGGTCGAACCGGCGACGAAGGCACTCCCAACTACATCCAGCGCGATCCGGGGCGCCGACTCCTCGCCGCTTCCACCGAGGTATGTGGAGTACTCGAGGGAGTTCCCGGCGGGCGAGAGCTTCGTCACGAAGGCGTCCTGTCCTGGCTGGTCGGTCTGGTAGGGATCCTGCGTCGGGAAGTCCGTCGAGTCGGTGAAGCCCGTCACGAATGCGCTCCCGGCTCCATCGACGGCCGCGCCTCTCACGCTTTCGTAGCCACCACCACCAAGGTACGTCGAGTACACCAGCGAGCCGCCGTTCGGATGGAGCTTCGTCACGAAGGCGTCGCACCCTCCCTGGTCGGTCTGGTACGGACCCTCCGTCGGGAAGTCCGTCGAGAACGTGTACCCGACGACGTATGCGCTCCCGGATCCATCCACGGCTATGTCGGCGCCGCCATCCACGTCGCCCCCACCGAGGTAAGTCGAGTACTCGAGCGAGCTGCCGTCCGCCGACAGTCTGGTCACGAACGCGTCAAGAGATGCCTGGTCCGTCTGGTACGGATTCTCCGTCGGAAAGTCCGTCGAGCTCGTGTAGCCTGTGACGTACGCGCTCCCTCCGCCATCTACAGCGATCCCGCCGCTGGACTCATCGGCGCTGCCTCCGAGGTAGGTCGAGTACAGCAATGAGCCCCCATCCGGAGACAGCTTCGCCACGAACACGTCACGGCCTCCTTGGTCGGTCTGGTACGGGCTCGCCGTCGGAAAGTCCGTTGAGAACGTAGGTCCCCCGACGTACGCACTCCCCGCTCCGTCCACGGCAATGCCGTTCCCGATGTCCGCATCGTTGCCACCGAGGTAAGTCGAGTACGCCAGCGAGTCCCCACCTGGAGACAGCTTGGTGACGAACACATCCCAGGTCGCCTGGTCGCCTTGGGCCGCGTTCTGGGTCGGAAAGTCCGTGGATGCGGTTCTGCCAGTGACGTACGCGCTCCCCGCCCCGTCGACGGCGACGGCGGACGCTTCGTCTATGCTGCTCCCGCCCAGGTACGTCGAATAGATGAGAACCGGATCGACCACGAGCAGCGCCTCGGCGGCGTAGGGCCGGATCTCGAATCCCACCTCCTCGTCAGCGTGTTGAACATACCGCCCGTCGACCTCTTGGCGCCTACCATCCACGTCCTGGAAGACGACGGGGCGCTTCTGGATCAGCTCCCCGGCCGCCGTGAGCAGCACCAGGTTCCCGGCTTCGTCCGAGCGCGTCTCAACCGCGCCTGCGAAGCGGAGACGGATCAGGCCCGGGTCCGCGCCCGGCTTCACGACGAAGTCGTACTCGAGCTGGCCCTGGTTGCCGTAGTACTCGACGTCGATCCCGGGATAGACCTCGCGGTAGCGGACGCGGGCGTAGCTGGGGATGTCACGTCGCCAGGCCGACGGATCACTGCCCACGAAGTAGTGGCTGCGTCCGGGCAGCTCGTCGATCCCCACGATCTCCGGCGAGCTCCGTGCCCCGACGAGGCTCATCCTCACCACTGCAACCGGCTGCTCGGGCGGCCGTGCGGCTCCTCCGGCTGACCTGGCTCCCCAGGCACCTCTCCCGCCCGCATACGGAGCACCACCTCGCTCGGCGTGAGGAACAACGTGTACCTGTGGCCTCGTGACACGAATCTCACCTGCGGATCGGTCTGGCCGCGGTTCTCCTCGAAGGCGAGGGGAAGCCGGCCGTATCCCTCGACCACCGAGGCAGCGGCGGGGGCGATACCGGAGCGGCCCCCGGGAGCGACCAGCGTGTCGTGCTCGATGGCCGGCGTAGCGGTCCGGCCCGCCGGAGCGATGGAGGCACACAGGCCAACACACGCGACGAGCGCAAGCGCTCGTCCAGCTCGCTCTCCGATCCTCATCGGTTCCCCCTTCGCTCCGAGCCGACGCGGTTGGTGCCGACGGGCGCCATCGGCACCGCTGGTGGGGCGGACCCGCGCGGCAGCCATCGGCGATCTCGTGGCCCTTCTGATGCACCGGCTCGGATCCCTGCGCCAAGCCTCAACAAACGCGCGGAGGGCACGCGTCGTGAGGGATTCTAGGACTCAGATCGACCGGTTTCAAGAACCCAAGGACCGGGTACTGGACGAGATCGAAGTGCCGTCTCGTGATCGGCAGACGCGAGATGCTCAGGGCCCAGCCCGGATCACCCGCCGGCCCAGCGCCTCGAGCTCCTCGGCGCGGGCCTGGCTGTCGGTGACCAGCACGTCGACCTGGTCGAGGCCGGCGAAGAAGACCACCGACCTCACCCCCAGCTTGCTGTGATCGACCAGGGCCACCGTCTGGTCGGCCAGCGCGATCATCCGCTGCTTGAAGGATGCCTGGGCTTCGGAGGCCTCGCTCAGCCCACGCTCGCGGTCGAGGCCCTTGCAGGAGAGGAAGGCCTTGTGCACGTTGAAGCGCTCGAGCGCCTGCTCGGCGAGGGGCCCGGTGAACGACATCGACGGCGCATCGAGCTGGCCTCCGGTAGAGACCACGCGCAGCGACGACCGGAGCGCCAGCGCCACCACGATGGGGGTCGAGGGCGTGAGCACGGTGAGCGAGACGTCGGGTAGCGCCAGCGCCATCTCGTAGGCGGTGGAGCTGGCGTCGAGGGCGATCACGTCGCCCTCGCGCACCAGCGACGCGGCAGCCCGGCCGATCGCCTCCTTCTCGGGCAGGTGGGTCGCCTGCCGCATGTCGAAAGGCAGGTCGCGACGCGCCTCGTCGAGGGCCAGCGCGCCGCCGTGGATCCGGCGGAGCTTCCCTGCACGCCCGAGGCTGTCGAGGTCGCGGCGCACCGTCTCCTCGGTGACCCCCAGCTTCCTGGAGAGCGCCGCCACCCGGACCGAGCCCTGCTGCGCGAGCGCCTCCACGATCCGCCGCCGGCGCTGCTCGGCGAACATCGCGTTCACCGATCCGCTCCCGGCCCACCACTTCCATGCATTTGGATGGGTTGGAGTATGTGGTAATATCTGTGATCTGTCAAGGCCCTCGTGGAGCCTCGGGGAGGAATCGGGCATGTCCACAGATAAGAAGCGGTTCAAGCACGTCGAGAGCTTCTGGGATGACGAAGTGGCCGGCCGCCTCTCTCCCGCCGAGCGCCTGGTCTACCGCTCCAACTGCCTGGGGCGGGACCAGCGCATCACCAACACCGGGGGGGGCAACACCTCGTCCAAGACCACCGAGACCGATCCCCTCACCGGCAAGTCGGCGAGCGTGCTGTGGGTCAAGGGCTCGGGCGGCGACCTGCGCACCAGCACGCTCTCGAACTTCGCCTCGCTCTACCAGGAAAAGCTGCTGGCGCTCCAGCAGACCTACGCCGCCATGGAGCCGCGCGGTCCCAAATCGGAGGCCGAGGACAAGATGGTGGGCTACTTCCCCCACTGCACCTTCAACCTCAACCCCCGCGCCGCCTCCATCGACACCCCCCTGCACGGCTTCGTGCCGGCCCGGCACGTCGACCACATGCACCCGAACGCCCTGATCGCCGTCGCCGCCGCCCGCCGCTCCCGGGAGCTCACCCGCGAGATCTTCGGTGACGAGGTGGGCTTCACCCCCTGGCTGCGACCCGGCTTCGAGCTCGGCCTGGAGATGTCGCGGATGTGCCGCGAGAACCCGATGCTCCAGGGGATCATCATGGGACAGCACGGCCTCATCAACTGGGCCGACGACGACAAGGCCTGCTACGAGCGGACGCTGACGCTGATCGAGAGGGCGGCCGAGTTCATCGACAAGCACGACAAGGGCGAGCGAACCTTCGGCGGACAGAGGCACGCCCCCCTCGAAGGCAAGACCCGGGACCATCTGCTGGCGGAGCTGCTCCCCTGGCTGCGGGGGAAGGTGGCGTACGAGGGGAAGCCGCTCGTCGCCACCGTCCAGTGCGACGCCGGCATCCAACGCTTCGTGAGCTCGGTGGACGCGCCGCGGCTTTCGGCGCTCGGCACGAGCTGCCCCGATCACTTCCTGCGCACCAAGATCAAGCCCCTGTACGTCGACTGGGATCCCGCCGCCGAGGACATGGAGGCGCTCCGGCGCAAGCTGGAGGAGGGACTCGAGAAGTACCGAGCCGACTACACCGCGTACTACGAGGGGTGCCGCCACCCCGACTCGCCCCCGATGCGCAACCCGAACCCGACCGTGATCCTGGTCCCGGGGGTGGGGATGGTCGCCTGGGGGGCGAGCAAGAGCGAGTCACGGGTCGCCGCCGAGTTCTACAACTGCGCGGTCGAGGTGATGCGGGGGGCCGAGGCGATCGACGAGTACATCGCCCTCCCCGCCCAGGAGGCCTTCGACATCGAGTACTGGCGCCTGGAGGAGGCCAAGCTGCGCCGGATGCCGCCCGAGAAGGAGCTGGCCCGGCAGGTAGCGGTGGTGGTGGGCGCGGGCAGCGGCATCGGCCGGGCGGTGGCCCATCGCCTGGCGCGGGAAGGCGCCCACCTGGTCTGCGTCGACCGCGATGCCGCCGCCGCCGAGAAAACCGCCAGGGAGCTCACCGAGAAGCACGGCGTCGGCATCGGCGTGGCCGGCTCCGGGCTCTCCGGCTGCGGTCCGGCCATCGCGCTCGCCGCCGACGTGACGCGGCGCGAGTCGGTGCGCGCCATGTTCGAGCAGGCGCTCCTCGCCTACGGCGGGGTCGACCACGTCATCGTGACGGCGGGCGTCTTCGTTCCCCCCGACTCCGGCGGTAGGATCGGCGATGCCCACTGGCGGACCACCTTCGACGTCAACGTGACCGGCGGCTACATCGTCGCCGACGAGGCGCGCCGGATCTGGGTGGCGCAGGGGCTGCCGGGCAGCTTCCTCCTCACCACCAGCGCCAACGCGGTGGTGCCCAAGAAGGGATCCCTCGCCTACGACGCCTCCAAGGCGGCGGCCAACCACCTGGTGCGCGAGCTGGCGATCGAGCTGGCGCCGCTGGTGCGGGTCAACGCGGTGGCCCCGGCCACGGTGGTGGCGGGGTCGACGATGTTCCCTCGCGAGCGGGTGATCGCCTCGCTGTCGAAGTACGGAGTCGGATTCGAGGAGTCGGAGCCCACCGAGGCGCTCCGCGACCGGCTGGCCGACTTCTACGCCCAACGCACCCTGATCAAGAAGCCGATCCTTCCCGAGGACCAGGCGGAGGCCGTCCACTTCCTGGTCTCCAGGGCGGCTTCCAAGACCACCGGCCAGGTGCTGGCCGTCGACGGCGGCCTGCACGAGGCCTTTCTCCGGTAGGATCAGGGCACCATGGCCGCCCCGGAGACGGACCCCACCCCGACCGCGGACGGCGGCGAGTTCGAGCGGGAGCCGGTGCCCGAGCGCGCGCGGCTCGGCTTCCACAGCTTCGTCGGCATGTACGCTGGCGAGCACACCGCCGGCACCGAGCTGATGATCGGCCCCCTGTTCGTGGCCGCCGGCGTGGGCGCCTTCGACCTGGTGGCGGGGCTCCTGCTCGGCAACCTGCTGGCGGTGCTGAGCTGGACCTTCCTGACCGCGCCGATCGCCACCCGCGCCCGCCTCACCCTCTACTACCAGCTCGAGCGGATCTGTGGCCGCAAGCTGGTGACCCTCTACAACCTGGCCAACGGGGTGATGTTCTGCTTCCTGGCCGGCGCCATGGTCACGGTCTCGGCCACCGCGGTGGGGGTCTGGTTCGACATGGACATGCCCGGGCTCAACGACCTCTACCCGCACGGGCTGGGCTGGATCCTGTCGGTGCTGGTGGTGGGCGGGCTGATCGCCATCGTGGCCGCCTACGGCTACCAGACCGTGGCTCGCTTCGCCAACGTCGCCGCTCCCTGGATGGTGCTGGTGTTCCTGGCCTTCGGCATCGTGGCCGCCCGCAAGCTGGGCATCGACTCGCCGAGCAGCTTTTGGAGGATCGCGAGCGAGGTGATGTGGAAGGGCGGTGACCCGCTGCCCGGGCAGACCAAGTTCACCTTCTGGCACGTGACCTTCTTCGCCTGGTTCTGCAACATGGCCATGCACATCGGCATG
>CAZNNH010000190.1:0-11893 GCA_964574335.1 uncultured Acidobacteriota bacterium | reverse complement strand
GCTGTCGTCGCTGCCGGAGGCGAGCGTGAGCTCCGAGGCCACCGTCCACAGGGGGAGCGGGCGGCGGCTGGTGGCGACCGCGGTGCTCAACGTGAACCTGCTGACCGGTGACGCCCCGAAGTGGTCTCGCCGGCCGGCCCGCCACCGGTTCATCAGCTATCTCACCCTGGGTGCGGGGCTCGTCTCGACGTCAGGCGAAGAGCCGAGCGCCACTCTGGTCGGGAGCTACCGGTTCGCCTCTCCCGAGTCGGGTGCCCCGTTCGAGGAGACCGACACGGCGACAATCCGGACGGCCGGGACCGTCCACACTGCTTTCGTCGGCGTGGTGGGCCTGGGGTGGAAGAAGGACGTCTCGGATCGCTGGGGTCTTCGCATGGATGCCCGCGCCTACCTGAGCCGAAACACAACCGACACGGTGGTGGATGCCGGTCCGTCCGTGACCACAGGAAACCCGCCGTCCGCCGTCGTCCTGGACTCCACCGAGTTCGGGGCGATCCAGTTCGTCAACATCAGCTCGGGCCCCTACGAGGGGCATCGGTCCTCCTTGGCCGGCCCCGTGATCTCGGGCCTCGAGACCTTCCAGGGCAGCGGCCTCTTGACCCAGTTTGGCGTCACCCTCGGCGTCTTCCTGCGCTTCTGAGACTCGAGCCGGCGCTCTCGGAATGGGCGTTCCCGAGGTACGCTAGCCTCATACGAGCATGCCTGCTTTGCCGGCCCCCGGAGACGACCTCGCGGGCTCTGCCCTGTTTCAGGGACTGGAGCGCGACGCCTGCCGCGCGATCCTGGCCCGTGGCAGCGTGCGGTGCGTCCGGCGGCGAGAGGCGTTCGTGCGTCAGGGGGACCCTTCGCAGTGTCTCTACCTGTGCCGCTCCGGTCGGGTCAAGATCACCCAGGTCTCCGAGGAGGGATCCGAGATCATCCTCCGAGTCATCACCCCCGGACAGATCTTCGGCGGCTTCGGCGTCCTCATCGACACTGCCTACCCGGCGACCGCCGAGGCGCTGGAGGCCAGCTCGGCGGTGGCCTGGACCCGCCCGGAGCTGGAGGGGCTCTTCGAGCGCCACCCGCGGTTAACCGCCAATCTGATGAAGATCCTGGCGCGGCGGCTGCGGGAGGTGGAGGTTCGCCTGCGGGAGCTGAGCACGGAGCGCGTCGCCCAGCGTGTGGCCCGCACCCTGCTGCGCCTGGCGCGGCTCTCGGGGCGCCGCGTCGAGGGCGGGGTGCTGCTCGACCTCACGCTGTCGCGCGAGGAGCTGTCGCAGTTGAGCGGCACCACGCTCTTCACGGTGAGCCGCCTGCTCTCGGAGTGGCAGCACAGGGGCCTGATGACGTCCAGGCAAGGGAGGCTAGTCATCCGTGACACCCACGGCCTGGTGGCGTTGGCCGAGGACCTGCCCGGCCGCGGCTGAGAGCCGCCGACCCATCTCGCGCCCGCGACCCCATCCCGCTCCCCGGGAGTTTGCGCCAGCGCAAAGCGGCGTAAGGCGCCCTGGTCCTATCCTGCGGTCATGACGAGGATCGACCCCGACCAGATCACCGCCGAGACCACGGTGGCGACCCTGCTCGAGCGCTGGCCCCACCTGAGGCAGGTCTTCCAGGCACGCCGCATCTTCTGCCCCGGCTGCGCCATGTCGAGGTTCGACCCGCTCGGGTACGTAGCCGACGTCTACGGCCTGCAGGCCGACCGCTGGCTGCGCGAGCTGCGGCGAGCGGCCGCGCTCCGCCCGTCGGGGCGCCGGCTCGTCCGCTGCGTGACTCGTCCCAAGAGGAGGCCCAGCCATGCGACCTACTGAGGTCCTTTCCGCAGAGCACCGCGTGATCGAGAAGGTGCTCGACTGTCTCGAGGAGATGGCGGCCGCCGTCGAGCGCGGCGGCGCCCTGAACGTCGGCGACGCCAGCCAAGCCATCGATTTCTTGCGCACCTTCGCCGACACCTGTCATCACGGCAAGGAGGAGCGCCACCTGTTCCGGGCCCTGATTGCCAAGGGCTGGCCGGGGGACCAGGGACCGGTGGGCGTGATGCTCTCCGAGCACGAGCAGGGACGGGGCCTGATCCGAGGGATGGCCGCCGCCTGCGACCCGGCGACGGCCGGGACCGCACAGGCTTCCAGGGAGTTCGTGGAGGCCGCGCGGGCCTACGTGGCGCTGCTCCGGGCGCACATCTCGAAGGAGGACAACATCCTCTTCGTCATGGCGGACCAGGCTCTCGACGCCGAAGAGCAGCAGGAGCTGCTGGCCCGCTTCGAGACCGCCGAGGATGAGGAGATCGGCCCGGGAACCCACGAGCGGATGCTCGCGATCGCCCGAGAGCTGGGCCAGAGGTACCTGCACGAGGAAGAGGCCACGGCGACCGCCGCGTCGGCGTGCGGGCACTAGGACAACGGTACCAGGGTGGCGGGACTCCGGGCCTCGGAGTGGGGCCCGGGCTCGGCGAACCGGTAGCGCGGGCCAGGGGGGAATGGTCATGAGAAGGCTGTGGTGGGCGTTCTGGGCGGTGATCGTCGTCTCGTTCACGGTGCTGGGCTGGGTGGGCGGACGCATCTACCAGGAGAAGCCGCCCATCCCCGACCGGGTGGTGACCACCGACGGGACCGAGGTGATCGGGCCCGGCGAGGTGCTGGACGGCCAGGCGGTCTGGCGGGCGATGGGGGGGATGGAGGTCGGCAGCGTGTGGGGGCATGGAAGCTACGTGGCCCCCGACTGGACCGCCGACTGGCTGCATCGGGAGGCGCTGTTCCTCCTCGACGCCTGGGCCGAGCGCGACCACGGCGCGGCCTACCGGGAGCTGACCTCGGAGCAGCAGGCGGCGCTGCGCGAACGCCTGGCGGAGACGATGCGCCACAACACCTACCAGGCGGACGCCGGCGAGATCGTCATCCCGCCCGAGCGAGCCCGCGCCTTCGCCGCCAACCTCGAGCACTACTCGGACGTCTTCTCGCACGGACGCGCCGAGTACGCCATCCCCGAGGGCGCGGTCACGGAACCCGCCAAGCTTCGCCAGCTCTCGGCCTTCTTCTTCTGGACCGCGTGGGCGGCCTCGACGGAGCGCCCGGGGGCCTCGATCACCTACACCCAGAACTGGCCCCACGAGCCCCTGGTCGGCAACCGCCCCACGGGAGAGACGGTGGTCTGGACCGGCGTGAGCATCATCCTCCTGCTGGGGGGGATCTCCGCCCTGGTCTGGTTCTACGTGAGCCGGGTACGAGAGGAGGAGCCGGTGAAGGTCCCCGAGACCGATCCCCTGATCGGCGCCGGTCTCTTCCCCTCGCAGAGGGCGACCCTGCAGTACTTCCTGGTGGTCTCGGCGCTGATCCTGGTCCAGATCCTGGTCGGGGTCATCACCGCCCACTACGGCGTCGAGGGCAACGGTTTCTACGGCATCCCGCTCGCCAAGTGGCTCCCCTACAGCGTGACGCGCACCTGGCACGTCCAGCTCGGGCTGCTGTGGATCGCCACCGCCTGGCTGGCCGCCGGCCTCTTCATCGGCCCCATCGTCAGTGGCGTCGAGCCCAAGGGACAGCGGCTGGGCGTCAACGTCCTCTTCGGGGCGCTGCTTGTCCTGGTGGTGGGCTCCCTGGCCGGCCAGTGGCTGTCGATCATGGGCAAGCTCTCGGGCAACGCCGCCTTCTACTTCGGCCACCAGGGCTACGAGTACGTGGACCTGGGTCGCGTGTGGCAGGCGGGGCTCTTCGTGGGCCTTCTCCTGTGGCTGTTCCTGGTGGTGCGGTCGATCCTCCCGGCGCTCCAGAAGCGAGACGACCAGCGGCAGATCCTGCTGCTGTTCCTGATGTCGGCCTCGGCCATCGCCCTGTTCTACGGCGCCGGGCTGATGTGGGGTCCGAGGACCCAGCTTTCGATCGTCGAGTACTGGCGCTGGTGGGTGGTGCACCTGTGGGTGGAGGGCTTCTTCGAGGTCTTCGCCACGGTGGTGATCGCCTTCTTCTTCATGAAGCTGGGGCTGATCCGGGGCAAGCTGGCCGCCGAGGCGTCCTTGCTCTCGGCCACCATCTACCTCTCGGGCGGCATCATCGGCACCCTGCACCACCTGTACTTCGCCGGGACGCCCACGCCGGCGCTGGCCTTCGGCGCCGTGTTCAGCGCCCTGGAGGTGGTCCCGCTGGTGCTGGTGGCCTTCGGCGCCTGGGAGGACATCCGTCGCTCGCGGGTGACGTCGTGGATGGCCAACTACCGCTGGCCGGTCTACTTCTTCATCTCGGTCGCCTTCTGGAACATGGTCGGCGCCGGCCTGTTCGGCTTCATGATCAACCCGCCGATCGCCCTCTACTACATGCAGGGGCTCAACACCACGCCGGTCCACGGCCACGCCGCCCTGTTCGGCGTCTACGGGATGCTGGGGATCGGCCTGATGCTCTTCTGCCTGAAGGCGATGAAGGCCGACGCCCCTTGGAACGACCGCCTGCTGAGCTTCGCGTTCTGGGGGCTGAACGGCGGCCTGATGATGATGGTCGTGCTGAGCCTGCTCCCGGTGGGGCTGCTCCAGACGTGGGCCTCGGTCGACCGGGGCTACGCCTACGCGCGGAGCGCGGAGTTCCTGCAGACGCCGCTGCTGGCCACCCTCCGTTGGATGCGGGTGCCGGGCGACACCGTGTTCGCGCTGGGAGCCGTCGCCCTGGTGTGGGTGACCACCACCGTGATCGTGCGCCACCTGTGGAAGGTCCGGACCGGGGCTCCCCCCGCCTGACCGGATCTGCTAACCTCCTCGGCGGATGCGCCTATCCAGGCAGGAGGGAATCATGACCAGAGCCGCTCTCTTGTTTCTCGGTGTCTTCGGGCTGCTGTCGGCGGCGAGCCCGGCCCAGGCCCAGGAGGCAGCACCTCGGGACGGCGTCTTCATCCACATAAGCCACGGCGCGGAAGACGCTCACCGGGTGCTGATGGCCCTGAGCATGGCCAAGATGATGGCCGAAGACCACGACGTCCTCGTGTACTTCGACATCAAGGGTGTGGGCGTGGTGCTGAAGGACGCCGACGACCTCACCTTCGCTCACTTCGCCTCCTCGAAGACATCGCTTCAGGCGCTGCGCGAGAAGGGCGTCGTCCTGATGGCCTGCCCTGGCTGCCTGAAGGCGGCCGGCAAGAGCGCCGACGACCTCGCCGAGGGGGTGAGGGTCGCCGACAAGGCGACCTTCTTCTCCTTCACCAAGGGGCGCATCCTGACCCTCGACTACTGAGGGCCGAGACGACACGCCGGCGGACCCGGGTCGGGGCGGCGAGGTCCGTTCCGAGCCGGGAAGCCCCTGTCTGTTGTAGGTTAGGGTTGTACCGGGAGGTGGCCATGACCAGAGCGATGGTGCCGATGAGTGTTATTGCCCTGACCCTGTTCGGGATCGCCGTCGAGGCAGGGGCGGCTCCGGCGCCCGAGCCGCCGGCCCCGCCGGTCTACAAGAACCCCAAGGCGCCGGTGGAGCAGCGGGTTCTGGACCTGCTCGGCCGGATGTCTCCGGAGGAGAAGGCCCGCATGCTGGCGGGCTCGGGCTGGATGGAGAGCATGCCCAACCAGCGCCTCGGCATCCCCGCCATCAAGATGGCGGACGGCCCGATGGGGGTGCGCAGTTGGGCCGGCTCGTCCTCGATCACCAGCGGGGGGACCCGCCCCCCGGTGTTCTCCACCGCCTTTCCCGCCGGGATCGCGATGGCGTCGACCTGGGACGTCGAGCTGGTCCGCAGCGAGGGGCAGGCCATCGCCCAGGAGGTGAAGGCCCTGGGCCGGGACATGATCCTGGGACCCACCGTGAACATCGCCCGCACCCCCCTCTGGGGGCGGAACTTCGAGGGCTACGGGGAGGACCCCTACCTGGCCGGCCGCCTGGCCGTGGCCTTCGTCGTAGGGGTGCAGGGCGAGGGTGTGATCCCGTCCGTCAAGCACTTCGTGGCCAACAACCAGGAGCTCGAGCGTCACCGCATCGACGTGAAGGTCGACCCACGGGCCCTCCACGAGGTGTACTTCCCGGCCTTCCGCGCCGCGGTCCAGGAGGGCGGGGCCTGGGCGGTGATGTCCGCCTACAACAAGGTGAACGGCCGTTGGTGCGCCGAGAACCGGGACCTGCTCACGGAGGCGCTCAGGAAGCGTTGGGGCTTTTCGGGCTTCGTGATCTCCGACTGGGGGAGCACCTACAGCACCGCCGACACCATCAACGCCGGCATGGACCTGGAGATGCCCGGCGGCGAGCGGATGCGGGAGTGGCTCGCCCGGCCGCGGACGCAGGAGGCCGGCAACGGCTGCGGCTGGCTGACCGAGGAGAAGGTGCTGGCCGCGGTGGCCTCGGGCGAGGTGCGGCAGGAGGTGGTGGACGAGAACGTCCGCCGCCTGCTGCGGGTGATGTTCTCGGCTGGCCTCTTCGACCAGACGCACGAGGGGGGCGGGGCGGTGGACACGAAGGAGCAGCGGGCGCTGGCGCGCCGTGCCGCCACCGAGGGGATGGTGCTGCTGGTGAACCGGCAGGACCTGCTGCCGCTGGATCGGGCCCAGACTCGCTCGGTGGCCGTGATCGGACCGAGCGCGGCGGTGGCGAGGACCGGAGGCGGCGGCAGCTCCCGCGTGCGCCCACAGTACGCGGTCACGCCGCTCCAGGGGATCCAGGAGGCGGCGGGCGAGAAGGTGAAGGTGGAGTACGCGCTGGGCGTGGCCATGGAGGGCGAGGACGCGGAGATGGACCCGCCCGCCGCCCGCGACCAGGCGGTGGCCCTGGCGGCACGCTCGGAGGTGGCGGTGGTGGTGGTCGGCTACTCGCCGAGGCTGGAGTCGGAAGGCTTCGATCGGTCGTCGATGGACCTGCCGGCCGGGCAGGATGAGCTGATCCAGGCGGTGGCGGCGGCCAACCCGAACACGGTTGTGGTGGTGGCCGCCGGTGCACCGGTCACCATGACCGCCTGGCTCGACAAGGTGCGCGCCGTGCTCTACGCCTGGTACGGCGGGCAGGAGGTGGGCCACGCGGTGGGCGACCTGCTGTTCGGCCTCGAGTCACCCTCCGGGAAGTCGCCGGTGACGTTCCCGGCGCGCCTCGAGGACTCCCCGGCCTACGGCCACTACCCGGGCCAGGACCTGCACGTCACCTACGCCGAGGGGATCTACGTCGGCTACCGCGGGTTCGACAAGCACCAGGTGGAGCCGCTGTTCCCGTTCGGCCACGGGCTGACGTACACGACGTTCGAGTACAGCGGCCTGGAGGTCGCCCCGAAGGAGGCGAAGCCTTTCCAGACGGTGGAGGTCCGGGTCCGGGTCCGCAACAGCGGCGCCCGCGCCGGGACCGAGGTGGCCCAGCTCTACCTGCGCGACCCGGAGTCGCGACTCGATCGCCCGGAGAAGGAGCTGAAGGGCTTCCGCCGCGTGAGCCTGGAGCCCGGCGAGACGCAGACGTTGACCTTCACGCTGGACCGGGGTGCGATGTCCTTCTTCGACCCCGCCCTCGACGACTGGGTGGCCGAGCCCGGCGCCTTCGAGGTGCAGGTCGGCGCCTCGTCGCGCGACATCCGGCAGCAGGGGACCTTCCGCCTGGCGGAGTGAGGCGCGCCGGCCGGCCGGCCCGGTCTCAGTCGCCGACGGGGTTGCCGTCGGCGTCGATGTGGTGGACCGGGCCCAGCTTCAGCTCGCGGATCCCGGCTTCGATCTTCGAAAGGTCCCCGACCACCACCCAGACGGTGTGGTCGGGCAGCAAGGAGACGTCCGCCTGGGCCTCGACCTGGTCGAGGGTCAGCGCCCGCACGGTCGCGGCCCGGGTGTTCCAGTAGTCCTCGGGCAGCGAGAAGCGCACCATGTCCGCGATGTCGGCGAGCACCGCCGCGTTGGTCTCCCAGCGGCCGGGCAGGGTCAGCGTCTTCTTGTCCTTGATCTTGGCCAGCTCGTCGGCGGTGACGGGGTGCCCGCCGCCGCTGCGGATGCCGAGCAGCTCCTGGTGGATCTCGGCCAGCGCCTCCTTGGTCTTGTCGGTCTGCACCGGGGCGTAGGCGAAGAACGGCCGCTGGGCGGCGGCGTCGAGGATCTGGCTCCGGGCGCCGTAGGACCAGTGCTTGTCCTCGCGCAGGTTCATGTTGAGGCGCGCCGAGAAGCTGCCGCCGAGCACGTCGTTGACGGCGTCGAGGGCCAGCTCGTTGGGGTCGCTCTTCGGGGGCACCACGTGGCCGGCGAAGATGATCGACTGCTCGGAGCCCGGGCGGTCGACCAGGAAGACCTCGCTCTCTGGCCGCTGGTCGACGTGGGCCAGGTTCTTCTGCGGCACCTCGGCCGGCTTCCAGGCCGAGAAGAGGCGCTCGAGCTGCGGCCGGAGCTCCGCCGCGTCCGTGTCGCCGACCACGATCAGGGTGGCGTTGTTGGGCCGGACCCAGGTGTCGTGGAAGGCGCGCAGCGCCGCCAGATCGAGCCGGGCCACCGACTCCTCCGTTCCCGAGCCGGTGAGGGGCAGGGCGTAGGCGTGGCCCTTGCCGTACAAGAGCCGCGGGAAGACGCGCAGCGCCATCGAGACCGGCCGCGTCTTCTCGGTCTTGATGCCGGCGAGCTGCCGGCGCCGTAGCCGCTCGAGCTCGGCCTCGGGGAAGGACGGGTTCAGGATCACGTCGGCGAACAGCGCAAGCGAAGGGGCCAGGTTCTCCTTCAGCGCCGAGAGCGTGATCGAGGAGGTGTCGAGGGTGGAGTCGGTCCCGAGGCGGGCGCCCAGCCGGTCCAGGGTGTCGGAGATCTCGAGCGCCGAGCGGCGGGCAGTGCCCTCGTCGAGCATGTCCATCGCCAGGGTGGCGGTCCCGGGCAGGCCGAACTGGTCGGCGGCGTAGCCGGCGTCGAGCAGCAGGTCGAGCTCGACCACCGGGACCGCCGTCCGCCGGGCCAGGACCACCTTCAGGCCGTTTGCGAGGGTGAAGCGCTCGCGGGCCGGGAAGACCCCGGCCGGGAACTCCGTCACCTTCGGCACGCCCTTCGAACGGTCGACGTCGCTCTTGACCACCCCATACTCGGGGAAGCTGCGGACCTCGAGGGTGAAGGCGCCCTCGGAGAGCCACCGCTTGGCGGTGGCCTGGACCTCGTCCGGCGTGGCGGTGAGGATCCGGGCCTGGTAGCGCTCGTGGGCGTCGGGGCTACCCTCGTACACCTCGCTGGCGGCCAGGGTGTCCGACTTGCCGCCGAAGCCGCCGACGCGCTCGATGCCGCGGAGGAACTGGGCCCGCTGGCTGGTCTTGGAGCGCTCCAGCTCGGCGGGCTCGACGCCGTTCTTCAGCAGGCGATCCAGCTCCTCGTCCAGGGCGCGCTCGACGGCCGCCAGGTCGCCGCCCGGCTGGGCGGTGGCCCAGACCACGAACAGCCCGCCGAGCTGCCGGGTGTAGTTGAAGGAGTTGACGTCGGTGGCGATCTGGTCGTCGTAGACCAGGCGCTTGTAGAGGCGCGAGCTCTTGCCGCTGGTCAGCAGGTCGCTGAGGATGTCCAGGCGCTGGACGTCGTCGCCACCCCAGGCGGAGACGTTCCAGGCTTTGTAGATCCGGGGCTGGGGGACCCGGTCGTAGATCACCTGACGGGAGGGCTGGGTGCGGCGGCTGACGTTCGGTCCCGGCTTGATCAGGGGCGGGCCGGCCGGGATGTCGCCGAAGTAGCCCTCCACACGCTGCTTCACATCCGCGGCCTCGACGTCGCCGGCCACCACCAGCACCGCGTTGGCGGCGCCGTAGTAGGTCTTGAACCAATCGTGGACGTCCTCGAGCGAGGCGGCGTCGAGGTCCGCCATCGAGCCGATCACCGAGTGGTCGTAGGGGTGGCCGGCGGGGTAGGTGTTCTCGAAGATGGTGAGGAAGGCCTTGCCGTACGGCTGGTTCTCTCCCTGGCGCTTCTCGTTCTGCACCACGCCGCGCTGCTCGTCGAGCTTGGCCTGGTCGAGGGCGCCGATCAGGTGACCCATGCGGTCCGACTCCATCCACAAGGCCATGTCCAGGGCCGTGGTGGGGACCACCTCGAAGTAGTTGGTGCGGTCGAAGCTGGTGGTGCCGTTCATGCCGGTGGCGCCGACCCGATCGAAGGGCTTGAAGTACTCGTCGTCGTGGTTCTCGCTGCCGTTGAACATCAGGTGCTCGAACAGGTGGGCGAAGCCGGTCTTGCCCGGCTTCTCGTCGGACGAGCCCACGTCGTACCAGATGTTGACGGCCACGATGGGGGCCTTGTGGTCCTCGTGGACGATCAGCCGCAGACCATTCTCGAGGACGAACTTCTGGTACGGGATCTTGACCACCCCCTCGGGAAGGTCCTCGGAGGACGCGGCCGTGGACGGGAGCCCGAGCAGGGCCACCGCGACGAACGGCGCCAGGAGGGAGAGGTCGGTGTGCATGGCAGGCTCCTGATCACGTAGGGCTCGAGGCGGAAGTGCCCCGGCCGAGCTGGGTATTCTTCGAGGCTAACACAGGATGGTCGCGGTCCCGGTCGGCTGCAATCCTTCGTACGAGGCGGGGCGGGCTGATGCGGGGATCCGAGTTCGACGAGGCGGCATTCGAGCAGGTGTGGGCCCGGCACCGGAGGGTGGCCATCGACGACTCGGTGGGCGTCTGCCTGCCGGCGCTGGATGATCTGATCCTGACCAAACGCTTCGGCGCACGGCCCAAGGACCTGGAGGACATCCGCCTGCTCGAGGTCCTGAAAGAGGAGGAGGGTCCGTGAGGCCCGCGGTCTCGCCGCTATCTGACGTGCCGGCACGAATACTGCATACTCTGCGGCAACATGCTCGTCAGGCAGGAGGGGGCGACGGGACTTACCGTGACTCGACGCCTTGTCGGGTGTCTCCTTGTCCGGGCAGGGTGTCCCCACTCGATGGCGACTGTGCGGAGGTTCCTGGTGGCGGCGCTCTTGCTTTGCGTCTGTGCCCTGCAGGCGCAAGCGCAGCAGCCCGTGCCGGAGATATCGGTCGAGGCCGAGCTGGTCCGGCTGGACGTGGTGGCCACCGACGGGAAAGGCCAGCCGGTCTCCGGCTTGGCCCAGGGCGACTTCGCCGTCTTCGAGGACGGGAAGGCCCAGGAGGTCGCCCAGTTCGAGGCCTTCGAGCGCATTCGGCTCGAAGGGAGGGAAGCCGGCCCGGCTCCTGAGTCCCGCTCCGAAACGGTGCTCCCGACCCAGGCGCGCCCCCGCCGGCACGTCGTGCTGGCCATCGACGACCTCCACATCAGCCTGGGGGACCTCGTCCAGGTCAAGCAGGCCCTGCTCGAGTTCGTGGACCGGGAGCTGGGGCCCGACGACGCGACCGCGGTGGTGGCCACCAGCGGGACGCTCAGCGTCACCCAGCAGTTCACCGACGACAGCGAGCTGCTTCGCCGGGCGATCGCCCGAGTCACGCCGAAGCTGCTCCAGACCTGGCCCGGTGTGCCCCACATCACCCGCTACCAGGCGGAGCTGATCGTGCGTGGCGATTCCGAGGCGCTGGACCTGGCGGTGGAGGAGATCGAGAAACAGGGGCTCAGGGTCCCGAGGCCGGAGGAGATGGCACGCACCAAGGCCCGAGGCATCTTCAAGGAGTCGGCCGACTACGCCCACGCCACCCTGGGGACGCTGGACAGCATGATGCGGGGCCTCGCCGAGGTGCCCGGCCGCAAGGTAGTGGTGCTGGTCTCCGACGGCTTCCTGCTGGGCCTGGGGGCCTCCGGCGGCGTGGACCAGGAGCTGCGTCGGGTAGTGGACGCCGCCACCCGGGCCGGGATCGTGGTCTACACCCTGGACACGCGTGGCCTGCTGGCGACGACGGAGGACGAGCGTGCGGAGTCCTTGGTGCCTCGCTCGACGAGGTACCCGGGTCTCAGGGAGCGCCTGGGGCGGCAGGCCGAGCACGCCGAGCGCGATGGCCTGAACGCGGTGGCCGAGGGCACCGGGGGCTTCCTGGTGGACAGCGTCAACGACCTCGGCGCCGGCCTCTCGCGC
>CAZNNH010000189.1:0-12070 GCA_964574335.1 uncultured Acidobacteriota bacterium | reverse complement strand
GCGTTGTGGGTGGCGCGCGTGGGCTGGATCGACTGGGAGGAGCTCAAGGGCGTCGCCGTCTTCCGCCTCGGGCGAGGGTCGGAGGCGGACATCGGCCTCGCCGCCAAGGACCCTGCCTTCGTCCACCGGCTGCCGTGGCTGGCGCGGATCTCGGCCCTCACGGCCGGGCTCCACTGGGCCGGCGCCGCTGTCACGTTGCCCTACGACGGGCTGTCGATCTCGGGCGAGGCCTTGCTGGACTACATCCGGACGCGCTACGGATCGCGCCTGCGGGCGGTGCCGGTGCACCCGCCCTTGGTGGAATGAGGGGCTTGGAGGTGTCAGCGATGAAGCTCGCAGTGTGGACCCTGGCCGCGCTCCTGGGCGCGACGACACCGGCCCTCTCCGTGGAGCCTGGCAAGGCCGAGGAGAGGAACGCCGAGAAGACCGACAAGCCGGCGCCGGCGGCGGCCGTGACGCATCACAAGACCACCGTGGAGGGGCGCGCCCTCGCCTACACCGCGACCGCGGCGACGATCTCCGTCTTCACCTGAGGGGCGACGCGGCTCAGCCGTTGCACGGCGGCGCGGGCCGAGTAGATCTTCTCGTTCTCCCCGACCACGAACAGGCACGGCACCGAGAAGCCTCGCCAGGCGTCGTCGTCGAGCACCCTGGGCCACGGCGGCCGCCGATTGGCCACGCAGCGCACGCCGATCTGGACGTCCTCGATGGCCCGCTCCAGCCGGGCGCGGCACGCCGCGTCGCCTCGGGCGGCATCTTCGAACACCCACAGGAGGATCCGGTTCAGCGGCCCGGCGCCTCCGAAGCCGGGGATCGGCACGCAGGGCAGCGTGACTCGGGCGAAGAAGCCAAACGAGAGCCGCCGCACGGTGCCGCCCGGGGCCAGCAGCACAACGCGTTGGGCCCGCTCGGGCCGGTGCAGGGCGTACTGCGCAGCGATCGAGCCCCCCAGCGAGACGCCCAGAAGGCTCAGTGGCCGCTCCGGGACCAACGTCTCGAGGACCTCATCCAGCCAGTCGACGTAGTCCTCCGGCCGGGTGACTTTGCGCTCCATCACGCTGAAGCCGATGTCGCCGATGATGTCGAGGGCGTAGGTTCGATGGTGCGCCGACAGCTCCTCGAAGCCGTCGAGCCACATCAGCGAGCCGATCCCCGCGCCCGGCAGCAGGATCAACGCCGGATCGGTGACGCGCCCGCTGGCACGCACACAGGTCGGTCCCCAGGACGTCTCGACGATCCGGGTCTCCCACGGCACAGAACACGCCTCGAGCCGCTTCCGAGCGTGGGCCTGGTACTCCGCCTTGGCCGCCTCGGACCGGAACGGCGCAAACGACGCCCTCGCCATCTCGTCCCTCCCGCACCCTTGGACACCACCCCACCCCCCGCGGTTCCCGCGATGGATGCGGACTTCGTCAGCCGGGGCAGTGCCGGCCCCCCGACCACGTGCCCCGCCCCGGCGAATCAGAATGGCTGCTGCTGGGCCAGGACCCAGTCGAGCAGCGAGGGGACGCCGGCCCGGCGCTGGAGCGCGAGGGCCGCACCTCGGAAGCGCTGCTCGGCACGACGGCGCAGCCTCCGCATCGCGCGGACCGAGAAGGGCCAGCGCCGGGTGAGATCGCGGCGAAAACGCCGGGTGAAGAACCGCGGCTGGTCGACCACGGCGCCCACCAGAAGGCCGCGGCAGTTGCGTCTGACCAGGTCCTTGCGGTCGGCGAGCACCGGTCGGGCCAGGATCTCCTGGGAGTCGAGCACGCGGTCGATGAACCGCAGAAGCCGCGCCGCAGCGCCGTCGAGAGGACCCCGGCGTGTCGCCCGGGTGAACAGCGTCTGGTGCCCGACGGCGACGTCCTCCCCGGTGTCCTGCAGATCGTCCAGGAGCTGCAGGAACACGCCATAGCCGAAGGCGAAGCGCTCCTCCTCCGGGCTGGGTCTCCCGGCCACCAGGTAGAGATCGGCCAGAACGGAGCTTCCGCCTTTCTCGCAACTGATGGCCAGGATCTCGGCGTCCGTCAGATCGGGCCGCTCCTGCTGGCTCAAGCTCAGCACCTGCCCGCGGTGGATGGCGAGGAGGCTCTCGTGAACGCCGGCGAACGCGCAGCGCGGGAACTCCTCTTCGATCTGAGCCACCAGCCGGAAGGCGGCCGCCTCGGAGGAATTCGTCGCCCGCACCGGCTGGCCCGCGAGCCGCTCCCCGAGCCGGTGGCTGAACGCCCTCTTGGCCGGGCGGCTGACCGACACGTCGTCGAGCAGGTTGTCGGTCACGGGATACAGCATGCTGTAGGCGAACACGCCGGGGCTCAGCCTCACCGGCAGGTCGAGGATCATCTGGAGGCTGTTGGCGATCCAGACGTTTCGCAGGGCCTGCCACACGCTCGCCAGGGACGCCCCGGGGTCGAACGCCCGCGCCTGGCGCGCGAAGGCCATCGAGGCATCGAAGAAGGAGTCGCCGAAGACCAGGCGCCGGTAGCCGGCGGGCCAGCCCAGGCGCTCGTCGCCGAACTGCTGCAGCCGCTGGCGCACGGCCTTCCGCCACGCCGCGCGCTCCCGTTCGCTGTCGGGAGCACGCTCTACGCCGGCCGCCAGCTCGTCGATGAGGCGTGCCGCGGCGCGCGCGTTGCTGAGATGCCGCCAGGGCCCGACGCGGGGCCCGAGTACCGGCAGCTCCTCGGGCGTCGTGTCCCAGAGCGTGGCGCATTCCCGGGACACGGCGCGGATGCGGCGCCGAAGGCCCGGGCCCGCGGCCTCGGTGAGAAGCGGCTCGACGAACATGTGTCCCGGCAGTGGTTACGATGGGCCGTCCGCGGATGTTCCTCCCGTCACGTGGGACCGGCGGCAGCAGCCTTGCCGCTCCCATGGGGTGGGTCCTCGCTGCGCGCCCGGCGGGTATCCGGCAGGCCATCAGGACCGCGATCGCGAGTGGACCGGCTCTGATGTGGAGCATGACGTCCTGACCCGCCCTCCACCCCTTTACGGCGGGAACTCCGGCGGCTATCGTCTGGGCCTCGGGGCCTGGGAAGCGAAGTCGGCGGGAGGGGGCCGGTGATGGTGGACGACGCGAACATCCTCGCGGCCGTGGGCGGAACGCCCCTGGTGGAGCTCAGGCGCATCGTGCCCGCGGGGCATGCCCGCGTCTTCGTGAAGGTCGCGGGCCACAACCCGACTGGGGGCATGAAGGACCGCATGGCGCTGTCCGTCGTCGACCGCGCCGTCGAATCGGGTCGCCTGCCTCGCGGCGGCCGGCTCGTCGAGTACACCGGCGGCAGCACCGGGACCGCCCTGGCGTTCGTCTGCGCGGCCCGGGGCTTCGCGATCACGGTGGTCACCTCCGACGCCTTCAGCCAGGAGAAGCGCGACCACATGCGGGCGCTGGGCGCCGACGTGGTGGAGCTGCAAAGCGAGGACGGCCGGACGACGAAGGAGCTGATCCAGCGGATGATCTCCCGGGCCGCCGAGCTGAGCGCCGCGCCCGACGCCTTCTTCGCCGACCAGTTCAACAACCCCGATGCCGCCGCCGGCTACGCCCCGCTGGTTGAGGAGATCTGGCGCCAGACGCGGGGACAGGTGCACGCCTTCGTCCAGTCGGTCGGCACGGCCCAGTGCCTGCAAGGCGTCGAGCGCGTGCTGCGGCGCTATCACCCGGAGATTCGGATCGCTGCGGTCGAGCCGGCCGAGTCGCCGGTCCTCGCGGGCGGCGCCCCGGGCGCCCACAAGATCGAGGGCGTGGGACCCGGCTTCGTGCCCCCGCTCTGGAGCGACGATCTCGCCGACGAGATTCTCTCGGTCTCGACCGCCGAGGCCATGGAGATGACCCGGCGCTTGGCCCGCGAGGAGGCGTTGTTCGCGGGCACGTCCTCGGGCGCCAACGTCGTGGCGGCGATCCGGGTGGCCCAGCGTCTGGGTGCCGGGAAGACGGTCGTCACCCTGCTGTGCGACTCGGGCCTGAAGTACCTGTCGACCGACCTTTTCGCGACCGGTTCCTGAGGGGCCATGTCGATCCGGCTGAGACCACTCACCGCGGACGATGGTGCGCTCTTGCGCGACTACCTGTACGAGGCGCTCTTCGTAACCGACGGCGCGCCGCCGTTGCCGCGGGAGATCATCGACCGCCCGGAGGTGGCGCGCTACGTCGCCGGCTGGGGCCGTCCCGGCGACGCCGGCTGGCTGGCGTTGGAGAGCGCGAGTAGCGGCGATGTCGGCGCCGCCTGGCTGCGCCTGTGGCAGGCGAACGACACCGGCTACGGCTTCGTCGCCCTCGACACGCCGGAGCTGAGCGTCGCCGTGCGTCCGGGCTGGCGAGGTCGGGGCGTCGGCACGCGGCTGCTCGAGCGCCTGCTCCGGGAGGCCGACGAGCGCCACGACGCGATCTCGCTCAGCGTGTCCAGGACCAACCCGGCTGTCCGGCTCTACCGTCGCCTGGGCTTCGAGGTCCACGCGGAGCCCGGCGACTCGCTGACCATGTGCCGCGCGCGACCGGGCTAGTCAGGGCTGGAGACGGTAGCCGACGCGGTGACGGACCACCACCTTCCCGTGGCCCGGGACCTTCACGGAGATCTTCCGCAGCCGCCCGGGCGGCCCCGTCGAGTCGGGCACGAAGCCGAGGACGTACTGCTCCCGCAGGTCGGCCACGATCTCGTCGAGGACGCTCGGCAGCGCCAGCTCGTTCGGAAGCTCGAAGAGGCGGCCGCCGCTGATCCGGGCGAGCCGGTTGAGCTCCTTGAGCGCGGCCTCGGGTCCTTCCATAGCGGGCGAGGCCGGGTAGACCACGGGGTAGATCGTCACGGCCTGCGACTGAACGGCCTTCTCCAGCGCCGGCGGGTCGGTGGCGCTCACGGTGTCGATGCCGTCGGTGAGCAGGACCAGGGCCGAGCGGCCGTTCAAGGTGCCGAGCGTGCGCAGGCTGAAGACGATCGCGTCGCGCAGCGCGGTGTTGCCTCCCTCGGGCAGCGCCCGCACCCGCTCGAACAGCGTCTCGGGGTGCTCGCGGTCGAAGTGCTCCACCCGCTGAGTCTGGTCGAAGAAGACGACGATGATCTCCTGTGCGTTGGGAAGGCTGGTGAGGAAGCGCACGGCCACCTCCTGCGAGCGGCGTAGCGTCTCGAGCATGCTGTCGCTGGTATCGACCAGCAGCGCCACGTCGAGCGACGTCGACCGGCCGCCGCCCGCCTCGCCCATGCGGGCGCACAGGGCGACCTTCTGCTTCCTGCCGTCCTCGCTGACGACGAAGTCGCCGGCGGTCAGGCCGTCGATCGGCCGGCCGCGCGCGTCCTCCACCGTCACGGCCACGTTGACGAGCGACGTCTCCGCCGAGAAGACGGCCACCGGCTGCGCCGTGGCGAGAGGAGCCACGGCGAGGCCGGCGGCGAGCCAGCCGGCCTGCAGCAGCGCCGGGTGTCGCATCGCCTACTGGGTGGCCGCCGGGTTGCTCGCTTTCGGCGTGCTCAGGTAGCCGGTGATACGGTTCTTCTGCACCGAGTAGACGACGATCTCGTTGAGCTGCCGCGAGCCCTTGCGGTAGAACTGGACCGGCTCGAGCAGCGTCTTGTCCTTCTTCTCGATCTCCATGTCGTCCACGACCAGGATCATGTTGAACTTGTGGCGCTTGACGTCGGCGTCCTTGAGGCGGAGCGCCACCGGGCCGACGGGGGCAGGCGTCTTTGCCTTGCGAAGGTCGAACTCGAAGTAGTCGCGGAGTCCGGTGCGCTTGAGGGCGGCGAGCTCGTCGGCGTTGCGCGCGATCAGGCCGCTCTGCTCGCCGAGGTCGCCCACGGCTCGCTGGAGCTGGGCCTGTGTCTGCTCGATCGCGGCCCTGCTGGCGGCGACGTCGTCCTTCACCTTGCCGACCTCGCCGCCGAGAAGGGCGAGGTGCTCCTGGCCCTTGCGCTGCTCGTCGCGGAGCTGCCGGGCCGCCGCCGCCGTGCGGTCGAGCTCCGCCTCCGTGACGCCCGCCCGCTCGGCGACCGCCGCGGTCTGCCCGCGCACCTCGGCCAGGCCGAGGTCGAGCTCCTTGGTCTTCTTGTCGGTCGTCGCGGCCAGCTCTGAAGCCCGGGCCTGCAGAGCGTCGATCTGCTTCCGGGCGTCGCGGAGCTCGACGAACAGGTAGATTGCGGCCCCGAGCGTGACGACCCCCAGGCCGGCGCCGAGCATCCCGAGGGCGTTCGAGAGACCGCCCCCGGCGGTCGCGGCCGGCTTCGTCTCCTGCGTGTCTAGAATCGAGGTCATGGATCCTCCTACCTCCTCGGTGCGTGGGCCAGCGCATGTTACATGAGTCGGGGCCTCTCGTGGCCCCGCGCGGATCCAGATTGGCCGCGATGGTCCTCGGCGGCGCCCGACCGGCGCGGTGCTCACCAGCATGGATCCTTCACCGAGGTCAAGGCGTATCCGAACGGTGAGGCCGGAGTTGGCCGAAGGCCGACGAGGGCGCGACTGCGAATGTCGCGTGTCAGGACTTCAGTATGAACCGCGGGGTGACATTCGCCAGGAAGCGGCGTGAGGCGTGAGCGGGGCTGGGGAGAGAGTGTCGGCGCTTGGCGCCGAGCGTTTGGGCCTACTGCTTGTGGACCCCCGTCTCCCTGGCCGGGGCCTGGCTGGGGGACCATCCCCTGGGCTCAAGAAGGCCATACGGAGGTGCCGAAGCGCAGCCGGGCTCTGGTGCGCGGTTCAGTATCGGGACTTCGCCTCAGGCCGAACCACCGAGATCTACAGGAAGGACGGCCCGTTCGTCCACGAATGGCTCGCGATCTCGCCCGGCGAGGAGTGGATTCTGTTCCTCGAGGGGCCGACCTGGAACTACGAGCTGACGCTCGTCGAGAACTTCCGCTGAGGCCCGCCCATAAACGGCCTTTCATAGACCTAGAAGACGTTGGGAATAGGGCGTGAGGCACGGGTGTGGCGGCGATGCTGGGGGCGATCGGCCGCGCGAGCGACCGGGTGTTGTTGACAAGTGAAATGCCCGCTGTGGTCTGGCACGTGGCTGTGGGCCTCCGGGACTTGGTGGGAGCTCACCTGCCGGGACACCCTCGATCGGCGGGCAGCCTGCTGCGTTGATCCCGTCGGTGCGACCGTCCGCGCTCGCCCCGCCGCGTCGTACCAGCCCCAGCTCTGGCCTTTGCCGCGGTGGATCGTGTAGCTGCCGTCAAGATGCCGGCGAACTTCAACCCTGACCGCCGCGCAGGTCTCGCGAGCGGGATCGCCGAGAAGGTGCGCGCCTAGACGCGAGGCGCGGGTCCGCTCGGGGCCGGGACCTCGAGGTCTACGCGTTGCGCTCCCTCCGGGTGAAGAGCCTCACGGCGCCGCTCAAGGTGGCGGCACTGAGCGCGCTCATCCTCGGTGGGTTGGCGGCGGCGATGTACCGCCAGATCCCCCTCCTCGCGCTTGCCATGGGCGTCTCCCTGAGTCTGGTCGAGGTCTACATCGTCCTGATGGCGGCCGACGGGGTGGCCTTCGCGTTTCGGCGCGGACCCGTGCTCCTGCTGACGCGCGAGGCGTTGTGGGTGGCGCGCGTGGGCTGGATCGACTGGGAGGAGCTCAAGGGCGTCGGTGCGCATCCTCTTGAAGAAGGCGTTCAGCGACGGGACGGTGGCGGTGGAGATGGACCCATTGTCTTTGCTGTGCCGGCTGGCCGCCAGTGTGCCCCCACCACGGCTACACACGGTTCGCTACTCGGGGGTGCTGGCGGGGGCGCGCCCTTGGCGAGGGCGGATCACGCCTCTGGCCCCCCGAGGGAGACGAGGTCGAAGACGAGTCCGAGCGGCGGTTTTCTGCCGGGGGAGATGGGCCGTGGGCGGAGTTTGTTGGCGCGCACCTTCGCCATACACGTCCTCTCTTGCCCCTCCTGCGGGGGACGCATGAGACTACTGGCGGTTCTCAAGGAGCCCGCCCGGATCGCGCGCTACCTGGCGTCTGTGGGCGAGGCGACCGAGGTGCCTCGCCGCTCGCCGAGCCGAGGTCCGCCCTATTGGCGGAGCCAAGTGCTCCGGCTGAAGGCGCTGGGGTACTGGGGCAGCCACGGCAGCCGGGAAGGCGAGGAGGGGTAGCAGCGGGGGGCCACCACGGGGCGCAGGGGCCTGCGCGCTGCCGGAACCGAGTCAGCGTGGATTGCCCCTGGGCACCGGCGTGGCACCAATCCAGGGGGCGATCGGCCGGTCCAGGCGCTGGCCACGTTCTACGCCGTCGCCCACCCGAACCCCGACGAGACGACGTGCCCGCTGGTCCGGGCCGTTCCCCGGGTCACCGACCTCTCGCTCCACTCCGACGGCTCGCTGCGCGACGCACAGCGCCACGGGCTGGCGCCGTGCCGCCACATCGCCGCCATCCGCTTCGACGGCCCGCTCACCTTCGCCACCATCCAACCCCTCGAGAGCGAGCTCGACCGACGTCTCACCCTGCGCCCCGAGATCCGCCAGATCCTCATCGCAGCTCACACCCTCGAGCGGATCGACGCAGTGGCCGTCCAGAGCTGTGCGCTCTGGTGCCGCGGCTGCGCGACGACGGCTACGAGGTGTCCCTGAGCGGCCTGCGCGACGACGTGGCCGAGGTCCTGGAGCGCACCGGCTGCCGGCCGGTGTTGGGGGCCGAACGGATCTTCCCAACCTAGGCGGCGGCGCTGGCCGCCATCCACGAGGCCGCCCACGCCGGCTCCGACGAAGACCCCTGCCCGCTGCTGGAGGTGGTGCGCCGGGCGGAGTGACCACGGGGCATCGCGAGCGTACCAATCGCCCCAGCCAGACGGCGGTCGCCCTGCTCGCATTGATCGGCTACGATTCGGTCGCGATGGTCGCATTCCATATCCGCACAGCCCTGGGACATCGACCTGCGGCCCTCGGAGTTGGCCTCGCGCGCCTCCTGACCGCAGGGGCGGCTCATGCTTTCGGTGCTCCCAGCTCTGGCGGTGGCGGCCGCCACCGCGCTCCAGAGGCCAGGGGCGTCCACCAGCCGCGCTGCCTACTCGAGCTGGAACGCGCTCGGACTGGTTCCGGAGCAGGCTCCGGGACCCCTGAGTGGTCACGCCATCCGGATCGCCATCTTGGCCGTTGTCTGGGATCTGGCCGGGCTGGCGGTCCGGTGCTTGCACAGACCCCTCCCGGTGCGCGAGGGATGACAGCAGGCATCCGATAGGCTGTCCTACCCGCGGAGGAAGCCGCCATGGTCGAGGGCCGACACATCCCGTTCGAGCGACACCACTCTCTGGACAGCGACGACCGTCAGCGGGAGCAGCCGCCCGGACCGCTGGTGGAGCTGCTGCTCGCCTCCGGTGCCCGGGTGGTCGCCGACGTCGGCGCCGGCACCGGCTACTTCGCCCTCCCGCTGGCCGAGAGGCTCTCCACGGGGCGGGTCCTGTGCCTGGACATCGAGCCCCGCATGCTCGACGTGTTGCGGCAGCGCGCCGAGGAGCAAGGGCTCGCCAAACGGGTTGAGCTCGTGCCCATGACCGACCCCACCACCCTGCCCCTCGAGAACGACTCGGTCGACGCAGCCCTCCTGGTGAGCCTGTACCACGAGCTGGACGATCGGCCACGGTTTCTCGCCGAGCTCGGTCGCGCCCTCCGTCCGGGCGGGCTCCTCGTGGTGGCCGACTGGCGACCCGAAGGGTCGACCGAGCACGGGCCCCGCCCGGAGCACCGGGTCGCACCCGACGTCGCGCTAGCTGAGATGCGGGACGCTGGCTTCGCTCACGCCAGAGAGGACCGGCTTTACTCCGATCACTGGGTGGTGACGGCCGAGGCGCCGGGCCCCGGGGGGTCTCCGGGCCAGCTTCCCGGCTCGCGGTGAGTGATGTCGATGCGCCGCCGGGTCGACGCGGTCCTCACGCCGCTCGTCCTGGCGTCCCTGGCCGTGCTTCTCAGCTCGGCGGCCCTGCGCGCGGGCCTCATCGGTGACGACCACTTTCACCGGATGGTCCTGCGCGGCACGGGTCCGCTGGCGCACTTTCTCGACCCGACCTTCGACCTGTTCTCCTTCGTGACGCGGGAGACGGGACCGACCATGACCGACCTCGGCCTCCTGCCCTGGTGGTCCGACCCCACCCTGCGCGTCGCCCTGGGACGTCCCCTCTCGGCCCTCACCCACCGCGCCGACTACGCGCTCTGGCCCGACGACTTCGTGCTCCAACACCTCCACAGCCTGCTCTGGCTCGGCCTGGGAGTGGGGTTGGTGGCCGGGCTCTACCGCAAGGTCCACGGCGCAGGAGCGACCGCGGCCCTGGCCGGCCTGCTCTTCGCGGTCGAGGATGCCCACGCCTGGCCTGCCGGCTGGCTGGCGAACCGTAACGCCTTGCTGTGCCTGGTCGCCGGCACCGCGGTCATCCTGCTCCACCTCTCCTGGAGCCGCACCCGCAGGCGGAGCCACCTGGTGGCCGCCCTGGCCGCCCTCGCGGTGGGGCTCGGATGTGGAGAGGCGACCCTCGGCGGCCTGGCCTATGTGGCCGCCTGGCAGCTCACCGAGGAGCGGGGCTCCTGGGCCTCCTGGCTGGCGCCGCTCCTGCCCTACGGAGGCGTGGTTGTGGCCTGGCGCATCCTCTACGACCGGGCGGGCTACGGCACCCAGGGCTCCACGCTGTACCTGGACCCCAGCACCCAGCCGCTCCACTTCCTCGCGGCGCTCGGCGAACGCTGGCCCTTGATGGTCACGGCTCAGTGGCTCCAGGTCCCGGTCGACCTCTGGTTGATGCTGACCCGCTCCCACCAGCTCTGTGCCACCGCATGCGCTGCGCTGGCCACGGTCGGTCTCCTGGCCGTGCTGTGGAAGCTGCTGCGCGCGGAGCGGTTGGCCCGCTTCTGGCTGTCAGGCATGGCCCTCTCGCTGGTCCCGGTTTGCGCGGCGTTTCCCATGGACCGGCTTCTGGTCTTCTCGGGCATCGGCGCCTTCGGCTCCCTGGCGCTCCTGCTCCAGCATGTGGGCGTCTGGCCATGGGGGGCGATGGACGGAAGGGGATGGCGACGGCGCGCCGCGCTCGTCCTGCTGGGAATCCACCTGCCGCTGGCGGCCGTGCTGTTGGTGGGGCGCACGGCCCTGCTGCCAGTGTTCGGCCGCTTCTTCGCCCTGGCGGAGCGCAGCCTCCCCACGAGCCCCGAGCTGGCAGGGCAGACGGTCGTGTTCGTCAACGGCAATGACTTCCCGGTGGCCTACTCGTGGTTCATCCGTACCGCTGAAGGCGAGCCGTCCGCGCCGAAGCGGGTGGCGCTGTTGTCCTCGATGTCCACCTCGAGCATCGTATGCCGGGAAGACGCGGCGACGCTGCTCATCAGCCCGGACCGGGGCTTCCTGCTCCTCCCGATCGACCGCCTCCTGGCCAGCGCTACCCGGACGTTCGCGGTCGGCGAGGAGGTGGTGCGTCCCGACTTCGCCGCCGAGATCCGCTCCCTCACCCTCGACGGGCGCCCGCGCCAGGTCGCCTTCCGCTTCCGGCACGCGCTGGAGGACGCCGCCTACCACTGGGTCTCGGTGGACAACCGCGTCGGCTTCGTCCCGTTCCCGCTGCCTTCGGTCGGAGAGTGCGTCACACTGGGAGCGGTAAGCCTCGAGTAGGTCCGCCAAGCTCGTGGCCAGGGAGGGAACCGTGCTCCACACCTTCGCTCTCGGGTGGGCCGGCACTGGGAGTCTGAACGCCGGTGAACGGGGCCCCGACGGCCGAGAACGCACCCGAGAGACCGGGTGGGCTTGCGGGTCAGGGCAGGCGCCGGCAGGGCGCACGCGAGTGGCCGCAGCTCGCTGAGCCAGAAGCATCGCCCCGCCAGCCTGGTGCTCATCCCATGGCCTGGCCTTGCCTGGCAATGTGCAGGAGGCTTGGGCGGCCGCATTCAGTCAGCTTGAGACGGCAGGCGAACGCGGTCCAATGACGGAGGAGCAGGGCAAGTCCAACGACGCCTTGCAGCTGGAGTAGCGCCGCCGGCGTTTCCGCCGACACGCCGGTCATCGAGTCCGGATTCTGCAACGCGAGCCGGCGTACCGGTCCGCCGAGAGCATCGGCTGTGACGCCCATCACGAGCCCGTTGCCGGCCCCGGTGAGGAGGCTCACCCCGCCTGCCTCTCGCGTGACGACTCGCACAGTGGGACCGCAGGCGGGGCCGTATCT
>CAZNNH010000188.1:0-12233 GCA_964574335.1 uncultured Acidobacteriota bacterium | reverse complement strand
AGCGCCAGCTCGGACGGGCTGACCACGAAGCGAGTCAGGATGGCGTCGTCGATGTCGATCTGGCCCGCCCCCTGGCGGTGGACTGGCTCGAGATAGCCGCTGCCCGGGGCGCCATACCACTCGATCGGGTCCGCCGTGCTCTGCAGGCGTCCCCGGACGGCGTCGGGCCGGGCCTTCTTGTTGGTGGCTTCCAGGATGAGCGCCGCCGCCCCGGCCGTGTGCGGCGAGGCCATCGAGGTTCCGGACAGGACCGCGTAGCCGCCCTTCTCGAGCGGGTAGGTCGAGTAGATGTTGCCGCCGGGCGCCGAGACCTGGGGCTTGATCTGCAGCTCGGGGGTGGGGCCGTAGGACGAGAAGCTCGAGATGTGGTTGGCGACGGAGCTGACCTGGGCGAACGAGGCCGTCTGGTCCGTCCAGTCCATGCTGGCGTCGCCGGCGGCGATCAGGCCGTCGATCACGGCGCCCTCGGTGTCGGAGACGGTGACCACCGGGATCCCGGGGGGATCCGACTCCACCGTCGCGTTCAGCCGGCCGGCGGCGTTGTTGTAGAGGATGACGGCAATCGCGCCCGCGTCCTCCGCGTTGTTGGCCTTCTCGGCGAACGAGCAGGAGCCGCGGCGGATCAGGACCGCCTTTCCGGTCAGGTCGGGCAACGGGAGCGCCGTAGTGCAGGCGTCGTCGGTGCTGGCGGTGGTTCCGGTGCGGGCGAGGGGCATCGTGCCCGAGGTCGGCGGCGCGGGAGCGCCGGTGGCCGCGCCGTAGCCGATCTGGGTGGCCGGGGTGGACGGGGAGACCCCATAGGCCTCGAAGTACGGGAGCACCGCGTGGGTGTTCTCGATCGAGCCCACCGCGATGACCTTGTCCCCCTGGCCGGGGGCCCCGGCTGCCCACAGGCCGTAGGAGCCTTCGTTCCCGTTGGACGTCACCACCACGATACCGGCCTTGACTAGCTTGTCGGCGGCCACGGCGGTGGGATACTCCGGCCACTGGAAGGCCGAGCCGATGCTCATGTTGAGGACGTCGGGCCGGTCCTTCTTGATCTTCTCCATAGCCTTGATCATGACGTCGGAGGTCGTGCTGCCCTCGCAGCCGAAGACGCGGTAGGCGCCGAACTCCACCTCCGGGGCGACGCCGCGGACCACGCCGTTGGCGCCGATGATGCCCGAGACGTGGGTGCCGTGGCCGTTGCAGTCGTCGGGATCGGCGTCGGGGACCGGGATCGGGTTGAACGACGGCGACGATGGGTCGGCGTTGAAGGCGTCACCGACGAAGTCCTTGCCGCGGCGCACCCGGCAGCCGGGACCGAAGCAGCCACCCAGGTCGGGATGGTCGTAGTCGATGCCGGTGTCCATCACCGCCACCTTGATCCCGTACCCCGTGAAGCCGAGCTGGCTCTGGGCGATGTTGGCGCCGGTCATGCCGAGGGCGGTGAAGAGATCGGTGTCCTCGTCGAGCTTCACCTCGAGCACGGGGAAGACCGCGGCCACCTCGGGCAGCGCCTGGAGGCGCCGCAGCTCCTTCAGGGTGACGGCCACCGAGAAGCCGTTGAAGAGGTCCTCGAACTCGGCGCGCTCGCCGAAGGCGATGCCGGCCTGGCGCGCCGCGGCGCGGAACGCCTTGCGCTCGGCCACCAGCCGGCTGTGGGCGGTGCCGTCGGCGGCGGGCGCGCTCTTGAGCTGGACGAACCACAGTCGGGCGATGTCCGCCGACACCGAGCCGGCCTGGGCCTGGTCGGGCAGGACGTCCTTGGCGGCGGCGGTCCGGGCCTGGGCCGGGATCGCCAGCGCCGCCGCTTCGTCGAGCGAGGCGGGGACGCTGTCCCCCGCCAGGGCAGGAAGGACCAGCGCCAACGCCGCGCCGGTCAGGGCGAATACCGTCAACTTCTTCTTCATGGCCGTCGCCACCTCCAAAGAGAGGAGCTTCGACATGCGCACTCCCGCCACAGGACAACCCCGCGACGCCGCCGGAATGCCGCTAAGCTGAGCCCCCTGAGTCTGCTAGGAAGAGTCTCTCGACCTCGTTTGCGAACGGATCGAGCAAATCTAGGCGAGGCCCGGCCGACTGTCAACACAAAAGGTCGACCGAGAGGTGTGAGGTGTGGAGGCTCAGCTCGCCGGCCGCTTCATGGTCATCGGGTCGCGCAGCGGCAGGTCGGTGACCTTTCCCCCGGCCAGATCGTCGAGGCTGGCGGCGTGCTGGCCGTCCCCCTTGGCGATGTCGCCCAGGTTCCCGACCACCAGCAGGATCATCTTCTCCGGCACCAGGTACTCGTGTGCCACCCGTTGGACGTCCTCGGCGGTGACGGCGCGGATCCGGTCGCGGTAGGTGGCCCAGTACGACGGGTCGCGACCGGTCAGCTCGTCGCTGGCGAAGATCGCCATACTCTGGGCCTTGGAGGCGAAGCTGCTGGGGAAGGTCTCGATCAGGCTGCGCTTGACGGTCTCCAGCTCGTCGTCGGTCACCGGCCCTTCCCGCATCTTGCGGATCTCGTCCAGCACCAGCTCGGTGGCGTAGGCCACGGTGGCGCTCTTGCTCTGGAAGGCCGCCCGGAAGCGTCCCGGGTAGTAGACGCCCACGCTCAGCCCGGATCCCGCCGAGTAGGCGAGCCCTTCGTTGGAGCGCACGGTACGGGTGATCCGGGAGGTGAAGCCGCCTCCGCCCAGGATCTCGTTCATCACCTCCAGGGCGTAGACATCGGGGTTGTCGCGGGTGACGGTGGGCAGCCCGATCGAGACTCGTCCCTGGTTGACGTCCTTGTCGACGCGGTAGAGACCAGGCGCCGCCGGGTGGATGTCCCCCGGGACGGGGGGGACCTCCGGTGCCGGGGTGGGCCAGTCGGCGAAGGCCGCCTCCAGCTTCTGGAGCGCCTCCTCGAGCGTGATCGCCCCCGACACGGCGGCCACCATCCGGGCCGGGTGCACCCACTGGCGATGGAAGGCGACGAGGTCGTCCCGAGTGAGGGACGATATGGAGGCCCCGGTCACGAAGCGGTTGGTGAGGTGCTGCTCGCCGTAGAGGAGGGCCCCCCACTCGTAAGCCTCGATGTCGGCCGAGTCGTCGTTACGTTTCTCGAGCTGCTGAAGCGTCTGCTGCTTGGCCAGCTCCAGGCGGTCCTCCTGGAAGCGGGGCTCCCGGAGCACGTCGACGAACAGCCGCAGCGACGGGTCGAGGTTGTCGGCCAGGCAGTTGAGATTGGCGGAGCCGGCGGTGTCGCCGATCCCGGTGGACACCTGGGCGGCCAGGAAGTCGAGCTGCTCGTCGAGCTCATCGGCCCCCAGCTCGCGGGTGCCCCCGCGACGCATCTGGGAGCCGACCATGCCGGCCAGCCCCTCCTTGCCGGCGGGCTCGAGGTAGGAGCCGACCCGCATCAGCAGCGAGATGTTCACCAGCGGCAAGGTCCGGTCCTCGGCAAAGAAGACCACCATGCCGTTCTTCAACTGGTGCCGGTACTGGGCCGCCACCGGCGGCTCGAAGGCGATCGGATCGAAGTGGAGCTTGGACGGGCGGTCGGGAATCGGCTGCGCCGTGGCGGAGGCGGCCGTCAGGAGGAGGAGGGCGACGAGGGCAGGCCCGGCGATTCTCTTGGTCACTGCTCGTCCTCCCCGAGGGTCGAAAGGCGCTTCTCGGCCGCCTCGCGGATGATCTCGAGGGCGGGCTTCATCTCGGCCGGGACCTGCCCCACCATCGCCGCCATCTGGGCGACCATCTGGCGCAGGTGGTCGGGGTCGGACTCCGACCCCACCTGCGCCAGGCCCTGCCGCACCATCGCCTGCGCCTGCGGGGGCAGGGCGGCAACTCTGGGATCCTCCGGCGCCGCCCCCTTCTTGCGCACGAAGGTCCCGACCGTCCGCCTCTCCTTCTTGAAGCACTGCTTCGCCACCCGCTGCAGGTCGCCCGCCGTGACCGCGTCGACCTCCTGGGCGTACTTGTTGATGTAGCCCCAGTCTCCGAGGCCGTCGTACATCAGGAGCTGGATGCCGATGAAGAAAGGAGAGGAGAGGCGCCTGTAGGCGTTGGCCTTGGCCTGGTTCTTGACCTTCTGCAGCTCGTGGTCGGGGACCGGCTCGTCAGCCAGCCGCTGAAGCTCCTCGTAGAGGGCGGCCTCCACGGCGGCCGGCTCCTGGCCCTCCTTGACCACCGCCTCGATCTGGAAGATCCCGTCGTACTTGCGCGGGTCCACCACGGCGTAGGCGCTGTTGGCGATCTGCCGGCCCAGCACCAGACCCTTGTAGAGGCGCCCGGTGCGTCCGGACAGGATGTCCGAGAGCAGGTCGAGGACGGTCCGGTCCTCGTGAACGAAGGACACCCCCCGGTACCAGATCCGGACCGTCGGCGAGGTCTCGGCCTCGGCGTTGTAGCGCTTCTCGCCGATCGGTTGGGGTTCCAGCGTGACCACCGGAGGGGGCTCCACGCGGCCCCGCGGGATGCGGCCGAAATACCGCTCGATGAGCCGCTTGGCCGGCTCGACCTGGAAGTCCCCGGCGAGCACGCCGGTCAGGTTGTTGGGGGCGTAGTAGGTGGCGAAGTACGCGTCCGCCTCGGCCTTGCTGATCGTCTCGAGATCGGAGGGCCAGCCGACCACCGGCCAGCTATAGGGGTGAGCCTCCCAGAACAGCGCGCCAAAGGCCTCGTCGAACTTGCCGAGCGGCGTCGACTCGGTCCGCTGACGGCGTTCCTCACGCACCACGTCGCGTTCGCTGTAGAACTCGCGGAAGACCGGATTGAGGAGGCGGTCCGACTCCAGCCAGGCCCACAGCTCCAGCCGGTTGCTCGGGACCCTGACGAAGTAGACGGTCAGGTCCTCGGTGGTCGCCGCGTTCAGGCCCTCGGCGCCGTTTCGGGTGTAGATCTGGTCCAGCTCGTCCTTGACGATGGTCTGCCGCTGCTGGACCACCAGCTTCTCGAACTCCGCGGCCAGCTCCCGGTAGCGCTCGGTCCGGCTGGCGGGATCGTCGAGGTCCTGGATCTCGCCCCGGCGGAGCCGCTCGCGCATCTTCGAGAGCTCCTTCCGCATCGCCTGCTGGACCCGCTCCTGCTCCTGAATCAGCGTCAGGTCCTTGTCGATGTCACGGGTGCCGATGACGTGGGTCCCCTTGAACATCATGTGCTCGAACAGGTGGCTGATCCCGGTGATGCCCGGCCGTTCGTTGGCCGAGCCCACGTGGGCCACCCAGCCGGCCATCACCGTCGGCGACTCGTGCCGCTGGAAGAGCAGGAAGCGCATCCCGTTGGCGAGGGTGAGCTCCTCGACGTCGATGTGGGGAGCCTCGGCGCCGACGGCCGGCAGCGCCAGCAGCAAGGCGAGGGGCAGCAGCCCACGCCGGATGGTGGATCGCATGATCGTTCAGTCCTTTCGGGGGACGAGATGGGACCGGGCCAGCCTACAGGGTAGAGGCGCGGCCCGCAACGCTCAGTGGGTGAGGCCCAGGGCCTCGAGCGCCAGGGTCGCCAGATAGAAGAGGGCTACCCCCAGGAACACCGTCAGCGCCAGAGGCTTGCTGCCCTCCTCGTTGACCGCCGGGATCAGGTCGCTGGCCGCCACGTAGAGGGTGACGCCGGTGGAGAACGGCAGCGCCAGGGCCACCGCGCCCGAGAAGACGTGCATCCCGGCCACGCCGAGCAGGGTGGTGCCGGCCAGCACGCAGGCGCCGATCAGGGCCTTGGCCTTGCTGCGCCCCGAGGCGAGGGCGATGGTGGCGACGGTGAACCCCTCGGGCAGCTTGTGCAGGAAGACCGCCCCGAAGACCAGGAAGCCCAGGTCGGCCGACACCAGGAAGCCGGAGGCGATCGACACCCCATCGAAGAAGGTGTGGATGGCCAGCCCGAACAGCGCCGAGAAGCCCACCACCGGATGGAGCTGCATGACCTCGTCGTGGGTCTCCTCGCCGAAATGGAAATGGGGGGCCACCGTGTGCTCGAAGAAGTGGACCAGGAAGAAGCCGGCCAGGATCAGGAGCGGCGCTCTTGAGGTGAGCTCGAAAGACTCGGGCAGCATCCGCAGGAGAGTGGCCGCCAACATGAAGCCGGCGCCCACCGCGATGAAGTACTTGAGCACCGTCTGGTCCCACTTCTGGCGCGACACCACCACCAGGCCGCCGACCACGTTGGCCGCGGCGGCCACCAGGCCGAGCAGCAGGCTCCAGGCGAGAGGGGTGAGTTCGATCATTGGCTCGGGCTCGAAACGGCAGGGACGATAGCATCGGCTCCGGCGCCGTTTCAACCGCCAGCCGGTGGCGCGGGCGACTTTTCCGCGTCTGGTGGCGGATCTGATAATCTGCCTCGAGTGTGACCACGCGCGGAGAACGTCGAAGCGGAGTCCTCGGCCTCGCCGGGCTGGCCCTCGCGGCGGGACTCTCGGCTCAGGACCCGGTCGTGCCTTCGGAACCGGCCGCCGGCTCGCCCGCCACGGCTCCGGCCGAGGTGGCTCCGGCTCCTGGCGCCGGCCCCACCCAGGGGGCCCCGACCGTGAGCTTGCGGGAGGCCATCGCGATCGCGTTCCGAGGCAACTTCGGCCTGCTCTCTTCGGCGGATGGCGTCGAGTCCGCCCGCCTCGGCGTCTCGGTCTCGAAGGCCCAGTTCTTCCCCCGGCTCACCCCGACGCTGCGCGGCGACGCCGACGACCGGATGGCGTCCCTCGACATCGGCCAGCGGCTTCCCTGGACCGGCGGGACGCTCCACGGCACCACCTCGTACCGGTCCACCACCCGGGAGGACCAGCTCTTCCCCTCCACCTCCGACGCTCGGCTGACCCTCACCCAGCCCCTGCTGCGTGGGTTCGGGCCCAAAGTCACGCAGTACGACCTGATCAACAGCCGGCGCAGCCTGGAGGGCCGCCAGCGATCGTTCACCCGGGACCAGCAGCGCCTGGCCGTCGACGTCACCGCCGGCTTCTACCAGGTGATCCGGCAGCGGCAACTGGTGGCGGTGGCCCGGCAGAGCCAGGAGCGCAGCCTGCGACTCAAGACCGCCTCGGAGGCGCGTCTCGAGGTCGGCCTGGCCAGCAAGCTGGATGTGCTGCGCGCCGAGCTACAGGCCTCGCAGGCCGAGTCGGCGGCGGTGGCGGCCGAGGCGGCGCTCGAGACCGCCCTCGAGCAGTTCCGGCTTCTCCTCGGCCTGGCCCCCACCGACCCGGTGGAGCCGGAGAACGTGGAGCTACCGGCCGACATCGTGGCCAGAACCGAGCCCCTCGAGGTGCTCCTGGAGCGGGCGGTTCGGCAGCGGGTGGACCTCGCCGAGACCCAGGACGAGGTGGACGACGCCCAACGCAAGCTGGCGGTCAGCCGGAATCGGCTGCTCCCCCAGATCGACCTCAACATGAGCCTGATCCGCACCGGCTACGGCACCAGCTTCACCAGCAGTTGGGACGGTGGGGAGTACGACTTCCGCCTCTACTTCACCGCCGCCTACCCCCTGGAGCGCTCCAGCGACCTGTCGGCGCGCGCCAACGCCGAGCTCGACCTGACCGCCCGGCAGCGGCTGCTGACCCAGAAACGCTTCGAGGTCGAGGGTGACGTGCGAGCGGCCGTCCGCGACCTGGAGCGGATCCGGAAGAGCGTCGAGCTGCAACGGAAGAACGTGGAGTTCGCCGAGCAGCAGCATCGCCTGGCCACCCTGCGCTACGAGCGGGGGCTCGCCTCCAACTTCGACGTGGTCGACGCCGAGGGCAACCTGTTCTCGGCCCGCACCACGTTGGTCAGCCTGTTGGCCGACTACCAGGTGGCGCGCGCGCGCCTGCGGCGGGCGACCGGGGATCTGGACTTGATGGGGGAGCTCGGCCCGTGAGCACCGCGACCGTCGCCGCCGCCGCTGCCCGCCGATGGCTCAAGGGCTCGAGCACCTGGCTCTCGATCCGGGCCTCCCGCGCCGCGGCTGCCGCCGGCCGCTTCTTCGCCGGCGACTCGCCTCCCGCTCGCTGGATCCGCGGTGCGGTGGCTTCCATCGAGCCGTGGCTGGGCCCCGAGGCCAAGCTGGGCCAGGCGGGGCGCCGGGTGGCCTCGTGGGTGAGGCGGCATCCCTGGCCGAGCGGCGTGCTGGCGGCGGCCCTCCTCTGGATGCTGTGGGGCGGTTTCGGCGGCGGCCCCGCCGCCGGGACCGTCGAGGTGAGGAAGGGACGCTTCGAGGTCAAGCTGGTGGAGCCGGGCACGCTGCAGGCGCTGCGCTCGGTGAGCTATGCCTCGCGGATCCTGAGCAACCAGGCCAAGATCGTGGCGATGGCGCCGGAGGGGAAGCTGGTCGCCAAGGGCGACCTGCTGATCCTGTTCGATGCCGCCCCGTTCCAGGAGGAGATCCGGCGCAACCAGGCGCTGTTGGCCCAGGCCCGCGCCGACCTCGACAAGGCCAAGCAGGACCTGAACCTGCAGCGGATCCAGAACCAGGAGGAGCTGGCGACGGCGCGGCAGAAGGTGACCCGCAGCGAGATGGAGCTGCGGGACGTGCAGGAGGGGAAGGGGAGGCTGAAGGAGGAGGAGGCCGTCGCCGCCGTGGCCCAGGCCGAGCGGGAGCGGCAGAAGGCCAGCTCCAACCTCGAGGACCTGCGGCCGCTGCTGGCCGAGGGCTTCATCACCAAGCTGGAGCTGGAGCGGGCCGAGCAGCAGCTCCAGAAGGCCGAGGAGGACCTGGCCTTGGCCCAGCGTCGACGCGACGCGCTGCTCAACTTCGGCCGTCCGCTGGAGGTGTCGCAGGCGGAGTCGGACGCGTCGATGACGCGGGAGAGCATGCGCCAGCTCGAGTCCGCCGTGGACTTCCGGGTGCGCCAGAAGCAGGCGGCCATCGACGCCGCCCAGAGCCGGATCGAGGAGGCTCAGAGCAAGCTGCAGGAGGCCCGCGAGCAGCTCAGCCGGACCGAGGTGCGCGCTGACGTCCCTGGCATCGTCGTCTACTCGCAGGTCTTCTTCGGCTCCGAGCGGCGCAAGCCGCAGGTCGGCGACCAGGTCTGGGCCAACCAACCGCTGCTGATCCTCCCCGACATCTCCACCATGATCGTGGAGACCCAGATCCGCGAGACCGACATCCACAAGGTGGTGGAGAACCAGCAGGTCGCGGTCGGCGTGGCCGCCTATCCCGACCTGGCCCTCACCGGAAAGGTCACCCTGGTCGGGACGCTGGCCCAGGAGCAGCACGACCGCCGCGGCGCCAAGTTCTTCAGCGTCACCATCCAGATAGGCGAGTCCGACCCGCGGCTGCGGCCGGGGATGACCGCCCGCGTCGAGATCCTGGTCGAGCAGCACCAGGACGCCCTCTACGTCCCCATCGAGGCGGTCTTCGAGCGGGAGGGCCGCAACGTCTGCTACCTGGCCCGGCGCGGCGGGCTGGAGGCCCGCGAGGTCCTGCTCGGCCCGTCCAACCAGGACTTCGTGATGATCCGCGAGGGGCTGCGCGCCGGGGACCGGGTCTCGCTTCGTGACCCGAACGCCCCGCCCTCGGGTTTCGGCGAGCAGAACGGGTCGTGACCGAGACGCCGATCGCGCGGCTCTCGGGGGCCACCAAGACCTACCCGCACGGAGGCCGGCCGGTGGTCGCCCTCGACGACGTGAACCTCGAGCTGCGGCGGGGCGAGGCGCTCTCGGTGATGGGGCCCTCGGGCTCCGGCAAGTCCACGCTGCTCGGCATCCTGGGATGCCTGGACCGCCCCAGCCGCGGCGAGTACCAGCTCGACGGGGTGGCGGTGTCGTCGCTCGACGACCGGGCCCTCTCGCGGGTCAGAAACCGCAGCATCGGCTTCGTCTTCCAGGCGTTCCACCTGATCCCGCAGCTCAGCGTCCAGGAGAACGTCGAGACGCCGCTGGTGTACGGGGCGGTGCCCGCCCACGAGTGGCCGGAGCGGGTCAGCCGCTGCCTGGCGCGGGTGGGCCTCTCCCATCGCGCGGACCACCGGCCTTCCGAGCTGTCGGGAGGTGAGGCCCAGCGGGTGGCGGTGGCCCGGGCCCTGGTCACCGACCCCCACATCCTGCTGGCCGACGAGCCGACCGGCAACCTGGACACCACCACCGGCGAGGAGATCGCGGCGCTGCTGGACAGCCTTCGCGCCGAGGGGAAGACGGTGGTGGTGGTGACCCACAACGAGCCTCTGGCGCGTCGCGCGGAGCGGCTGATCCACCTGCGCGACGGCCGCATCGAGGCGGAAGAGCGGCTGTAGCGTGGCACCCCACGTCCTGCTGCGACTCGGCCTGCGCGGCCTGATGGTCCACAAGCTGCGCTCGACCCTATCGATCCTGGGCGTCTTCTTCGGGGTGGCGGCGGTGGTGGCCACCTCGTCGGTGGGTGAGGGGGCCCGTCGGGAGGCCCTGGACCAGATCGGGGCCCTCGGCATCGACAGCATCCGGATCCGCACCCGCCCGGCTCCCGAGGGGGCCGCGGCGGCGCCGCCGCCGCTGCGGGTGCGCGACGTGGCGTCGCTGGCCGCGGTGGTCCCCCACGTGGTGAGCCTGGCCCCGGTGCGGGAGATGCCGCTGGTCGCCGAGCGCCCCCCCTGGCGCAGCGACACGGTGGCGGTGGGCACCACCCCCTCGTACCAGCATGCGGGCCAGCTCCCCCTCGCCACCGGGCGCTTCTTGACCGACCTGGACATCAGCGAGCACAAGCGCGCCGTGGTGCTGGGCGACTGGGTGGCGCGCCGCCTGTTCCCCACCGAGGAGCCGCGCGGTCAGTGGATCCGCCTCGCCGACGACTGGTTTCAGGTGGTGGGGGTCCTCGAGGCGCGCGCCTCGGCGCGGAGCAAGGCGGGGCCGATCCGGGCCCGCGACATCAACCAGAGCGTGTTCCTTCCTCTTCCTTCCCTCGACCGCGGCCCCGACTCCGCGGAGGACGCCATCGACGAGATCGTGATGCGGGTCGACTCGGGGGCGAACGTGGTGGCGGCCGCCGAGGTGGCGCAGACGGTGATCACCCGGCTCGCCGGCCACCAGGGCTTCGACGTGATCGTGCCCAGGGAGATCCTGCGCCAGAAGCAGCGGACCCAGCGGATCTTCAACGTGGTGACCGGAGCCATCGCGGCCATCAGCCTGCTGGTGGGCGGGATCGGGATCATGAACATCATGCTGGCCAGCGTGGCCGAGCGCACCCAGGAGGTCGGGATCCGGCGCGCCCTCGGCGCCACCCGCCAGGAGGTGGCCGCCCAGTTCCTGGTCGAGGCCTCGCTGTTGACGCTGGCCGGCGGCCTCTCCGGTGCCGCCCTCGGGATGGTGGGGTCCTTCCTGATCCAGGCCTTGGCCGGCTGGCCGACGGCGCTGTCGCCGCTGATGCTGCTGCTGGCGGTGGTGATGGCGCTGCTGGTGGGGATCGGGTTCGGGCTGTACCCGGCCTGGCACGCCGCCGGTCTGGAGCCGATGGAAGCGCTCCGCCACGAGTGGTAGCCGGGCGTCTCGCAACGCAAGGAGCCTTGCCATGAGGATCGCCGCCCTGCAGTCGGAGATCGCCTGGGAAGATCCCGAGGCCAACTTCCAGCGGCTCGAGCCGTGGATCGCGCGCGCGGCCGGCGCCGGGGCGAGACTGGTGGCCTTGCCCGAGATGTTCGCCTGTGGCTTCAGCATGCGGACCGACCGGATCGCGGAGCCCCCGGGCGGGCCGAGCACGCGGTTCCTGACCGAGAGCGCCCGTCGTCACCGGCTGTGGCTGGCGGGCTCGTTGCCCGAGCGCGCGGAAGCCTCCGAGCGGCCCTCCAACACGCTGGTGGTGGCCGGCCCTGACGGCCAGCTCGAGCGCTACCGGAAGATCCACCCGTTCACCTTCGCCGGGGAAGACCGCCACTATGCGGCCGGCGACCGCCTCGTCACCGTCCCGGTGGAGGGGCTGCGCTTGACCCTCTTCGTCTGCTACGACCTGCGCTTCGCCGACGAGTTCTGGGTGACCGCGCCCGGTACCGACGCCTACCTGGTGGTGGCCAATTGGCCCGCCCCTCGTCGCCACCACTGGCGCTGTCTGCTGAGGGCGCGGGCGATCGAGAACCAGGCCTACGTCGTCGGCGTCAACCGGGTGGGTCGCGACGAGGCCCACGAGTACGCCGGCGACACAAGCGTGGTGGATCCCTCCGGCGAGGTCGTGGCCAGTGCCGCCGGCCAGGAGGCGATGGTCCTGGCCGACCTGGACGCCGGGCGGGTTCGCGAGGCCCGGGAGCGCTTCCCGGTGATGCAGGACCGGCGGCCGCGGACCTGCTAGCGGCCGAGCCGGCCTCGGGCCCAGGGGCCCGGGCGACCTGGGGGGTGAGGACGAGGGCGCCCCCCGCCTTGCGGTAACGA
>CAZNNH010000187.1:0-12318 GCA_964574335.1 uncultured Acidobacteriota bacterium | reverse complement strand
CCCCCGGACCCGCCCCCGGACCCGCCGCACGACCTGACCGAGGCCATCCCGGCGGTCGCACCCCTCGACGGGCACAACCAGCGCCTGGTCCAGAACGTCCACCCCACCGACTGGGTCAACCCGGAGCCCGCCCCCCGCTACAACCTGGTGGTGATCGGGGCCGGCACGGCCGGCCTGGTCACCGCCGCGGGCGCCGCCGGCCTGGGCGCGCGGGTGGCCCTGGTCGAGCGCAGCCTGATGGGCGGCGACTGCCTCAACGTCGGCTGCGTCCCCTCGAAGGCCCTGATCCGCTGCGCCCGCGCGGTGGCCGACGTTCGCGAGGCGGGGGAGCTCGGGGTGGAGGTCCCCGAGGGGACGCGCGTCGACTTCCCGCGGGTGATGGAGCGCCTGCGGCGGCTGCGCGCCGACCTGAGCCGCCACGACTCCGCCCACCGCTTCCGGGCGCTGGGCGTCGACGTCTTCATCGGTGACGCCCGCTTCTCGGGACCCGACACCGTGACGGTGGGGGACCGGACCCTGCGCTTCGCCCGGGCGGTGATCGCCACCGGCGCCCGCGCCTTCGTCCCCGACATCCCGGGCATCGGGACGGCTCGGGTGCTGACCAACGAGACCCTCTTCACCCTCACCGAGCTGCCCCAACGCTTCGGCATCGTGGGGGCGGGACCCATCGGCTGCGAGATGGCGCAGTCGTTCGCGCGCTTCGGGGCGAAGGTCTCGCTGATCGAGACCGGCGAGCAGGTGCTGGGGCGCGAGGACCCGGACGCCGCGCTGCGGGTCGAGGGCGCCCTCCGCCGGGACGGTGTGACCCTCTACACCGGCGCCCGGCTGAGCCGGATCGAGGGCCGCGGCGGCGGGGACGTGCTGGTGCTCGAGAAGGGCGACCAGCACCTGGAAATGGCCGTCGACGTCACCCTGATCAACGTGGGGCGGGTCCCCAACCTGGAGGGGCTGGGGCTCGAGGCTGTCGGCGTGCGCCACGAGCGCACCGGCGTCTGGGTCGACGACCACCTGCGCACCAGCAACCGCCGGATCTTCGCCGCCGGCGACGTCTGCTCGCGCTTCAAGTTCACCCACGCCGCCGACGCCATGGCCCGGATCGTGATCCGCAACGCCCTCTTCTTCGGCCGCGCCCGGATGAGCGCCCTCAACATCCCGTGGGCCACCTACACCTCACCCGAGATCGCCCACGTGGGCCTCTACGAGCACGAGGCGCGGCAGCGCGGGCTCGAGGTCGAGACGCTGCACCTCGACCTCGATGAGGTCGACCGGGTCCGCCTCGACGGCGACGGCGGGCTGCTGAAGGTCCACCTGCGGAAGGGGAGCGACCGCATCCTCGGCGCGACGCTGGTGGCCCGCAACGCCGGCGACATGATCTCGGAGCTGAGCGTGGCGATGGCGGCCGGCGCCGGCCTCAGGACCCTGGCCGAGACCATCCACCCGTACCCGACCCAGGCCGAGATCTTCAAACGCGCCGGCGACGCCTACAACCGCTCCCGCCTCACCCCCACCGTCAAGCGCCTCCTCCAAACCCTCCTCCACCTCCGCCGCTAAGAAAAACCCGGGGACACAATACGGGTTGTTTGCACTACAGCCAGTGCAGACAACCCGTATTGTGTCCCCGGGTTTCCCCCGGGCTCGGAGTCACGCGGCCCGCGGCCGTCCGCCCTTGCTCGGGCGCAGCCGGCGGCCCACCCGAGCCTCGATGCCGTCGAGGAAGCGACCATCGCCGACCGGCCGGCCGGTCCGGGCGTGGCGCCTCACCTCCTCGATCGCCTCGGGCGGCAGATCGCGCCTGAGCATCTCGTGCCAGTCGCCGAACCGCTCGAGCAGGGGTGCCACCCGCACCAGGGCGTCGTCACGGCCGGCGAGATGGGCCCGGGCGCTGCTGTGCGGCCACTGCTCGGGCCTCGGCACCAGGCCGGCCCGCACCGGGTTCCACTCCACGTAGCGGGCGCAGTGGTACAGGTGGCCCGGCGCCATCGGGTAGGACCCGAACCGCCCCTGCCAGAGGCAGCCGGTCCAGCCCTGGGCGGCGTTGACCATGGTGGTGTAGCGGCGGTGGGCCTCGGCCACGGCGGCGCGCAGCGCCGTCTCGCTGGAGGGAACCACGATCAGGTGGGTGTGGTTGGGCATCAGGCAGTACGCCCACACCTCGACCCGGTGGATCGCGCACCACTCGGCCATCAGCGACTTGTAGAGGGAGAAGTCCCCTTCGGAGAAGAACGTCTTCTGCCGCCGGTTGCCGCGCTGGGTCACGTGGTGGGGTAACCCGGGGATCACCACGCGCGCCATCCTCGCCACGGCCGAGAGCCTACCCCCGCGGCCCGCCACCCCAGGTCCGCCCGAAAAACCCGGGGACACAATACGGGTTATTTAACCCGTATTGTGTCCCCGGGTTTCTCTGCGCGTCGCCCGGGGCGGCTCACGGCGCGGGGTCGTGCTGCTCTTCCGCAGTCCCGCCGGCCACGGAGACCACCTTGTCCGGCTTGCCGTCGCGGTCGGTGTCGTACTCGACCCGCACCAGCACCCCGTCCTCCAGGTACTCCCACTTGTCCACGGCCCCGTCCAGGTCGGTGTCCAGCTCGCCCCGCACCGGCTGCCCGTTCTCGTACAGGATCACGGCGTCGGCGACCTTGTCCCCGTTGGAGTCCTGCAGCAGCCGCACCAGCTTCCCGTCCTCGTCGTACACCGCCTGGTACGGTCCCTTCTCCCACAGCACCCCGGGCGGCCCGTCGTACGGCGGCTTCTCGCACCCGACCGCCGAAAGCCCCAGCCCCAGCGCCACCACCATGGCCACGGTCGTCGCCGCCGCCCCGGCCGTGGTCCGCCGCCCCACAGCCCGCCCCCCGACCCGTGCCCGTCCCCAAACTCGTATCATCTTCTTCAATGTACGTTGTAGGCCTCCGGGAAGCCCGCCTGTCAGTATTAGGACTACACGGGGAAGCAGGCCAGATCATCAGCGAAAACGCGCCAGCGCCCGCCACGGCGATTCGGACGGCACTGGCAGCACCCCCTTTCCCCTCCCGCCGCCCGCCGGCCCCGAAAATCGGGCGCTGGCGGCGTCACAGCGGCACTCCTGAAGCCGGAATCGGCCCCCGAGCGCCAGCCAGCCGGTCAGCCACCCACCCAGCTGGCCCCCTAGAACAGCTTCGACTTGACGATCAGCGTGTCGCCCGGCCGCACCGGCGAGTCGATCTTGGTCTTGACCTCCTTCGACTCGCCCCCGACCATCCGGACGATCCGCAGCCGGCCGCTCGACCCCCTCCGCGTCAGCCCGCCGGCCATGCTGATGAGCTGGCGCACCGTCAGCCCCGGCGAGAACCCGTACGCCCCCGGGTTCTCCACCTCGCCCGACACGAACACCTTGGGCGCCTTGGGCACGATCACGGTGTCGTTGGGGAGCAGGGTCAGGTTCTTCTCGAGGTTGCCGGTGTCGATCTCGCGCAGGTCGACCTCGAGCACCACGTTCGGGCTCTCCGGCGGGACGTTCGCCGCCTCGGCGCCCTCCACCAGGTCGCCCTCGCCCTCCACCACCGGCGGCGCCTCGACCTTCTGCTTGGGCCGCACCACCACCGCCGTCGCCCCCGCCTCCGACGTCAGCGGCCCCGCCGCCGACAGGATCCCCATCAGCGTCGCCCCGCGCGCGATCGGGTAGGTCCCCGGCTTGGCCACCGCCCCCACCACCTTGCTGCGGAACTCCTGCACCGCCACCGTCACCTGCGGGTTGCGCACGTAGGCCGAGAGCAGCGTGGTCAGCTTCCGCGCCAGCTCCTCGAGGGTCAGGTCGCTGGCCTTGACGCTGCCGATCAGGGGGAACATGAAAGTGCCGTCCGGCTGCACGATCACCACCTGGTCCAGGTCCTGGTGGCCGAAGACCGTGACCTTCAGGATGTCCTCGGGCCCGATCTCGTAGTCGGGGATGATCTCGGCCGCCGGCGCCGCTTCCAGGGGAGCGGGAGTCGTCCCCTCCTGCACCTGTCCCGACGCCATCAAGCAAAGAATGAGTCCGCACAAGCTGAGCATGCCCGTCATAGCACCCCCAACCGGCAAGCGCGATCGCACCGGCCGCGGAACGCACGCCGAGCCGCACCGGATCGCCCACTCGGGGGGCGGACCGCGACCCGCCTCAGCACGCCAGCCTGACCCGGATGACCGCTGCCGTCGGCGTGCGTGCGTGCCGCCCGCCGTCACGGCAACGGGAACGGCACCGCCACGCCGTAGATCACGCCCTCGTCCGTCCCCACCACCAGCATCTCGGCCGATGTGTCGAGGGTCGCCCGTCCCACCACCTTCGACACCGCGGGATCGCCCAGGATCACCGGCGACCCCGCCGACTCCACCCCGGTCGCCGCGTCGATCTCGTGCAGGGCGCCGCCCGCCCCGCCCACGTACAGCTTGCCCCGGAACAGCAGCGGCGCCGACACGTTGGCCACCGCCAGCGGCGGCCACAGGCTCGAGCCGTCCGACAGGTCGATGCCGTGCACCAGGCCGTCGGAGCTCAGGTACGCGGCGCCGCTGGTCGCGCTCGCCCACACCAGGTTCTTCACCCCGCCGTCGCCCGTGGCGTACGGGGCTGCCCACAGCTCCGCGCCCGCCGACTCCGGGTTCAGGGCATGGACCGCCCCACCCGTCGTCCCCACGTAGAGCACGCCGTCCGTCAGCGTCGGCGCCGCCTCCACGTCTTCGCCCACGTCCAGCGACCACAGCTTGGTCACCGACGTGTCCGTGAAGGAGAGAGCCCACACCGAGTCCGGGCTCCCGGTCGCGTGGCGGTGGCTGGTGAAGTAGACGCGGCGGGTGGCGTAGTCCACCCGCGCCTGGCCGCTGATCAGCCCGATCGCGTCCGGGTCGGGCGGAGCCGGCAGGTCGTCGCAGCCGCCGTTGTCGAACCGCCACGCCTCCAGGCCGTCGGCCAGGAACAGGCCGTAGAAGACGTTGCACCCGGTGCTGTTCCGCGTCCCCACCAGCACCAGGTCGTCGTCGCCGCCGAAGTCGCGCAGCATCGCCGACGGCGCCGCCTGGACCCGCTCGCCCAGCTTGGCGCTGGCCCACAGCCGCGCGCCGGTCTCGGCGTCGAAGGCGTAGACGCGCCCGTCCTGCGACCCCACCAGCCCCACCCGCCGGTGCTGTCCGTCCAGGCGGATCCGCCCGTGCTGTTGTAGAGGGCGATCAGCGCGTCGCGCTCCACCGTGGGGATCGCCGCCTGCGCGGGCGCGCCGTCTCCGGCTCGCCCTCGGACCAGGCGGGCCTCACCTTCACCGGGAAGGGATAGCCGGCCATGTCCCGAGCCTGCTCCCCGCTCCCCGGCTCCGCCACCGGCACGTCCATCTCCTGGTAGAGGTGGCCGAGCGGCGTGAACACGCGCAGCGTCAGGCCGTCGACGGGCTCCCGCGAGCGTACTACCACGTCGATGTTGAGGTCGACGATCTGGCGGGCGGAGAAGACCTTCTTCTTCCCCAGGGGGTTCTCGGGCGTCGAGCTGAGCTGCAGCTTGCAGGTCGTGCCCTCGCCGGCCTTCGTCGCCGCGGCGGGCAGAGCAGAACCCAGGCACAGGAGCGCCACTGTGAAGCGCGAGTGGGTCATCGCGTCACCTCTCGGACTGTGTCATCTTTCGGGGTCTACCGACGCGCGGAGGGCACGCGTCTGCGACGGGCTCCAGGGACTCGCGGCGGGCAAGTCAAGGGGATTGACGCGCAAGCCCAGGGGTGAGCCCCCCGGCGGGAGGGCGCGGCGACCGGCCTCAGCTCGTCGACGCGCTGTCGCAGGGCTCGCCCTCGCCACCGAACTTCTGGCAGGCCGAGGCGAGGTTGGTCCTGACGTCGATCTCCTCTTCCCACTCGATGGCGGGCGGCTCGTAGGTCCGCTGCACGCCGTCGCGGGGCCCTGGCTGTGGCTGCTTCGTATCACTCATGGTCGCTCCCGTCGCACGCAGTCTACCCCAAGCCCCCCCCCGAAGGATCTCCCCGCCCGCTCGCCCGTGAACAGCCGGTTCTGGGCGCCGAACCGCCGATCCTGTGGCTCGAACCGCGGCTTCTCGACGGGGCTGCCGCCTCGGGTGTGCAGTGCTACCCTGTCCACGAGATGGCAAGCGCCAAACAGGCCGTCCTGGACCTCGTCACGAACCCCCCGGACGACGCGAGCCTCGAGGACATCCAGTACGACCTCTACGTCCTCCAGCGTCTCGCCTCGGGTTTGGAGGAGGCTGGATCGGGCAAGGTCATCTCCGCGGAGCAGATGGAGGAGCGATCCGCGAAGTGGATCGTTCCGTGACGTGGACCGAGTCTGCTGCCGACGAGTTCGACGCTGCCGCGTCCTACCGTGCCCGGGCCTCTAGGGTCTACGCGTCTGCCTTCGCCCAGGACGTGCGGACGGCGAGTCACTCCCTACGGCAGATGGCACACCGAGGTCGCATCGTGCCCGAGCTCGCCGACGAGAGGGTCCGCGAGATCTTCCTGAGGAACACCGCCTGATCTACCGAGTCGCGGAAGATCGGGTCTGGGTGCTCGCCCTGATACCTGGCTTCCGCGACTTCCGTCGGGCCTGGCGCGAACGTCCCAGATCCTAGGATCCCGCGTCACCCCCGTCGCGTCATCCTGAGGATCCCCCCCCGACCCACCCCGCCAACTCAGACGCCACCCGCGGCCCCGCCTGCCCGTCCCACAGCGGGATCGCCTGGCCCGCCCGCCACCGCCCGGCCAGCACGTCCTCGAACCCCTCCCGGATCCGCGCCGGGTCGTTCCCGACCAGCCGGCTGGTCCCCACCTCCACCGTCACCGGCCGCTCCGTGTTCTCGCGCAGCGTCAGGCAGGGCACCCCCAGCACCGACGTCTCCTCCTGCATCCCCCCCGAGTCCGTCAGCACCACCCGCGCCTCCGCCATCAGCCCCAGGTTGGCCCGGTAGGGCAGGGGATCCAGACACCGCAGCCCGCCCCCGCCCTCCAGCATCGCCACCAGCCCGTGCCGCTCCACGCTCCTCCGGGTCCGCGGGTGCATGGGGAAGACCAGGGGCAGCCGCCGCCCCAGCTCGCCCAGCAGCTCGAGCAGCCGCCGCAGTGTCCCCGCCTCGTCCACGTTGGACGGCCGGTGCAGCGTCACCAGCCCATACCCGCCCGGCTCCACCCCAAACGCCGCCGGCGCCCCCTCCGCCCGCGCCTTGGGCAGCTCGGCCATCAGCGAGTCCACCATCACGTTGCCCACCAGCCGGATCTTCTCCTCCGCCACCCCCTCCCGCCGCAGGTTCGTGACCCCGCTCGGCTCCGACACCAGCAGCAGGTCCGCCATCGCGTCGGTGAGCAGCCGGTTGATCTCCTCCGGCATGCTGCGGTCGAAGCTGCGCAGCCCCGCCTCCACGTGGGCCACCCGCACCCCCAGCTTGGTCGCCGCCAGCGCGCACGCCACCGTGGAGTTCACGTCCCCGAACACCACCGTGGCCGCCGGCGCGCCCCCCAGCAGGTGCGCCTCGTAGCGCTCCAGGATCCGCGCCGTCTGGGCCCCGTGCGACCCGGACCCCACCTCCAGGTGGACATCGGGGGAGGAGATGCCCAGCTCGGAGAAGAACACCGCGTCCATGCTGGCGTCGTAGTGCTGGCCGGTGTGGACGATCCGCGCCCGCACCCGCCCGTCCGCCCGCACCGCCCGAAAGACCGGCGCCAGCTTCACGAAGTTCGGCCGCGCCCCCGCCACCAGATCGATCGTCTTCACGCGGGCCAGTGTACCGCGCCGGGTTTCTGGGGACATGACCGTCGGCCAAGAACGTCACCCTGAGTGTCCCTTCGAAGCGGAACCCCGGAAGGGGCTCTCACCCCCGGGCGAGTGACGCCCACTTGCGGCAGGTCGTATACTCTTGCACGGGCTGGGCTCGATCGGCGAGCTGGTGCTGAGCTGGCCGAGCGCTGAGCAGCCGATCTGCTTCGACACCCAGCTCCTGGCCGAGGCGGTGACCGAGGCGTTGCCGAAGTGCCTGGCCGAGCCGGGGCTCGAGGGGACGAGTCAGCCGGCGCGGCGGCTGCGCCTGCGCGAGCCGGGATGGTCGATCTAGCCGCAGGAGAAGAGGCCACCGGGGCGGCGTCGCCGGGGACGCGGCGGCGGAAGAAGCAGCGACGGGCGTATTGGCGCTGCCCGGAGTGTGGGCGGCTGGTGGCGCGCGAGCAGTGGGCGTGCTCGTGCGGGACCGAGAAGTCGGAGCGGGCGCGGTTCGCCTACGGGAACGGCGAGCCCGCCTGGCGGGACACCTGGCTGGGGGTCCTGGTGGCGGTGGCGATCGTCGGGCTGGCGGTGTCGTCGCTGCGCGGGTGCCTCGGGTAGGGGCGGGCCGATGGCTTCACGGCGGTGTGCTGAGGCGCAGGCGGATGGTCTCGCTCAGTCGAGGAGCTCGGGGTGCTCGCTGCGGAGCCAAGCGGTGACCTTCGCGCGCAGCTTCGTGGCCGCGGCGAGCATCTCGGCTGCTTCGTGGTCGGAGATCGCGCCGATCTGATCGTAGACGGCCGCGTGACGCTTCCGTCGGCACCGATCGAGGAACGATACGGTGTCTGGGTCGATGCCCGCGGCGAACTCGAGGCACTCGAGCGTGCGTTTGTGCTTGTTCTGGCGTTCGGCCTGATAGCCGGCCGCTGCCAGGGCCGCAGTCGCGAGCTGCAGGACCGCGTTGTAGGCAATGTCGAATCGCCATTCGGGGCCCAGGCCGGCCGTCTGGCTCTGTTCGACGTCGCGGTCGGCGATCGCCAGGAGCCTGGTGATCTCGTCGCGGGACGAACGGTGTCTACGAACCCACCGGTTCCGCAAGTAGAGCGTCAAGCTCATGCTGGTTGCCCACTAGAAAGACCTTCTTGCCTTCGATCACCTGGGCGACAAACGAGTGGCCCTGCCGGAGCTTGGTCACAAGCTCGCGGGCAGGGTAAACGGAGAGGTTGATCTCCCGACGGAGGGACCGCTCCGCACCGCGCACGGCGGTGGCCAACTCGGGGAAGGAGGCGTCGCCGATGACCATCACGTCTATGTCGCTGGCACGAGTCTGGTCGCCGCGGGCCACGGAGCCGAAGACAAAAGCCAACCGGATGCGATCGGCGAGGGGCTCCAGGGCGGCTCGGATGCTGACTGCCGCTCCCGTGGTCTTGACCACGATCCCTCGCAGCTCCTCGTAGATCGGGCAGCTCGCGTTCGCCTTGAAGTAGACGTGTCGGCCTTGCTCCGAGCGCCCGATGATGCCGCTGGCCGTCAGCCGCTTCAGCTCGCGCTGCGTCTGTCCGACGGCCAGGCCCGCCAGATCCACGATCTGGCGCAGGTAGAAAGCCTCGTCGGGGTGTGAGAACAGGAGCCCGAGGATCGCCTGCCGCGACGGCGGAAGGAGCGCGGCGGCGAGGTCGGCTGGTGACCCTGTACCCATTTCGGGTACAACTGTACCTCTCAGGGGTACAGTGACGCAAGCAGCCGGGGGGGACGGGGGGACGGGCGACCGGGCCGGGGGAGGGTGGCGTCACCGGGGCGAAAGCCGGGAGACGGGCGGTGGCCCGTCTCAGGCCCACCAGGGTACGTACTTCATCAGCTTGCGGGAAGCGAGCTCGTCATGTGGCCGGATCTGCTTCGCTTCGAGCGCTTCCTTGATCAGCCGGGAGGCTGTCGAGCTGTTCCTGGCTGCGTGCAGGTGGCACGCGCGGACCCGATCGGACTTCTCCATCTGGCTGAGCGGCCGGTGGGCGAAGAGGACCACGCGTGTCGACTCGCCAGTGGCCTCGAAGATCGGGGCGGGCAGTTGGAAGAGCTCGGTCTGGAAGACAACCTTGTCCACGCCGCTGCCACGCTCCTCGCAGACGCCGATCCGCCGCATGAACGAGGCCAGGGTCTCGTTCCTCGAGCGCGGCGGGGTGTCAAGGAAGCGATCCACTTGGACGAGAGGGAGGCCCGGGTTGGTGATCTCCATCCGGTCCCCGAAGACCTCGACCATCGGTCCATTGCCCGTGAGGGACAGATCCTGGTGAATGAGCGCGTTGGCGACCAGCTCTCGCACGGCGATCTCCGGGTACATGGGGACGGTCTGGCGGAGGGCCCTCCGGACGACCTCGTTCGACGGCAGCAGCGAGTTGATGTGTCGACACGGCTCTCGCCTCGGCAGACGATCACTCGCACGACCTTGCGCCTGAGCGACCGAAAGTCGGCGAGCTTCCGGGCAAACAGCAGCGCGCCGAGGTTGGTGACGGTGAAACGCCCAGCGGGGGTCCGGCCGATCATCTCGTCGCCGGCCAGAGGACCGAGAATCCCTGGGAGGTTCTCCGGCAGTGGCAGTCCCAGCAAGTCGAAGTACGCTGGGTAGTCGAGAAGCGCCAGCGCCTCGTCGGCTGACAGATCCTCCGCTGCCAGGTGCTCCTCGAACGGCGTCTCGTCGAAGATCCTCTAGAGGTCCCGTTCCCTTTTCCGGAAAGTCCTTCAGCTTCTTCTTGTAGGATCCGATACGGACGAACTCCACGCCCTCGAACTGCACGGGCTGCCGTGAGGCACGAGCGATCTCCAGCACGACGAGCCGCTGGCCGTGCTCTTCGGCTTCGTGGAAGGTGAACTGGATCCGAGGGTTGAGAAGGACTTTCCGCTGAGCGCCGCCGCGTTGGACAGGGCCGAGATGTACTGGCCGATCTCCCGAGGCTCGGCCTCGTTGACCTTGAACTCTACCCATTCGGTCTCGCTCGGGAGCTTGCACAGCTCGCGAACCAGGCCGGTCAGGTAGGTGGAGCTTCGGGAGGCGTTCATTCCGGCGACTCAGCCTCTTGGGCGCCGCCCGCTATCGTCACCGTGTGGACAGGAGGCACCGGATGGCCGCAGCCGCCACCCCGGAACGGGTTTCGATCCACCTGCGCACCGACGCGAGGAGCCGGGATCTGATCGATCGCGCCGCTGAGGCGCTCGGCAAGAGCCGCTCGGAGCTCATGCTCGAGGCCGCCCGTCGCGAGGCCACCGCCGTGCTCCTCGACCGACGGCCGTTCGTGCTCGACGGTCCGGCCTTTCGGCGGTTCACCGCGGCCCTCGATGCCGCTCCCGCCGAGAACCCGCGGCTCCGGCGGCTGCTCCTTTCCCGGGCTCCGTGGGAGGGATGAAACCCGGGGACACAATGCGGCTTCGGGCGCGCGGGCAACCGGGGCGGGGCCGGAGGACGAGGCCGAGGCTGCAGGCAACGAGGAGCGGCGGAGGGCTGAGGAACGATCGGCTGCCCGGGCCACCGCCGCGGTAGAATGGGCTAACGCTGGAGGCGCCGCGTGCGGCTCAAGGTCGAGCTCGAGGAAGAGGAAGTCGGCCGAAGCGGCGCTCGCACTTCGGGTCGTGGCGGAGCGGCTGGAGCACGGTGAGGCCGGCCCGGAGCTGCTCGATATCGCATTCCTGGCTGCGTGAGCCGCTCGCCCAGCACGCGGGCGTCGTCGGTGCTGGCGGCGCTGACACGTATCGGCTGGCTCACCAAGCGACAGACTGGATCGCATAGAACCCTCGCTCGTCCAGGATGGCCGGACGTCCTTTGCCTTCCACGACGGGGACGAGATAGGGCCCGGATGCTGGCTCGCATCGCCAAGCGGACGGAGCTGAGGCCGGAGGACCTGTAGGTCGAGCCGTGGGCCCGGGGATGCGCGGACGGTAGGGTGCCTACTGCTCTCTTGCGTCCTCTCTGTTCCGGCCGAGTGCGCGGAAGAGATCCCGACTTCCGTGGACGATCCGGAGGACCCAGATCTCGCCCGGGTGAACCTCGTAGAGCAGCCTGAAGCGTCCCACGAAGATCTCGCGGATCTCGGGGTCGGAGATCTCCGGGACGACCCGGCCCCGCAGCGGATTCGACGGCAGAGACCGGGCCGCGGAGAAGACGTCGGAGAGGAAGGCCGCGGCAGCGCCTGGGGAATCCCGTCGGATGTACTCTGCCGAGGAGCGGAGGTCAGCCCTGGCTCGCGCTGCCCATCTCAGGGCTCGATCCATTCGGCCGCTTCCCTCTCTACCTCCTCCTGGGTGAGGACCCGCCCCTGGCGGAAGTCCTCGCGCGCTTCCTCCACGAGCTGGCGCAGGTAGAGGCGTCGGGCGGCCTCCTCGAGCGTGCAGTCATCCGGCAGGGACTCCACCACCTCGAGCGCGATCTGCTTGGCTGTAGCCATGACCTCACTCCCTGCGGTCATTGTACGCTCGGCAAGGGAGTCGGGCTTGGCCCGGGGGGGGCGGGAGGTGTGGCGGGGGCCGAGCCGGCGGGCGGCGCGGGCGCTAGAGGCCCAAGCCGAAGCCCCAGGCGAAGAGGACGCGGGGGCCGGCCTGGCCGCTGATCCGGAACAGGGCGCCGAGGGTGAGGTGGACGTGGGTGAA
>CAZNNH010000186.1:0-12325 GCA_964574335.1 uncultured Acidobacteriota bacterium | reverse complement strand
TCGGATAGGCGGCCAGCTCCACCGCCGAGAGCATCAGCCGGAGCCGGCCCGCGACCGGGTCCACGACGAGGTAGAAGCCGCCTGCCCGCGCCAGCTCCAGCTCCTTCTCGAGCGAGGCCACGGCGGCAGCGTCGGCAACCGGGTCGGCCAACGGGGTCGGCCCCGGGGGCAGGGGTCTCTCCGAGCACGAGACGAAGAGGGCCGACAGAATCAGAGAGAGCCAGAGCCTCTCCCTCGTCGCGCCTGGCCAAGGAAACGGGTGCATGGTGGCGGGGTCAGAAGATGAGGATGGAAGTCCCGAGCGGGCTCTGCTCGTAGACCTTGCGCAACGCCTCGCGTCCCAGACGGATGCAGCCGTGGGTGACGCTTCGCCCGAGCAGCCGCTCGTAGAGTGTGCCGTGGATCATGTAACCGTCGCCGAAGTACAACGCGTACTCCCCCAGCGCACCGTACTCGAAACGATCGTCGGGGTCCTTGGGGACCGGCTCGCCCTCCTCGACGAAGGCCCAGTCCGGCTTCCGCCACACCGGGTCTCGGAGCCGCGCCAGCACCTGGAAGCGACCGCGGGGAGTGTCGAAGACCCAGCTCTGGCCTTCCTGCCCGTCGCGCAGCACCATGCCCGAGCCGGCCGAGCATGGTGCGTCGACCAGCACCTCCCGCCCGCGCAGCAGCCTCAGACGGTTGTGGGTCTGGTCGACGACGATGTAGGTGCCTCGAGGCCGAAGGCGGAGAAGCGCCTTCTCCAGCCGGAGCGCTCTGGGGTCCCGGAGGCCGACCGGCGCCACCGCACCATCAGGCGCCGCCGTCGCGCTCCAGGCGGTCTCGTAGTCGTATCCGGTCCCGGCCAGGCCGACCAGCAACAGCAGGACCACGAGCTCCAGGGTGGCCACGACGGCCAGTGTGACCAGGGCGCTAGCGGAAAGACCGCATCGAAGCCGGGCGCTCATGGCCCCGCCTTCTCCGAGCCGCCCTCGGCGTCAGGGTCCGAGAACGCCCCGCTCGAGCCGTCGCTGCCCACGATCGTGACCGGAGTCCCGACCGCGACCCGGGGGTAGAGGTCGTCCATGTCCGGGTTGGAGACCGCCACGCAGCCCCGCGTCCAGTTCCGGCCTCGGCCCCCCTCGCCGTGGATCTCGATGTGGCCCCCGATCTGGGCGCCGGGGGGCAAGGTCCCCGCGGCGCGGGCCTGTCGGAACCGACGACGGTCGTCCTGGTTCGGGTAGTCGAGCACCAGCGCCCGGTAATACTGGGAGGCGCCCCGATCCAGCTTCTGGATCACGCGGTACTGCCCTTCGGGAGTGGCCAGGTCACCGGCGCTCAGCTTGTCGCTGGTGCCGTTGGCACCGAGGTCCACGTCGTAGCCGCGCACCAGCCGTCCCCCCACGATCAGCTCCAGCCGGTTCTGCGCCTTCAGCACCAGAAGCGCCGCTCGGCCGGTGGCCCGGGACCAGGAGCGGGCCTCGTGGATGGCCTGGCGCCAGCGCGCCAGCGCCTCCTGGTCTTCGAACCTCCGGGCCCGACCGAGAGCCGGCGCCACCGCCGTGCGCAACGCCTCGGCGGCTTCCTCGGCTCTTCGGGCGGACTCGAGCGGGCTTCCGGACTCGAGCAGGGCCGTCGCCTCTCGAAGCGTGATTCGAGCCCGTTGCAGCCGGGCCCGCTCGGCGCGCGGCAGCGACGTCACCCGCTCCAACCTGAGAGCGTCCTGGAGCACCTGGCGAGCGCTCTCGATCCGGGCCCGAGCCTCGGCCTCGGCGACGCGCCAGGCATCGGCGGCGGCTCGTTCGGCCCCCGCGCAGAGCTGCTTGGCCTCGCCGAGCTCGGCCGTGACCGGGCGAAAGTCGCGGCTCACCTGCAGGCGGCTCGCCTCGCGCCGGTAGGCGCCCCAAGCCTCGCGCGCCGCCGCCTCGGCCCGGGCCAGCTCGGCCGGCGCCCACTGCGCCGCTCCCGCCCTCCGCGCCCGGGCCAGCGACACGTTCACCTCGTCGAGCAGATCGGCCGGCGCCCGGGTCCGCGGCCTTCGCCTCAGCACCTCGTGGGTGGTCACCGCCAAGAGCAGCAGCCCCACGGCGACCACCCACCCCCATCGTCCGCGCCGCCCCCCTCGCGGGCGCGGCGCGGGACGCTCTTCGGCCCGGGTCAGAAGCCGTCCGTGGCTCGCCGAGCCACCCGCCGCAGCACGTACGTGGCCAACACCGTCGCCCCCAGGACCAGGGAGACGCCCAGCAGGACCTTCTTCTTCATCATCGTTGGTTCACCTCGTTCCGGGAAAGCCGCAAACCGCGGGGGGCCGCCACACGAGACGTCCCCCCCGCGGTCCTGGCCTTCCTCAGCCTCTGCGGGCCTTGGCCGCGTTCTTGGCCTCGATCGCCGCCGTGATATCGGCCTTGATGCGCTCTGCGGTCTGCTTGGCCGCCTCCAGCTTGGCCTTGGCGTCACGGTACTTGCCGGCGCCCAGGTCCGCCTCTGCCTCGCCGGCCGACGCCTCCACCTGGCTCAGGTCGGCGGACAGCGCCGCCAGGTCGGCCTGCGTGCCCTTGCCCTTGGGAGCCTGGGCCAGGAGGGTCTTGACTTCCTCGATGCCGGTCTGCAGCTCGCTCAGCATGGCGGTCGCCTCGGTGTGGACCTTCTCCTTCTCGGCCTCGGCCGCGGTCGCCGCATGCTCGGCCGCCGTCTGGGCGGCTGCCGCCAGCTCCTTGGTCTTCTCGTAGGAGCGGAACAGGGCGAACTTGTCCTGCTGGACCTTGAGCTCGGCATTGAGCGCGGCCTGGGCGTCCTGCGCCGCGCTCAGCGCCTCGGGAGCGTACTCACCGACCTCGGGGGAGAGCGCCTGCAACGCGGCCTGGGCGCCCTGGATCTCGGGCGTCGGCTCCTTGGCGCAGGCCACCGTCAGGGCTGCCACACCCACCACCGCGACGAGCATCGTTCTGGTTGTTGCTGCCATTTTCGTGCGTCTTCCTTGCCTTCTCGGGCGGCTCCGAGGAGCGCCCTCGTCCGAGTCCTCCAGTCGGCCCTCCCGGCGGACCCCTGGGAAGGCTGGGAGCCGGACCTCCCGGACTCCGGGCGCCTTTGAAGCAAGAGGCACGCCAGCCCGCCCGTCCCAGGCCGGAGCGGGTAAACCCTTAATCTGCAATAGGATGGAGGGTGGACCTCGGGCGCAGCCCGGGCCTCTCCGCGGCACCGCATCGGAGGCTTCACCTCCGATCGCGGCGCGGTCGAAAGCTCTCCTTTCGGAGACCGTGGCGGGTCATGCGGTCGTAGAGCGAGCGCTCGGTGATGCCGGCGTGGCGGGCGGTGTCGCCGATCCGGCCGCCGTGGGCCCGGAGCACCTCGCTCAGGTAGCGACGCTCCACGATGGCGGCGGCCTGGCGTCGAGCCAGGCCGAGAGGTCCCTGCAGCCAGGTCGAGCTGGGGCCCTTGAGATCGCCCCAGAACGGATCCTCGGTGGCGGAGATGCCGGCCGGCTCCGGCCGCCCCGCGATGCTCGAGGGCAGATCCGAGAGGCCCACCTCGGACCCGGAGCACAGCAGCACCGCCCGCTCCATCACGTTGATCAGCTCGCGGACGTTCCCCGGCCACTCGTAGCGGAAGAGCGCCTCCAGGGCGTCCTTCCGGATCCCGGTCACTTGGCGGCCGAGGGCGGCGCGGAAGTGCTCGATGTGGTCGGCCACCAGCGGCGCGACGTCCTCACGCCGATCGCGCAGCGCCGGCACGCTCAGGGTCACCACCGCCAGGCGGTAGTAGAGGTCGGCCCGGAACCGCCTGGCCGCCACCTCGGCGTCGAGGGTTCGGTTGGTGGCCGCCATCACCCGCACGTCCACCGGCAGCGGCCGCTCCCCACCCACCCGCTGGATGGTTCGCTCCTGCAGGGCCCGCAGCAGCTTGACCTGGAGGTGGAGCGGCAGGTCGGCGATCTCGTCCAGGAACAGCGTGCCGCGGTGGGCCAGCTCGAAGTAGCCACGCCGGGCCCGGGTGGCCCCGGTGAAGGCGCCCTCCTCGTGGCCGAACAGCTCCGTCTCCAGCAGCCCCTCGGGGAGCGCCCCGCAGTTGACGGCGATGAACGGTCCCCGGCTCCGCGGCCCCTCGCTGTGGATGGCTCGCGCCAGGCGCTCCTTGCCCACCCCCGTCTCGCCCAGGATCAGCAGCGACGAGCTGCTGTGCACCACCCGCCGGACCAGGTCCATGAATGCGCGCATCGCCGGGCTGCGGGTGACGAAGTCCCCCAGGCTGTAGCGCTCCTCGGGGCGGTCCGCCCGGAGGCGGCGCACCGCCTCCTCGTGCTGGCGCTGCACCAGGGTGCGGAAGGTCTCGATGATGGCGGCGTCCGGAAGCCCCTGGAACAGGACCGCCCGGCAGCCCGCCGCCAGCAGGGCGGCGCGCCCTTGCGGGTCCTCCTGCTCGGCCACCACGATCATCTCGGGTTGGTTGGGCAGCTCCCGGATCGCGAGCAGGGTGGGCTCCCAGGGCGAGGGCAGGGCGCTCCGGCTCACCACCACCAGATCGGCGTCGGCCTGGGCCAGGCGCTCGAGTAGTGGGCCGCGTCCGCTGGAGGGGACCACGGCTACCTCCTCCAGCCTCTGCAGCAGCCGCTGGATGCGCCGGCGCTGGGCCGCCGGTCGGGCCTCGAGGAAGACGCGCAGCAACATGGCCAACCTCCAATCGGAATTGTAACCTCCGATCTAATCAGAGTACTAACCTCCGATTGGTGGCCAGGGGGCCATTGAGGATCCGCCCGCGGTCGCCCGGCGCGGTGGCACCGCCGTTGCAGCCCACGCAGGCAGGATGCCCAGGCACCCCGAAGCCGAAGGGGTCGAGCTCCCGGCCGCCGCCGCGACCGGCGTGCCGGAGCTGCCTGCCGACGGCGCCCCGGCGAAGGATCGAGGAGGGAGCCGCCCTTCGCAGCCGGCCCCAGCAGAGCCCTCCGGCGACGCGGACCAGGTCTGGCGTCGCCCCCTGAAGCGCTGAGCCGGGTCCCATCGACGGACCGACGCGCCCACAGGCCACGTGGCCGTGGTACAGTTTCGTCAGCCGCCGTGAAGACCTCGTGGAAGACGCTCAAGGAGCAACGGGTCGACGACATCGTCGCGTTCGTGGCCGGGGCCTCTGGGAACGGCCAGCCGGTGCACATCGGCACCGACTCGCTGCAGACCGGCCGGCACACCCAGTTCGTCACCGTGGTGGTGATCCTGAACCCCGGCAAGGGCGGTCGCGCCGCCTACGTTCGGGAGATCGTGCCGCGGGTGCGCTCGCTGCGCGAGCGCCTCTTGCTCGAGACCTGGAAGTCGGTCGAGCTCGGGCTCCAGCTCTCGCCCGCCATCCCGGGGGAGCTCTCGGTCCACATCGACGCCAACCCCCTGCCCCGCCACAGCAGCAGCGCCCACGTCCAGGAGCTGGTCGGGTTGGTGGTGGGACAGGGGTTCAAGGCCTTGATCAAGCCGGATAGCTGGTGCGCCACCCACGCCGCCGATCACGTCGTCCGGCATCAGGGCAAGCTGCCCCACGCCGTCACCAACCCCGAAGTCGCCTGAGCGAAGACCGCTTTCGCCCACCCGATCTCGCCGGCCGGCACGCCCGTGTCAGGCGGAGACCGACAGCGGACCTTCCGAACAACCTACATAGGGGGGCGTCGTCCGCCTACGGACGGGGTCCTCCCGCCTCGATAGAATCCAGCCCGAGGTGGGTGCATGCCGATCGAAGACCTGTTGGCGCGCCCCGACATCCCACCCGACGCTCAGGAGCTGATCCGCCAGGATCTGGCCGCTCGGAGCTTCGTCGAGACCAAGCTGCGCGAGACGAACGCGCTGATGGCGGCGGTCGTCGAAGGCACCCCGGACTTGGTGTTCGTCAAGGACCGGCTGGGCTGCTACCTGCTGGCCAACGCCGCGCTGCTGGCGCTCCTGGGCCGCAGCCGCGCCCGCGTGCTCGGCCACGACGACCGCGAGCTGTTTCCCGGCGAGGTCGCTGCGGCGCTCCAACGCGGCGACCAGCAGGTGATGGGCTCGGGCCGGCCCGTGGTCCTCGAGGAGGTGCTGCCCGCCAAAGACGGCCACCCCCGGACATTCCTCACCGCCAGGGTCCCCCATTGTGAAGATGGGGATCGTGTCGTCGGCGTGATCGGCATCGCCCGCGACGTCACCGAGCTGGCCAGGCAGAGGCGGCAGGCCGAGCGCGCGTTGAAGCTCGACAGCCTCAGGGCGCTGGCCGGCGGCGTCTGTCGGGACCTCGAGGACCTGCTGCCCGAGATCGTGGAGCCCGGCTCCCAGGCCCTGAACGCGCTCCCCGCGGACCACACCGCGCGCCGGCCGCTGGAGAGGATCGAGACTGCCTGCCGGAAGCTGCGGGCGCTCACCGGGGCGCTGCTCACCTACTCGGGCGGCGCCCGGCTCCTCTTCCAGCCCATCGACCTGCCTGCCCTGGTGCGCGAGCACCTGAGCCTGGCCGAGATGGCCGTCCCCGACGGGGTGAGCCTCTCGGCCGACCTCGGTCCCGATCCCGCCTGGATCGAGGCCGACGTGGCCCAGGTCCAGCAGGCCTTCATGAACCTGGTCCTCAACGGGGCCCACGCCACCAGCCCGGGCTCGGGCCGGGTCACGGTCACGATCGGCCTCGAGACCTTCACCGGCGACGAGGAGCCGTTCGGGCGCTTCACCGGCTCCAGCCCGGCCCCCGGCCGCTACGTGGTGCTCGGGGTACGCAACAACGGACCGGGGATGAGCGAGGACGCCCTCTCCCGCGTGTTCGATCCCTTCTACTCGACCCAGGCGGACGGGCGCGGCCTGGGCCTGCCGTTCGTGCTGGGCGTGGTCCGCTCCCACCGTGGCGGCATCCGCGTCGAGAGCCAGCCCGGGGCAGGAACCGAGTTCAGGCTCGCCTTCCCGGCCGTCGAAGGCACCGCTCGAGGCTGAGCCGACCGCTCGCGCCGGCGCCGCGGTCGCCCTCCCCTGCTGCCCGTAGCATCGGGCCCGATCGGGCCGAAGGCCCTTGAACCGGCGGCGATTGGGCAGGATACTTGAGCCGCCGCGCCTGGAACCGAACCGGTCTTCCGCCATGATCTGTCCGTCGTGTACCGCCGAGAACGACGACGTCTCCGAGTACTGCCACCGCTGCGGGACGGCCCTGGGCGCTCTCAAGCCGGGGACGGTCCTCGCCAAACGCTACGAGATCTCGGGCATGGTCGGCCGCGGCGGGATGGGCATCGTCTACCGTGCCCACGACCGCGCCCTCGACGAGACGGTGGCCCTCAAGGTGCTGCGCCCGGACGTGGCCCGCACCCGCGAGCTGCAGCTTCGCTTCGTCTCGGAGATCAAGCTGGCCCGCAAGGTCCGCCACCGCCACGTGTGCGGGATCCACGAGTACGGCGAGGACGGCCGCTTCCACTTCATCGTGATGGAGCTGGTGGACGGCGTCGACCTGCGCTCGATCCTGCGGGAGCGCGGGGCCATGCCTCCGGAGCAGGCCTGCGACCTGGCGGTCCAGATCGCATCCGGCCTACAGGCGATCCACGACGCCGGCATCGTCCACCGCGACCTCAAGACCCCCAACATCATGCTGGACCGGACCGGGAACGTGCGTCTGATGGACTTCGGGATCGCCAAGCAGTCCGAGGCCGCCACCGACCTGACCGCCACCGGGCACATCGTGGGCACCCCCGAGTACATGAGCCCCGAGCAGGCGATGGGGCAGAAGATCGACGCCCGCAGCGACGTCTACGCCCTCGGCGTGGTGGTCTTCGAGCTGTTCACCGGCCAGGTGCCGTTCCGCGGCGAGACGCCGGTGGCCACGATCATGAAGCACATCCAGGACCCGCCGCCCTTCCTGGACGCCACCGGGCACCCGCGGCTCCCCTTCCCGGTAGCCTCGATCCTGACCCGGGCGCTGGCCAAGGCCCCCGACGACCGATACGCCACCGCCCTCGAGATGTCCGAGGACATGATGCGGGCCCGCGCCTCGATGTTCCCGGTGACGGCGGCGCCCCCCTCGGCCGCCAGCGTCCCGCACCGCGTCGGCCTGGAAGAGACCCGGGCCCTGCGCACGCCGACGCCCCAGCCCGCCCCGGGACGAGGGGCGACTCCGAGGACGCCGCTTCCCGCGGCCCGGCGACCCGCCCCGCGACCCGGACCAGCGCCCCCGAGCTCCGGGCACTACCCGGCGCCGGCCGAGAGCCGGCCGGCGACCGCCGAGCCGAGCCGACCGCCGCCGGGGATGCACCCGCTGGCCTGGGTGGCGGCGGGAGCCCTCGCCCTCGCCGGCATCGCGGTGCTGGCCTTCGTCCTGAACCGGCTGCTCACCCAGCTCCGCTCCGAGAGGGTCACGGAGGGGCCGGTGGCCACCCTGCCCGGGCCCACGATGGAAGAGACGCCGCCCGCGTCTCTGGCACCCAGCCCCTCCGAGGCGCCGACACCCGCTCCGGTTCCGGCTGCGACGCCGCAACCTTCGCCCACACCCCGGGCCCGGCCGGCGCCCACACCGGCGCCCTCCGCCACCCCAAGGCCCAGCCCCGAGCCGACAGCCCCGCCCAGCCGGTCGCGCCGGACCGCCCGGGAGGCGCCGGTCCCGGTCACGCTCTCGCCGCAGGCCGCGCCGACGCCGAGGCCGGGGCGGAGTCCCGCCGCCGTCGGGCATCTCAAGCTCCGCATCCTGCCCTGGGCGGCGGTGAGCGTGGATGGGGTGAGCCAAGGGACGACGCCCTTGAGACCCCTCGACCTGCCGCCGGGCGAGCACCGGGTGCAGTTGACCCACCCGGACTACAAGCCGCTGCACAAGAACGTCACGATCGTGGCCGGCAAGACGACGACGCTCGAAGTGGATCTCGCGTTCGAGGCCTTTCCCAAGTAACCTGGCGATGAAGGTGCTCGAGCGCCCCGGACCAAGGAGGCCCCGATGAGTAAGATGAGGATGCCGCTGGCAGCCCTCTTGAGCCTCAGCCTGATTCTGCTGCCGCTGCACGCCCTGGCACAGGAGACGACCGATCCCGGGCTCGAGAAGGGCGTGGCCCTGGCCCAGCAGGGGGACTTCGAGGAGGCCGTGATCACGCTGGACGCGGCAGCGCGACGCCTGGCCGCCGAGCGGGGACGGGCCCCGGAGCTGGCCCGCGCCTACCTGTACCTGGCGATCTCCTACCTGGGCCTGAGCCAGGAGCAGAAGGCCAAGGCCCAGTTCCTCGAGGCCTGGAAGACCGACAAGGGGATGGAGCTGAGCCCCAGCGAGTTCCCGCCGCGGATCCTCGAGTTCTTCGAGCAGGCGCGGGAGGAGGCCATCGCGTCCGGCCAGATCCAGACGGCGGGTCCCGAGGCCGCCCCGGCCCCGGAGCCCGAGCCGGCCGCCGCGCCCGAGGCGCCCGCACCGCCCCCCACCGCTGCCGAAGCCCCAGAACCTGCGGAGAAGGGCCACTCCAAGGCGCTGCCGATCGTGCTGGGCGCGGTCGGTGGCACGGCCCTGATCGTAGGCGTCGCGGTGGCCGCCGGCGGTGGCGGCGGGAGCAGCAGCGGCAGCAGCGGGTCCTCGTCCGGACCGGTGGAGCAGACCTTCACCGTCACCTCGTCCCAGGTGCCCCGCGACATCCCCGACCTGGGGATCGCCACCTCCCAGCTCAACGTCTCGACCGGCGGCACCATCCTGGAGGCGGTGCTGATCTTCGACATCAGCCACACCTGGCGCGGCGACCTGGCCCTGACCGTCCAGCACCCCGACGGCACCCTCTTCCTCCTCACGGCCCCCGCCGACTCCGAGGACATCTGGCGCGATCAGGTGCCGATGCCGACCATGCTCAACAAGCCGGCGAGCGGAACCTGGACGCTGCGGGTGGCCGACGTGCAGGCCGGCGACTCCGGTCGTCTCAACTCCTGGAGCCTCCGGCTCACGGTCCGACGCTAGACCGATTCGCGGGTCCGGGGGCTCGGGGGGCGGGAGCCCCCCGCTTGATAGCGGTGACCGAATTCACTTCGGGCGCCGCGTGAAGCCCCGGGGGCTCGGGGGGCGGGAGCCCCCCGCTTGATAGCGGTGACCGAATTCACTTCGGGCGCCGCGTGAAGCCCCGGGGGCTCGGGGGGCGGGAGCCCCCCGCTCGATAGCGGCGACCGAATTCACTTCGGGCGCCGCGTGAAGCCGCTCAGGGCGTAGGCCGTGTAGAATCGGGCCGATGCTCGAGGCCCCCGAGGGTTCGCCCCCCGGCAGCCCCCCGGCCCTGGAGGGGCGGGACCGCCGCAAGTTCCAGCGGCTCCCCGCCGACTTCGGGGTCGACGTGGTGATACCGGTCTTCAACGAGGAGCGCTGCCTCCGCGACAGCGTCCAGACCGTCCACGGCTTTCTCTCCCGTACCGCCAACTACCGGTGGCGGATCGTGGTGGCCGACAACGCCTCCACCGACAGCACCCCCCGGATCGCCCAGGCCCTGGAGGACGAGATCGACCGGGTGAGCCACTTCCGGATCCCCGTCAAGGGTCGGGGGCTGGCGCTGCGGCGCTGCTTCCTCGCGACCGAGGCCGACATCGTTGCCTACATGGACGTCGACCTGTCGACCAACCTCCGCTTCTTCCCGCTGCTGGTCGAGGGAATCAAGGCCGGCTATGACCTGTGCGTGGGCTCGCGGCTGATGCAGGCCGCCCGGACCCAGCGCAGCCGCCACCGCGAGTTCATCTCGCGCTCTTACAACCTGCTGATCAAGCTCCTGTTCCTGAACCACTTCTCGGATGCCCAGTGCGGCTTCAAGGCGCTCCGCAGAAGCGCCGGCCAGCGCCTGCTGCCGCTGGTGAAGAACGACAACTGGTTCTTCGACACCGAGCTCCTGCTGCTGGCGGAGCGCAACGACTACCGGGTGTTCGAGGTGCCGGTGGAGTGGGTCGAAGACCCGGCCAGCACCGTCAAGCTCTTGCGGACCATCCGCGAGGACCTAATGGGTCTCGTGCGGATGCGGATGACGATCCACCGGCTGCTGGTCGACCGGGGCCCCACGCCGTGACCGCGTGGCGGGCGTTCTCCCCCGCCGCCGCCCTGCTGGTCTCGGCCACCCTCGTCGGGGCCCAGCCCGTCGAGGTCGAGTCGCTGCTCGGCCAGATGACCCTCGACGAGAAGATCGGCCAGATGACCCAGGCCGACCGCCAGTACCTGGTGAAGGAGAGCGACATCCGTGACTACGCCCTCGGCTCGATCCTGAGCGGCGGCGGCTCGTCGCCGCCCCTCAACACCCCCGAGGCCTGGGCCGACATGTACGACCGCTTCCAGGGCTACGCCCTGGAGACCCGGCTTCAGGTCCCCCTGCTCTACGGCATCGACGCCGTCCACGGCCACAACAACGTCCGCGGCGCGGTGATCTTCCCCCACCACATCGGCCTCGGCTGCGCCCGCGATCCGGAGCTGGTCGAGGAGCTGGCCCGGGCCACCGCGGTCGAGGTGGCCGCCACCGGCATCGACTGGACCTTCTCCCCCTGCGTGGCCGTGCCACGCGACGAGCGCTGGGGCCGGACCTACGAGGGGTTCTCCGAGGACCCGGCGCTGGTGGCGCTGCTGGCCGCCGCCGAGGTGACCGGCTACCAGAGCCGCATCCTGGCCTGCGCCAAGCACTACCTGGGCGACGGCGGCACCGCGGGCGGCCGGGACCAGGGCGACGCCCAGCTCGACGAGGCCACCCTCCGGGCCATCCACCTGCCCGGATACCAGGCGGCGATCCAGGCCGGCGTGGCCTCGATCATGGCCTCCTTCAGTAGTTGGAACGGCGAGAAGATGCACGGCAACCGCTACCTGCTCACCGACGTCCTCAAGGGCGAGCTGGGGTTCTCCGGGTTCCTGGTCTCGGACTGGGCCGGCATCGACCCGCTCGGCGGTGACTATGCCCAGGACGTCGAGACCGCGGTCAATGCCGGGCTGGACATGATCATGGTGCCCGACGACTACCGCACCTTCATCGCCACCCTCCGCACGTTGGTTCAGGAGGGCCGGGTGCCGATGCTCCGGATCGACGACGCGGTGCGCCGCATCCTGACCAGAAAGCTCGAGCAGCACCTCTTCGAGCAGCCCTTCGCCGATCGCAGCCTGCTCGGCGAGGTGGGCTCGTCCGAGCACCGCGAGCTGGCCCGGCGGGCGGTCCGCCAGTCGCTGGTGCTGCTGCAGAACCAAGGTGGGTTGCTCCCCCTGTCCCGGGACGTCCTGTGGGTCCACGTGGCGGGGCGCAACGCGGACGACATCGGCGCCCAGTGCGGGGGCTGGACCATCACCTGGCAGGGCTCCCGCGGACCGACGACCACCGGCACCACGATCCTGGAGGCGATCCGGTCCACCGTGGCCGCCGGCACCCGGGTGACCTACTCGCGCGACGGCCGGGGGGCCGCCGGGG
>CAZNNH010000185.1:668-12387 GCA_964574335.1 uncultured Acidobacteriota bacterium | reverse complement strand
GTGAACGGCGACGCCACCTCGGACCAGGCGCTGCGCCGGGCCGGCGTGGATCGGGCCCGCTGCCTGGTGACGGTGGTGGCGTCGGACGCCGACAACCTGTACATCACGATGAGCGCCCGGCTGCTCAACGAGCACCTCTACATCGTGGCCCGTGCCGCCGACGAAGGCGCGGCCGAGAAGCTGAAGCGGGCCGGGGCCAACCGGGTGGTCTCTCCGTACGTGATCGGCGGCCATCGGGTGGCCCAGGCGGTGCTGCGGCCGGCGGTGGTGGACTTCATCGAGCTGGCCACCCGCAGCGAGCACCTGGAGCTGCAGATGGAGGAAGTGTCGATCCGCCCGGGCAGCCGCCTGGCCGGGCACGACCTCAAGGGGAGCCAGATCCGCCAGGACTTCGGCATCATCATCGTGGCCATCAAGCGAGCGGATGGCCGGATGGTCTTCAACCCCGCCCCCGACGCCATCCTCTCCGAGGGCGACGTGCTGATCACGCTCGGGCACCGCCAGCAGCTCGACCGCCTGGAGCTCGCCGCGGGGGCATGACCGGGTTTCCTCCGCCTGCGACCCCAGGGGACATGACCGGGTTCGCTACGGGTGCCGGGCGAACCCGGATCGTGTCCCCCAACCCGTCAGCCCAGGGTGACCGGCGGGCAGGTGCAGAACAGGTTCCGGTCCCCGTAGGCGTTGTCGATCCGGCCGACGCTCGGCCACACCTTGTGCTCGCGTAGCCAGGGGGCCGGGTAGGCGGCCTGGTGGCGTCCGTAGGGGTGGGTCCAGATGTCGGCGGTGACCGCGGCGGCGGTGTGCGGCGCGTTCTTGAGCGGGTTGTCGCCGCGGTCGGCGCGGCCCTCCTCGATGGCGCGGATCTCCTCGCGGATGGCGATCAGCGCCTCGCAGAACCGGTCGAGCTCGCCAAGCGGCTCGCTCTCGGTGGGCTCGATCATCAGCGTGCCGGCCACCGGCCACGACATGGTCGGCGCGTGGAAGCCATAGTCCATCAGCCGCTTGGCCACGTCCTCGGCCTCGATGCCCACTGCCTTGAACGGCCGCAGGTCGAGGATGAACTCGTGGGCCACCCGCCCGCTACGACCGGTGTAGAGGACCTTGTAGTGGCCCTCGAGCCGCCGCGCCATGTAGTTGGCGTTCAGGATCGCCACCTCCGAGGCCCGCCGCAGGCCCGCCTCGCCCATCATCGCGATGTACATCCAGGGGATCGGCAGGATGCTCGGGCTTCCATAGGGGGCGGCCGCGACCGCCCCCACCGGGCCCGGCTCCGCCCTTTCGGAGAGCGGGTGCCCCGGCAGGAACGGGGCCAGATGGCCGGCCACGCATATCGGCCCCATTCCGGGGCCGCCGCCCCCGTGCGGGATGCAGAAGGTCTTGTGCAGGTTGAGATGACAGACGTCGGCACCGATGTCGGCTGGCCGGCACAGGCCGACCTGGGCATTCATGTTCGCCCCGTCCATGTACACCTGGCCGCCCTGCTCGTGGACGATCTCGCAGATCCTGGCGATCCGCTCCTCGAAGACCCCGTGGGTGGAAGGGTAGGTGATCATCAACGCCGCCAGCTCCGCGCGATGCTCCTGGGCGCGCTCCGCCAGGTCGGCGAGGTCGACGTTGCCGAGCATGTCGCAACGCACGGGGACCACCCGGAAGCCGGCCAGCACGGCGCTGGCCGGGTTGGTGCCGTGGGCGGAGACGGGGATCAGGCAGACGTTCCGCCCCGGCTCCCCCCGGCTCTCGTGGTAGGCGCGGATCGCCAGCAGCCCGGCGTACTCGCCCTGGGCCCCGGAGTTGGGCTGCAGCGACGCCGCCACGAAGCCGGTGATCTCGCACAGCCACGCCTCGAGCTGCTCGATCAGCCGACGGTAGCCGACCGCCTGGTCGGCGGGGACGAACGGGTGCAGCCGCGAAAACTCCCGCCAGGTGATGGGCAGCATCTCGGAGGCGGCGTTGAGCTTCATGGTGCACGAGCCGAGCGGGATCATCGAGGTGGTGAGCGAGAGATCGCGGGCCTCGAGCCTGCGCAGGTAGCGCAGCATCTCGGCCTCGGAATGGTGGGTGTTGAACGCCGGATGGGTGAGCAGGTCGCTGGTACGGAGCAGCCAGGCAGGGATGCAGGTGTCGGCCACCGCCGCCAGCTCGTCGAGCGAGGCACGGGGCCCGCCGTCCTCGGCGAACACGTCCAGAAGCGCCTCGAGGTCGGCGCGGGAGACGGTCTCGTCGAGGGCGATCCCGATCGGCCCGTCCGGGTAGGCCCGCAGGTTGATGCCCCGCTTCTGGGCACGGGCCAGGTACTTGTCGCCCAAGGCCCGGTCGAAACGCACCGTCAGGGTGTCGAAGAAGGGCTGCTGCCCCAGGTCGTGGCCGAGCCGGCGCAGGCCGACGGCCAGCGTCACCGCCCGCATGTGCACGCCCCAGGCGATCCGCCGCAGCCCCTCGGGGCCGTGGTAGACGGCGTACATGCTGGCCAGCACCGCGGGCAGGACCTGGGCGGTGCAGATGTTGCTGGTGGCCCGATCGCGACGGATGTGCTGCTCGCGGGTCTGCAGCGCCAGCCGGTAGGCCGGCGCACCGTGAACGTCTCGCGAGACCCCCACCAGACGCCCCGGCATCTGACGCTTGTGCTCCTCGCGGGTGGCCAGGAACCCGGCGTGCGGCCCTCCGAAGCCGAGCGCGACGCCCAGACGCTGGGCCGAGCCGACGCAGATGTCGGCCCCGAGCTCGCCCGGCGGGCGTAGCAGGACCAGCGCCAGAGGGTCGGCGGCCACCACCACCAGACCGCCGGCCAGGTGGGCGCGGCGCACCCACTCGGCGTTGTCGCGCACCCGTCCGTCGGTGCCCGGGTACTGGAGCAGCAGGCCGCACAGGCCGGGGCGCTGGTAGTCGAAGGCCTCCACCGGCCCCACCTCGACCTCCACCCCCAGCGGCCGGGCCCTGGTCTTCACCACGGCGATGGTCTGGGGATGGCAGTCCTCGGCGACCAGAAACAGGCGGCGGCCCGGACCGGCCGCAGCCAGGCACATGTGCATGGCCTCGGCGGCGGCGGTGGCCTCGTCGAGCAACGAGGCGTTGGCCAGCGGCAATCCGGTCAGGTCCACGATCATGGTCTGGAAGTTGACGAGCGCCTCCAGACGACCCTGGGAGATCTCGGGCTGGTAGGGCGTGTACTGGGTGTACCAGCCGGGGTTCTCGAGGACGTTTCTTTGGATCACCGGGGGCGTGACACAGTCGTGGTAGCCGAGGCCGATGAAGGAGCGCCACACCCGGTTCTGGGTCGCCAGCTTGCGCAGCTCCTCGAGCGCCTCGTGCTCGCCCCGCGGCGGCGGGAGCTCGAGCGGCCGGTCCATCCGGATCCGGGCCGGGATCGTCTCGTCGATCAGGGCGGCCAGCGAGGCATAGCCGAGCACCTCCAGCATGTGCCGCACATCGGCGGCGTCGGGGCCGATGTGCCGGCGCTCGAAGCTGTCGTGGCTGTCCAGAGGGTTCTCGCGGGCGGTCGTCATTCGGCACCTGCCTCGGCCGCGCTACCGCGGCCCTGCGGCGATGGCGCTGGGCTCAGGAGGCCTCGCTCTCGACCAGCGCCTGGTAGGCGGCGGCGTCCAGAAGCGCCTCGGCCTGGGACGGGTCCTCGACCTTCACCACGATCATCCAGGCCGCTCCATGCGGTTCCGCGTTGACGCCTTCCGGGGCCTCCGCCAGGGCGGCGTTGACCTCGAGCACCTGGCCGCTGACCGGAGCGTAGAGCTCGGAGACCGCCTTCACGGACTCGACGGTGCCGAACCGCTCGCCGACGGCGATGCTGGCGCCGACCTCGGGCAGCTCCAGGAACACCACATCGCCGAGCTGGGCCTGCGCGTAGTCCGTGATGCCGATCGTGCCTCGCTCCCCTTCGAGGCGGATCCACTCGTGCTCCTTCGAGTACCGGCGATCGTCGGGATACATGGGGCGCTCCTTATCGAGGCCGCTTGTAGAAAGGCGTCGGCACGACCCGTGCCGGGAGACGGTGGCCCCGCACCTCGATCTCGAACGTGGTCCCCACCGCCGCGCTCTGGGTGGGAAGGTAGCAGAGCCCGATGTTCTTCTTGAGGAAAGGGGCGTAGCTGCCCGAGGTGACGGCACCGATCGCCCGATCGTTCAGGTAGGTCGGGTAGCCGTGACGGGCGATCCCCCGGCCGACCATCTCGAACCCCACCAGCTTCCGGGGCGCCCCGTGCTTCTTCTGCTGCTCGAGCGCCGCCCGGCCGATGTAGTCTCCCTTGGCCTCGTCGAGGGAGACCACCCAGCCCAGGCCCGCCTCCACCAGCGTGGTGGTCTCGTCGATGTCCTGACCGTACAGACACATCCTGGCTTCCAGGCGCAGCGTGTCGCGGGCCCCGAGGCCGACCGCCAGCAACCCGTGGTCCGCCCCCGCCGCCAGCAGCCCCCGCCACAGCGTCTCGGCGTGGGCGGCCTCGACCATCAGCTCGAAGCCGTCCTCGCCGGTGTAGCCTGTGCGGGAGACCAGGGTGGGTTGGCCGAGCACGTCGCCCTCGGCACAGTGGTAGTATCCGAGCCCGGCCAGGTCCAGCGAGGTGTGGGGCAGAAGGATCTCCCGGGCCCGCGGCCCCTGCAGGGCCACGAGCGCGAGGCCGTCGCTGCGGTCACGGAGGCGGCACCCCTCGGGACCCTGGCCCTCGAGCCAGCTCAGGTCCTTCTGGATGTTGGCGGCGTTGACGACGAGCAGGTAGCGCTCCTCGGCCAGGCGCAGAACCACCAGGTCGTCGACCGGCGCCCCGTTGGGAAGCGGCAGACACGTGTACTGGGCCTGGCCCACCGCGACCTTGGCCAGGTGGTTCGAGGCAACGCGCTCCAGGAAGGCCAGCGCACCGCTCCCCTCGACCTCGATCTGGCCCATGTGGGAGACGTCGAACAGGCCGGCCGCTTCGCGCACCGCCATGTGCTCGCGGATCAGCCCGGCGTACTCGACGGGCATCTCCCAGCCGAAGAAGGCCACCATCTTGGCCCCGCTCTCGCGATGGACGGCGTTCAGCGGTGTCTTCCGGAGCACGCCGGCGCTGGGTTCCAAATGCTTGTCTTCCTTGTCCACTCCCGAGCCGGGAATGACGCTATCACAGCCGAGCGAAACCGGTCAACGCGCCCAAACCGGTGACAGCAAAGACGTTGCCGCGAACGGCAGGGGGCTCAGTCGCCATCCTGAAACGGGAGCAGATCCCCTCGCGGGTCGAGGCGGAGCGGACGGGGGGCGCCGAGCAGCGAGAGATCGCTCCGCTCCCGGGCGGAAGCGAGAAAGCCTTCAGAGCACTCGATCTCATGGAGATCGCGGGTGTTGGGGATCCAGAGCACGCGAGCCTGCTCCGGCCCCTCCACGCCGATCGTCTGGAGGGCCGCTTCCAGGGCGTCCCGATCGCTCGGGTAGACGAAGGGAAGCCGCGCCGCCGAGAGGTGCAGGCTGGTGATCGCGTTTCTCCGGGTGGCCTCGAGGTCGACGGCTCCCAGCAGCCGCTCGGTGCAGAAGTCGACGATGCCGATCCCCAGGGCGTTGCCGTGGCTGGCCGCGGTCAGCCCCCTGACGAAGATGCGCAACACCCGGGGCCGCTCGTCGCCCTGGGCCTTGTGATCATCGAAGCGCCGGCCCACCACGTTGGTGTCGATCCCGCTGCCGCTCAGGTCCTTCCCCATCTCGTCGACGATGAGCACGTCGACCTCCGGGAACGGGAGCCCCGGCAGCAGATCCCGGGCCAGCTTCAGGAGCGGCTTCTCGGCGTCCGGGAGCCCCCGGGCGGGGATCGCCGCGACCCGGGCGATCTCGTGGAAGGCATTCTCCACCACCGCCAGCCCGGCCCGCACCGGCGTCCTCGAAAGAACCAGCGGCAGCGCCTCCTCGAGGATCTGCCCGAAGCTCCGGTCGAGGATGGCGCGGTGGTAGACGCGGGCGCCCTCGGGCTTGCCGAGGCCGATCAGCAGCATCTTGCAGATCCCGCTCTCGATCTCGCCGATGAAGGCGGTATGGGGCTTGACCCGGTTCACCACGATCACGTGGTCGGCGGCGAGCGCCGCCTCGGAGAAGTGGACGGGGATCCCCGACCTCGTCTGCCCCACCACCACCGAGGCGATGGAGGCCTCGATCGGGCAGCCCAGGCACGCCTCCGTCACGCCGTAGCTGGCCAGGACCTGTCGCTGGCCGGCCTCGGTGGCCCCGCCGTGGCTGCCCATCGCGGGCACCAGGAAGGGCTCTGCCCCGAGGGCGCGCAGGTGCCGGACCACCGTCGCCAGGATCACCGGCAGCTCGCTGATCCCCCGGCTGCCCGCAGCCACCGCCACCCGCTGGCCGGACCCCACGACACCGGACAGCGAAAGCCCCGCGAGCTGGCCCTCCACCTCGGCCGCCAGGTCCCCCACCCGAGGCCGCTCGAAGCGCTGACGAACCCGAAACATCCGCGGGAAGAGCATGGGGGTCAGGTCTAGACTTTTGACTTTTCGGAGCCAGATACCTGCGGCAAGCCCGACATGCCGCTCAGCCTTCCGGGGCCGGGGGCGGCGCCGAGGCGGCCAGGATCAGCACCAGCCGCTCCGAGACCGGTTCGATCGGATGGACGCCGGCTTCCCAGCGCCACACCGTGCTCCGGGACACACCCAGCTTGCGGGCCAGCTCACGCCGCCTGAGGCCCAGCTTCTCCCGTATCGCCTTGAGCTCCTCGGGTGTGATGGCAAGAAGCTACCCAAGGCCCTGGCACGGTGTCAACCTGGAGTGGAGGGGTACCATGTGCGCATGAAGGCCCTCATCCTCACCAACGAGTACCCGCCCAACGTCTACGGCGGGGCCGGCGTGCACGTCGAGTACCTGGTACGCGAGCTGGCCCGACGTTTCGAGGTCGAGGTGCGCTGCTTCGGGGAGCAGAGCGCCATCAGCGGACCGCTGACGGTTCGCGGCTACGCGCCGGTCGCCGAGCTGCTGGCGGGAGCGCCGGAGGAGCTTCGCTCGACCCTGGCCACGCTCCAGCGTGGCTTGTCCTTCGCGGTCGAGCCAGCCCACGCGGACGTCGTGCACTGCCACACCTGGTACACCCACTTCCCGGGGATCCTCCACCGGCTGCTCCATGGCACCCCGCTGGTGGTCACCATCCACTCGCTGGAGCCACTGCGCCCCTGGAAGCGCGAGCAGCTCGGCCGCGGCTACGACCTTTCGAGCTGGGTGGAGCGCACCGCCCTGGAGATGGCCGACGCGATCGTGGCCGTCTCCCAGGAGACCCGCCAGGACGTCCTCGACCACTTCCGAGTGGAGGCGGACCGGATCAGCATCATCCCGAACGGCATCGACGTCGACGAGTACCGGTTCCTTCCGGCCACCGACCAGCTCGCCCGCTACGGGATCCCGGAGGACCGGCCGTATGTCCTCTTCGTGGGTCGGGTCACCCGTCAGAAGGGGATCATTCACCTGCTGCGCGCGATCGAGCATCTCGAGCCCGGGATCGCGGTGGTGCTGTGCGCGGGCGCCCCGGACACCCCCGAGATCGCCCGCGAGATGGAGAGCCGGGTGCGGGAGCTGGAGAGGCAGCGCGGGCACGTCCACTGGCTCGAGGAGATGGTGCCACGCCAGGCCGCGATCCAGCTCTACAGCCACGCCGCCGTCTTCTGTTGCCCCTCGGTCTACGAGCCGTTCGGGATCATCAACCTCGAGGCGATGGCCTGCCGGACGCCGGTGGTGGCCTCGGCGGTGGGTGGCATCAAGGAGGTGGTGGTCCACGAAGAGACCGGGCTGCTGGTCCCGTTCGACCGGCGAGCGGACGGATCCTCGGAGCCGAAGGACCCGGATCGGTTCGCTGCCGACCTGGCCGCCGCGGTCAACCGCCTGATGGCCGACCCGGATCTCCGTGAGCGGATGGGCGAGGCAGGCCGGCGCCGCGTCGAGGACCACTACGCCTGGAGCGCGGTGGCGGCCCGGGTCGAGGCGCTGTACCGCGGTGTGGCCGCCGCCCGCAACGCGAGCTGAGCCTCAGCGATCTTCTTGGCGGCTCCCGGCATCCCGCTGGTGGAGCAGATGGGAGTGCAACCCGTAGACGGAGAGCACCGCGGCCGTCTCGAAGCCGAACTCCGGCGTGCCGGCCGCCAGCTCCGTCCATCGGCAGGGAGAGGCGCGGGCCGACGCGTCCGACGTGCACTCGTACCGTCGCAAGCCACCTCCGTCGACGTCCCATTGAAGCTTCTCGTTGGCCGAGATCCGCCAGCGCGAACGCTCCGCCGGGTCGCAGATGGTGATCCGATACCGCACCACCTCGTACAGGCCGGTCCGCCTCGGACCTACAAAGAGCTCGTATTCGACGGTCCGGTGGGGAGCGGTCAGCTCGGCGAAGCCGGTGCTTCTCTCCCACCTCGAGAAGTCGGGGATCTCGGGGGGTAGACCCGAGGCGAAACCGGTCGGCTCCGCCGACGTGCACAGGACAAGCCCCACCCAGCTCAGGAAGCCGGCGTAGGCTGTAGCTTGAAGCAACCCTACCTCCTGCGCCTCGGCCAGCCCTACGACGTCGGCTCGGGCTCGGGCAACAGGACCGCCGGCAGCGCCGCCGCCGCCCGGTTCAGCTCCGCCAGGTCCTGCGTCTCCAGGCGCTCGAGATCGGAAAGCAACCCGGCCAGCTCCCGCGACTGCTCTCCAAAGGTCTCACGCTGTCCCTGGGTGGGCCGCCCGTCTCCTTCGAGGGTGAAGACGTACAGGGCGGACATCCTCGAGTAGAGCTGGGCCCCGCCCTTCTGGGCCAGGATGTCGTAGGCGACCTCCGCCTCGGGGTTGTGGAGCTTCGCCTCCAGGGCGTCGCAGCGAGCGACGATCTTCCGGGCGGGCTCGACCAGGCCCTCAGCCGAAGGGTAGCGCTCCCACAGCACGATCCGCTCCTGGAGCTGGCTCCGGATCGACCGGACCCTGTCCACAGCAGCGGAAAGCCGCGAGATGGCGTCCCGGATCTCGAGGCTCTGCTCGACCTGTTCCTGGAGCTCCGCAGCTCCCAGCTCGACACGTGGATCCGGCAGCACCCTGACCGTGCCGGTCACCGTCTCACCGGCCGCCTCGAGCGTGAGCGTGTACTCGCCCGGGACCACCATCGGCCCTTGCTTCGGATCGCCCCAGTCGAGCTTGGCCTTCTTGATCTTCGTCGCGCCTTCGTAGCTGAGGTCCCAGACCGCGCGTTGGACGCCCTTGTCCTTGCTGAGCTCGGGCTTGGGCGGCTCGGCCCCCCAGCCGTCGGGATCCCCGGGCGGCACCTCGGCAGGCTTGGGGGTGCTGCTGAGGGTCCGGACCAGCCGCCCCTGCGGATCGCGGATCTCCAGGCGGATCTCCTGCTCGGCCGCCTCCTTCAGGTAGTAGTGGAGGATCGCGCCCTGGGGCGGGTTCGGGAGGGTCCCCTCCTCCTCGTACTCGGGATGACGGCGCCACCGCGTGGCATCGCGGGTCGAGAACAGGTGGACGGCCTTCTTCTGGATCTCGGGCGACATCTCCCGGATCGCGGTCAGGTCGTCGAGGATCCAGATCGAGCGGCCGTGGGTCCCCAGCACCAGGTCGTCGCCGGCCACCACCAGGTCGTGGACGGCCACCGTCGGCAGCTTCAGAAACAGCGGGCCCCAGGTGCCGCCGGCGTCGGTCGAGCAGGACACGCCCCGCTCGGTGCCGAGGTAGAGCAGGCCTCGGCGCTTCGGGTCCTCGCGCACCGCGTGCAGGTAGACGTCCTGGGGAAGGCCCTGGGCCAGGCTCTTCCAGGAGCGGCCGTAGTCGGTGGTCACCCACAGGTACGGGTGCATGTCGTCGAGACGGTGCGCGTCGACCACCAGGTAGGCGGTGGCAGCGTCGAAGGGCGAGGGCTCGATCAGGCTGACCGTCCCCCACTCCGGCAGCCCCGGCACGTTCCCGGTCACGTCGGTCCAGGTGGCCCCGCCGTCCCGGGTCAGGTGGACGAGGCCGTCGTCCGAGCCGGCCCAGAGCGGCCCCGGCTGCAGCGGCGACTCGGCCAGCGCGAAAATGGTGCCGTAGACCTCGACGCCGGTGTTGTCGCCGGTGATGGGTCCGCCCGACCACTTCTGCTTCGACTCGTCGTTGCGGGTCAGGTCCGGGCTGACGGCTGTCCAGCTCTGCCCTCCGTCCGCGCTGCGGAACACGACGTTGGCGGCGTGGTAGACGACGCCCGGCTGGTGACGCGAGGCCAGGATCGGGGCCGTCCACTGGAAACGGTACTTCAGGTCCTCGGCCCCATGGCCGGAGGTGTCCTCCGGGTAGATGCCGACGTGGCGGGCCTGGCGGGTCTTGCCGTCGTAGCGGGAGATGTAGCCCATGTACTCGCCCGCGAAGACGACGTCGGGCCGGCCGGGCACCGCCACCACGTGGCCCGCCTCGCCGCCGCCCACGTAGCGCCAGTCGGCAAGCCGGATGCCGGCGCTGCTCAGGCTGTCGCTCGGGCCCGAGGCGGTGCCGAGGTCCTGCATGGCGCCGAGCACTCGGTACGGGCGGCTGTCGTCGACGGCCACGTGGTAGAACTGCCCGATGGGCAGCGGCGCCGCATACCAGCTCTCGCCCCCGTCGATGGTGACGTCCACCCCGCCGTCGTTGGCCCCGATCATCCGCTTCGGATCGAGGGGGTCGATCCACAGGTCGTGGTGGTCGGCGTGGGAGATCCCCTTGACGTTCGTGATCGTCTTCCCGCCGTCGATCGACTTCAGCATCGGCACCTGAGGGAACCAGACCACGTCCGGGTCGGTCGGGTCGATGGTCAGGGTGGTGTAGTACCAGGCGCGCTGGCGCAGCGCGTGATGCGCGCTTCGCAGCTCGAAGCTCTGGCCGCCGTCGGTCGAGGCGAAAAGCCCGCCTTCCTCGGCCTCGATGAGCGCGTACACGCGACGGCCATCGGCAGCGGCCACCGCCACGCCGACCTTCCCCCAGGGCTTCTTGGGCAGCCCCTCCTTCTCGCCCAGCTCCTTCCAGGTGTCGCCGCCGTCCCCCGACCGGAACAGCCCGCTCCCGGGCCCCCCGCTGGTCAGCTCCCAGGGCCGGCGCCGCGCCTGCCAGAGGCCCGCGAACAGCACCGTCGGGTTGCCCGGATCGAAGCAGACGTCGGAAGCGCCGGTGTCGGGGTCCCGCTCCAGCACGCGCTGCCAGGTCTTGCCGCCGTCACGGGTCCGGTAGACGCCTCGCTCGGGATTCGGCCCGAAGGCGTGGCCCAGGACGGCGGCGAAGGCCACGTCCGGGTCTTTCGGGTGGACGATCACGGTCCCGATCTGGCCCTCCTGCCGGAAGACGTGGGACCAGGTCTTGCCGGCGTCGGTGGACTTGTAGATGCCGTTGCCGGCGGCCACGTTGCCGCGGATGTTGGCCTCGCCTGAGCCGACGTAGATGACGTTCGGGTCGGAGGGCGCCACCGCGATCGAGCCGATCGACGAGATCGGCTGGTCGTCGAAGATCGGCTCCCAACGGATGCCGCCGTCGTGGGACTTCCACACCCCGCCGGAAGCCGTCGCCACGTAGAGAACGCGGGGGTCACCGGGGACCCCCGTCACCCGGGCGGCCCGTCCCCCGGCCGCCGGCCCTATCGAGCGGAAGGCCAGCGCTTCGAAGGGGTCGGGGCCCTTCCTGGCCTCGCTGGCCTGGGCGAGCGACGCGAGAAGCAGGGGAAGCAGGACGGGCACGAGCCTCACCAGCGGCGGGCCTGGGTGGCGGCGGGTCATGGGACCTCCCTCGGGCCGA
>CAZNNH010000185.1:0-658 GCA_964574335.1 uncultured Acidobacteriota bacterium | reverse complement strand
TTCGGACTCACCCGGGACATCGGCAGGGAGCACATCGTGAAGGCCACCCTGGAATCCCTGGCCTACCAGACCCGGGACGTGCTGGACGCCATGGATCGGGATTCCGGGATCCGCCTCAGGAACCTCCGGGTGGACGGGGGCGCCTGGGTCCTGCCGGGCCGAAGCGAGGCCCGGCCAGGCTATGGTACTCGCTTCCTAGAACACCCCCTGCATGCTCTGGGCATAGCCGGTCAGCTCCACGTAGCCGTTGCCTTCGACCGGCTGGCCCTGGCTCGACCCCGTCACCCTCACCGCCCCTTCCCAGTAGGTGAAGGAGCAGTGGAGCTCCTGCGCCTCTAGCCAGGGCTCGATCTGGAGGTCGATCTCGGCCGACGGCACAGCCAGGTACCAGCGGGCCGGGTACTGGGCCCCGGTCTCCGGGCTGGTCCAGCGCGACGTTGCCGCCAGGTCCACGTCGCTCAAGCGGAGCCTCCGGACCGAGCCGTCGGGCTCCACCAGGGTGCCGCTCGAGGCCAGCTCCAGGCCCCCGTCTATCCGGCGGATCTGGAACACCATCAGCTCGCGCTGATCGCTGAGCTGGAGGCTGAACCAGTCCCAGCCCACCGCCGACGCGCCGAGGGAGCTGGTGCCCCACTCGTGGTCGAACCAGCTCTCGCCC
>CAZNNH010000184.1:0-12625 GCA_964574335.1 uncultured Acidobacteriota bacterium | reverse complement strand
CCCGCCGCCCGAAGTGAATTCGGTCGCCGCTAGCAAACGGGGGGCTCCCGCCCCCCGATCCCCCGGACACGAACCCGCCGCCCGAAGTGAATTCGGTCGCCGCTAGCAAACGGGGGGCTCCCGCCCCCCGATCCCCCGGACACGAACCCGCCGCCCGAAGTGAATTCGGTCGCCGCTAGCAAACGGGGGGCTCCCGCCCCCCGATCCCCCGGACACGAACCCGCCGCCCGAAGTGAATTCGGTCGCCGCTAGCAAACGGGGGGCTCCCGCCCCCTAGCGGAAGAGCTTCTTCAGGCTATCGAGAGCCGAGTCCTTGGGCGCCAGCGCCTCGAGCGCCGCCTGGGCGCGCTTGTGGCGGGGGTTGAGCGACAGCGCCATCCGGAACTGCTCCCGGGCGCGCCCCTTGTGCTTGATCCGCTCGTAGTAGACACCGAAAGCGAACCGGATCTCGGCGTCGTTCGGGTCCAGCCGCGCCGCCTCCACGAAGTGGCGCTCGGCGCGCTTGATGGTCTGGGGCAGCGAGGCCAGCGTGCAGGCGAGCTGCAGCCGGTAGCCAGCGTGGCGGGGCGCGATCTCGATCAGCTTGGCGTATATCTTGAGCAGCTCGGGGGTGTTCTTGATCGCTGCGTGGAGCTTGGCCTGGCTGAGCAGCTCCTCGACCACGGCCTGCTCGTCCTCGTGCTTCTGGCGCTCCTCCTCGGCCAGGGCCCGTTCTGCGGCGGAGAGGCCGTCCTCGGGCTGCTGGGACTCCTCGGGCGGCGGCGGCTGGTCCTTGACTTCGCTGTCGGCCTCGGCGTCGCCGCCGGCGGGAGCCGGGCCCTCTCCCCCCGCCCCGCTGGCGACCACGTGCTCCTCCGGCGGGTCGGAGAGCGACACCAGCTCGAGCCCGATCTCGGGCCCGCGGCCCACCAGGACGAAGTCCCGTTGGTCGACCTGGACCACCGGCTGGGTGTCCTCGCCACTCGGCTCGGCCACTCGAAGCACGCCCGAGCTCAAGAGGGCGTACGCGGCGCGCAGCCGGACCGGCATGATCCGCCCGTCGGAGCTGACCAGCTTCTCGAGCCGCGCCGGCGTCTGGGCGCACTCCAGGATCTCCTGCTCCTCCCGCGAGGCCCGATCCGCCGAGAAGCGGAAGGGCGGCACCGGCGCCATCTGCACCTTCCGCCGGAGGTCGCCGATCCCGATCCGGATCAGGGCCGGATTGCGCATCCCCTTGATGCCCCGGTAGAGAAGGCCGTGGACGGACAGGCTGACCATGTACTCGGGCGGGATCACACAGACGCGCTCCTCGAACAGGGCCACCCCGTCGGCCAGCGTGAACAGAGAGAGCACGATGTGCTGCACCTGCATCGCCACCGCCCGCCCGACCTCCCTCTCGTCGAGCAGGCCGCTCTCCAGGAGCGCCTCGCCGATCCGCCGCCGGCGGTCGCGCATCCGCATCAGGTTGGTGGCGTCGTCGAACTGCCGCTCCGAGATCCGGCCGATCGCCACCAGCGCCTCGCCCAGCCGGTCCTTCCTGAGGTTGCTGGCCGCGAAGACCAGGGCCCCTCGATCGAAGAAGACCGTCTTGGCGACCTTGCCCGCCCGGACCTGTAGGTCTCCGGTGAGACGCTCCGCGGACACGCGGCGGAAGACCTCCGCGAAGGGCAGGGTGGCGAGATCCTCGAATATCGCCTCGGTTCCCGACATGCGGTGATGCCCTCTCGAAGCCGGCATGTTAGCCCCTGGCGCCCCCCGGCGCCAGTGGTCCGAGTCACACGCGGTCCGCATCGGGTAGGATCGGCCCGTGGCTCCGCTGGACCTCGCGGCCTACCTCGGGCGCATCGACTGCCTGCGACCGCTCTCGCCCACCGGCGCGGCCCTTCGACGTCTCCACCAGGCCCATCTGGCCGCCATCCCCTTCGGGTTCTTCTTGCGGGAGCCTCAAGGTCAAAAGTCTAGACCTGACCCCAGGGCCCCCAGGGCCCCCAGGGCCCGCCAGCACCGCCTCGAGCAGGGGGCGCAGGCCGGAGACCCGCTGCAGCCGGATCACCGCGTCCCAGAAGGGCTCGAGACGCTTCCAGCCGCCGGCGTAGGCCACGTGCCGCACCCGCTCGCCCCAGCCCGGCTTGCTCCAGGCCCCGCGCAGGATCGAGCCCCAGCGATAGAAGTCGCGGTAGGCCCGCCGGTACCCGCCCTCCAGCTCGCCGGGCGAGAGGTGGCGCGGCCAGAAGACCGCGTGCCGCGTGTCGTAGATGTCCCAGTCCTGGTGCCGTAGCCGTCCCTCGGCCGCCAGGCGCCGGTGGAGACGGGTCCCTGGATACGGGGTCAGGATGTGGAAGGTCGCGGTCTCGATCCCCTGCCCGACAGCCCACTCCACCGTGCGCTCGAAGACCGACGCCCGGTCGCAGTCGCTGCCGAAGACAAAGCTGCCGTTCACCATCACGCCCAGGCCGTGCAGCCGCCGCACCGCCTGGCCGTAGTCGCGGCCCAGGTTCTCGTGCTTACCGTGGCCCCGCAAGGCCTCCGGGTCCAGCGACTCGAAGCCGACGAACAGGCTGCGCAGGCCGCACCCCACCGCCTTCTCCAGCAGGCCGGGCGCGAGCACCGAGCGCACCGTCGCCGCGGCCTGCCACAGCCGGCCCATGCCCCGCATGCCGTCGAACAGGGCGGCCGCGAAACGGCGATCGGCGAAGAGGTGGTCGTCGAGGAAGTAGAGGTGGCGTCCCGGCAGGCGCTCGATCTCGGCCAGGGCCTGGTCGACGCGCTGGGTGTAGAAGCTGCGCCCGCCGGCGAAGAAGGCCTCCTTGTAGCAGAAGTCGCAGGCGTGGGGGCAGCCCCGCGACACCACCAGCGAGTTCGGCACCAGGTACAGGTGTCGGCGGATCAGGTCGCGGCGCACCGGCGGCGAGGCCTCGAGGCCACGCCACCGGGAGCGATACACCGACCCGGGTCGCCCGGCGCGGTAGTCGGCGAGGAAGGCGGGGAAGGTGTCCTCTCCCGGCCCCAGGCAAACGGTGTCCGCGTGAGCGGCGGCCTCCTCGGGGCACGCCGTCACGTGCAGCCCGCCGAGGACGACGTGAACCCCTCGGCCCCGGTAGTGATCGGCCAGCCGATACGCGCGGTGAGCCGAGGTCACGTAGACCTGGATCACCACCAGGTCGGGCTCGTCGTCGAGGCGCAGCCTCTCGACGTGCTCGTCCTGCAGCTCGACCTCCGCGTCGTCGGGCAGGTACCCGGCCAGCGTGGCCAGCCCCAGCGGCGGAAACAGCGAGTACTTGATAGGGCGGAAGTAGGGGCTCTTGGCCTCGGTGAGCGCCGGCAGGATCATCTTGACCCTCATCGCTCGCCCCCTCATCATGGCCTGACCCGGGCGTGCAGAGGCAGGACCCGCAGGCCGGGGCCCGCCTCGGAGGCGCCCCGCCCCAGGACCAGCACCGACACGGTGCGCAGGCGCGGTCCGTCCAGCTCGACCAGGAACACCCGCTGCCACCGGCCGAGCGAGAGCCGACCCTCCGCGACCTCGAGCGTCTCCGAGTGGCCGAGAAGCAGGGCGCGGGCGTGGGCGTCGGCGTTGGGCCGCTCGCCCGGCGGCACGCTTTCGCGCGCGTCGAGGTCGTTGTGCCGGTAGGCGGCCCTTCGCGGCGCCCAATCCTCCAGGAGCCGCCGGAAGTCCTCGAGCAGCAGCGGCTCGTTCTCGTTGACCACGATCCCCGTGGTGGTGTGCCGGCTCTGCACGTGGACCAGGCCCCGCCCCACGCCGCACCGGCGGACGGCCTCCCCCACCTCCTCCGTGATGTCGATGAACTCGAGGCGACGGCGACTCCGAAGCGTGATCGGCTCGCTGCCGACGATCAGCCCGCCAGGTTGCGGGCCCTCGGCCAGGCTCGGAAGCATCCAAGGCTCCTTTCAGGGGGCGCAAGACGCACCCCCGGAAGCCAAGCTGCGCCCCCGAGCGGCGAAAAGAATGAGGGAATTGTGATCAGGTGCGGTCCTGACGCCTGGGCCGGTGGGTGAGGCCCAGCACGGTCCCGCCCCCGAACAGCAGCCCCTCCCAGGTGCTGATCACGGTGGTGGTGAGCCGTCCGGGCTCGACCTCCCCCAGCAGTCGGGCCAGCGGCCCCAGGCCCACCTGCGATCCCGGGAACGAACGGGCCAGCAGGTCCAGGCTCATGGCCCCCAGGTAGCTGCCGCTGGACGCGAGCAGCGCCGCGGCCAGGGCGCCGCCCGCGCCTGCCGTCAGGGCGGCCACCATCCGGCGCTCGCCGCGGGGAGCGGCCAGGCCTTCGCGGACCCGGCGGGTGGCCAGGTGGTAGCCGAGGCCGACCGCGCCGCCGATGACCAGCCCCTCGAAGCCGCCCGCGATCGGCGAGAGGTCGCGCCCGAACAGGCCGGCCAGGACGAGCTGGCCGAGGGCGTGAGCCACCGTACCTGCCAACCCGCCGCCGCACGCCCCCAGGACCACCAACGTCGCGCCGCGGGCCGAGCGGGACAGCGTCTCGGCCAGCGCCAGGCCCAGCCCGACGCCGGCGGCCCCGGCCCCTCCCACCACCAGGCCCACCATCGCCAGGAGCAGGGGCGTGCCGTTGCCGGCCAGCGAGCCCGGGCCGAGTCGCAGCAGCAGCCCGCCCACCAGGCCGGCGACCGCGCCCGCCAGGCAGCCGCCGCGCACGGCCCCCAGCCAGCGGGCCCCGGCCAGGCGCCGCAGCCGGCGCAATCGCAGCCCCACCAGGGCCCACGCCGCCCGCAGCGCCCCCGGCTGACCCAGCAGCGGGACCGGCCCCGCGCCCGGGACGTCCCAGCGTGCCTCCCGCAGGAGGGCCCGCGCCCGCTCGTGGTCGGGGCGCCGGTCCAGCCGCCGCAACGCCTCCGCCGTGCCCAGCTCGTGCAGGCGCTCCGCGGCCTCGATCCGCTCCAGCTCGTCGGTCTCCGGGTCGGCCTGCGGGTCCTTCGCCAGCAGCCGGCCGAGCGCGACCTCGAAGGCGTCGCCCCCGAAGGCGTCGCCTGCGGCGGTAGCGCCCCCGCCTCCGGCGTCCGCACCGTCCGTTGCCTCCCGGCGGGCCACCTGGGGCGACGGAGAGCCGGCATCGTCCTCGCCGACCGTCACGTCCGGGCACACGAAGCGGTAGCCGTGGCGGGAGACGGTGCGGATGAAGGCGGGGCAGCGGGGATCGTCGCCGAGGGCCCGCCGCAGCGTACGGATCGCCTGGTTGAGGGCGCCGTCCGAGACCACCACGTCGCTCCAGACCGCGTCCAGGATCTCCCGCCGGCTGACCGCCTCGCCGCGCCGCTCGAGAAGCAGCACCAGCAGGTCGAAGTAGCGGGGGATGAGGGGGAGCTCCTGATCTCCGCGAAGCAGGGCGCGCCGGGCGGTGGCGACCTCGAAGCCGCCGAAGCGATAGCAGGGTCGGGAGACCTCCACCGCCCTGCCGGTCACGATCGCGACCGCCTCCCGCCGGCGGGCAGCCCGACTCGAGAGCTGCCAGACACGGGAGCGGCGGCTACCCGCGGCTGTCCCGCTGCTGGCAGGCCGAGCACGTCAAGAGGTCGATGAAGTGGTCGTCGGCACGCTCCTCGACCGCCCGAAGGCAGCCAGGGCAGCCCAAGCGCTTGCAGACCCAGCAACGCCGCAGCTCCCCGGCGACCAGCACCGCCCCGTCCGAGCCGACTCGGGGATAGCGCAGCTCGGCGCTCGGGTCGACGGTCCGTCCACAGATCTGGCACGTCGCTTCGGCAGGCACCAGGGGCATCATGCACCGGTCGGCCGAAAATGCCAACCAGGCTCCGGGAGCGGAGACACCCCGTCGTTGCCGGAGCGCTGCGGGATATAATCCGCCGTAGCCCGCACACGCAACATCCGAGAGCCGGTCCGAGCGGAGGCGCACGTTCGGTGGTCGTGATTGTGGCGCCGCGCCTTCGCCCGCCGGCGGTCACCGTCGCACTGCAGCGTGTGGCGCGGTGCCGCGCCGGACCGGACAGACAGGACCCAGGGAAAGGAGAAAGAAATGGGGGTGATGGTCGGTGTGGTCTTCGGCTTCGTGGCGTGGTTCGTGGTCCGCTGGGGGGTCTTCGGCTTCTTCACCGTCGAGCAGGACGAGCGGGCGGCGAAGACCGTCTTCGGCAGGGCCCAGCGTCACGGCAACGCCACCATCCTCAGCTCCCCGGTGGGCACCACCCTGGGCGCCCACGAGCGCGACCGCTACGCCTGGCCCCAGCTCGTCGTCTATCCCCCGGGCGGCCCCTACTTCAAGTGGCCGTGGGAGAAGGTGCACAAGGTCTCCGTCGCCACCCAGACCCAGAACCTGGCCTTCGACCCGGAGACCCCCAGCGCCAACCACAACGGCAGGATCCTCGACGCCGTCACCAAGGACCAGCTCAACACCGGGCTCAAGGGGCAGATCCGCTACCGCACCTCCGAGCACAACCTCTACGCCTACCTGTTCGGCGTGAAGGACCCGATCGTCCACGTGCTCGGCTACTTCATCTCGGTGCTGCGCGAGCGGATCGCCAACTACGAGGCGCCTCCCCCCAAGGACGGAGCCATCCTCTCCCAGGCCGCCTCGGTGCGCGGGATCTCGATCAACGACCTGCGCAAGAACCTGCGGGACATCAACGAGCACATGGACCACGAGTGCGCCTCCTCCCCGGCGCGCTACGGCATCGTGCTCGACGCCTCGCTGATCACCGAGATCGACCCGCCGGCCGAGGTGGAGACGGCACTGGCCGCCATCAACACCGCCCACAACGAGGTCTCGTCGGACATCAGCCTGGCCCAGGCCTCCGCCGACCAGAAGATCGTCCAATCGAAGAGGGCGGTGGAGATCGAGACCCTCCGGGCCCAGGCCGAGGTGGAGCCGCTCTTGGCCCTGGCCGCCCAGATCGCCGAGCTCAAGAAAGGCGGCACCCAGGCCCTGGCCGCCTACGTCCGCAACCTCAAGGTGGAGCTGTTCGGGAAGGCCGAGCAGGCCTTCGTGGAGGTGCAGCGATGACCGAGCTCCTGGCCGCCGCCGCCTTCTCCTTCGTCTTCTTCCTGATCGGCGTCCCGCTGTTCCTGTTCTTCGTGCGGGTGGCCGGCCTCTACGCCGTGGTCCAGGAGCGGACCTGCCACGTCTACGTCCTGTTCGGCAACGTGGTGGGCGTGCTCACGGAGCCGGGCTTCTACCTGCTCCCCCTGCACCTGGGCCCGGCGGCCTTCGTCGTGCACTGGCTGGGACGGCGCCAGGTGATCGACCTGCGCCTCGACCAGGAGTACCTGCGCAGCCAGGCGGTCAACGCCGAGGAAGGGGCGCCGATGGGGATCGGCGTCTGGTACGAGATGTACGTCTCCGATCCGGTGGCCTTCCTGTTCCAGAACGCCGACCCGCGCGGCTCGCTGCGAGCCAACGTGTCGAGCTCGACGGTCCGCTGCCTCTCCAACATGCCGCTGGCCGACATGCTGGAGAACCGCCACCCGATGAGCCGCAGCGTGCGGGAGGAGGTGACGCCCAAGTCCCACGAGTGGGGCTACTCGCTGGGCTCCGTCTACGTCCGCAAGGTCCACTTCCGCGACGCCACCATGATCCGGCAGATCGAGGAGAAGGTGGTCAACCGGCTGCGCCAGGTCACCTCGGCGATCCGCCAGGACGGCGTCAACCAGGTGTCGATCATCCGCAGCGAGGCGGAGCGGGTGGCGTCGGTGGAGTTCGCCAAGGCGGCGGCGATGCGGCCGCGGATCGTGGGCGAGACGCTCAGCAAGATCGCCGAGGACCGGGAGACCGCCGAGGCGATGTTCGACATCCTCGAGACCCAGAAGCTGCTCGAGGGCAAGGGTCGGGTCACGCTGCTGCCCAAGGGGAGCGGGGCGCTGGCCCCGATGCTGCTCGCCGGCGAGGCGCGCACCTGACTGGCCGGGAGGCCAGCGCCGGCGCGTCGATCGTGACCACGGGCGGGTGGCCCGAGGCGGAAGGCGTCCGTGATCCGCGTCACAGCGCGCTTGACGGCCACCGGCCTCGCGCGTAGCTTCTTGTGGTCCAGGAGGATCGAGCATGAAGACCGGAGCCAAGATCGCCATCGGCTGCGCCGTGGCCGCGGCGCTGGCCATCGTCGTGGTGGTGGCCGCCGTGATCGGAGGCGCCTTCTGGGTGAAGGGCAAGGTGAAGCAGGTCACGGCCGACAACGAGCGCATCGAGTCGCTGCGCGAGCAGGCCAACCAGGTCGACTTCACGCCGCCCGAGGACGGCCGCATCAGCGAGGACCGCCTGCTGGCCTTCCTAGAGATCCGCAAGCGCGTGTACGCCGTCTACCAGCCGCACCAGCAGGAGATCGAGAGCGCGGCCAAGAAGGACCGCGCCGACCTCGGCGACGTGACCCGGGCCTTCTCGATCATCAACGACCTGCGCCTGGCGCACGCCGAGGCCGCGGCCGAGGTGGGCATGAGCCAGGCCGAGTACGCCTACATGGTCCAGCAGGTCTACAAGACGATGTGGGCGGCCCAGGTCTCCGAGCAGACCGGCGGCAAGTCGGTCTCCGAGGCCACCGGCCAGGCCATGGAGCAGATGGCACAGCAGCTCGGGCAGGTGCAGGAGCAGGAGGGCCTCACCGCCGAGCAGCGGGAGCAGGTGGCCCAGGGGCGCGAGCAGCTCCAGGGACAGGCCCAGGAGGCCCGGAAGGCGGCGCAGCAGCTCGACGTGCCCCCCGAGAACATCGCCCTGTTCAAGAAGCACGAGCCGGAGATCCGCCAGTACGCCATGCACGGGCTGGAGATGCTCGGCGTCTTCTGATCGGGCTCAGCCGCGCCGCCAGCGATCGTGGAGCTGCTCGATCCGCCGCCGCTCGCGCTTGGAGGGCCGGCCCAGGCCGCGCTCACGGCCGGCGAAGACGTCGTCGACGAGGTCCGCCCGGGGCGGGCGCGGCGGCGTGTGGTCGACGTAGAGGCTCTGGGCCACCGAAGCCGGCCCGCGCTTGTCGGCCAGCTCGACCACCTCGAGCACGCGGTCGCCGCCCGGGGTCTGACACACGATGCGCTCGCCGCGGTGGAGCAGCCGGCTCGGCTTGACCGAGCGGCCGTCCACCTTGACGTGGCCGGCGTCGCAGGCGGTGCTGGCCAGGGTGCGTGACTTGTAGAGGCGCGCCGCCCACAGCCACTTGTCGACGCGTACGCTGGTCAGGTCGCCGGTCGCCGCCATGGCGGGAGCATGCCCGATCCCCCGCCGCGGCGCCAGCCCGCCGCCCGCCCGGGACCGGGATCCCCCTGCGAAGGGTTTCGAACTCTGGTACCGTCACCGGAATGTCCCGAAGGCGCCGGGCCCACGACGTGCCGACTGTCGGACCGTCCCGCCCGACGCCGGCGCTGCCGCAGCAGATCGGCGCGGTCCTGCCGCTGCTGTTCCTGTCAGGGGTCTCGGCCCTCGTCTACCAGATCGCCTGGCAGCGCGAGTTCCGCCTGATCTTCGGGGCCAGCACCGCAGCCACGGCGGCGGTGCTGGCCGTCTTCATGGGCGGGCTCGGGCTGGGCGGCCTGGTGCTCGGCCCGCGCTCGGATCGCAAGAGGAACCCACTGGCGTTCTACGGCCTGCTCGAGGCCGGCGTGGCCCTCACCGCCGCCGTGACCCCCTTCCTGCTCGACCTCGCGCGCGGCGCCTACCTCCGCCTCGGCGGCACGATCGCCCTCGGCGCCTGGGGCGGCACCGCCCTGCGCCTGCTGCTCACCGCCTCGATCCTGGGCCCGGCCACCTTCCTGGCCGGCGGCACGCTGGGGGCCGCCGCCCGGGCGGTGGAGAGCGACGCCGACCGCGGCCGTCGCGCTACCGCCCTGCTGTACGGCGTCAACGCCCTGGGCGCCGTCGCCGGCTGCCTGATCGCCACCTTCTGGTGGCTGGAGGCCTTCGGCACCCGTGCCACCCTGTGGCTCGCCGCCCTGGCCAACCTGGCCGTGGCCGGCGCCGCCCTGTGGCTGTCGCGGGGTCGGGAGGCGCCCGTGCAGGAGGGCGCCGCCGGCCTCGAGGAGCGCGCGGCACGGGCCCCGGCCCGCTTCGTGCTCGCAGCGGCCGGGGTCACCGGCTTCGCCTTCTTCCTGATGGAGCTGGTCTGGTACCGCCTGCTGGCGCCGATCCTCGGCGGCACCGTGTACACCTTCGGCCTGGTGCTGGCGGTGGCCCTGTTCGGGCTGGCGGCGGGCGGCGCCCTCTACACCGCCCTGGGGCGGCGGGTCCCGATCGGCCTGCCCGCCTTCGCGGCCACCGCCCTGCTCGAGGCCGGCAGCCTGGCGATCGCCTGGGCGCTGGGCGATCGGATCGCGATCCTGGCCTTCGAGCTGCGTCCTCCCGCGGGCTCGCTGCTGGCCGCGTACCTCCCCGGCTGGGCCATCGTCACCGCGGTCTTGGTGCTGCCCGCCTCGATCGTGGCCGGCGCCCAGTTCCCGCTGCTGGTGGCGCTCTTGGGACAGGGGCGCACCGACGTCGCCCGACACCTGGGCCAGGCGTACCTCTGGAACACGGTGGGCGCGATCGGCGGGGCGCTGGCCGGCGGCTTCGGGCTGATGCCGGCGCTGACCGCCCCCGGCTGCTGGCAGGCCGTGGTCCTGCTGCTGGTCGCGTTGGCGCTGGCGGCGCTTCTGGTCGATGGCGCTCGCCGCCCGGAGGCGCTCCCCCTGGCCGCGGTCGCGGGGTTGATGATCGGCCTGCTGCTGCTGGCGGACGGCCCCACCGCCGCCTGGCGCCACGGCTCGATCGGCGTGGGACGCGCCACCGAGCCGCTGGGGCAAGGGCCCAACCCACGGCGGGCCTGGATCAACGAGCTACGCCGCTCGATCGTCTGGGAGCAGGAAGGCGTCGAAAGCAGCGTGGCGCTGCAGGCCCAGGCCGGCCTCTCCTTCGTGGTCAACGGCAAGGTCGACGGCAACGCCCGCAACGACGCCCCCACCCAGGTGATGAGCGGCATGCTCGACGCCCTGCTGCACCCGGAGACCACCCGCGCGCTGGTGGTGGGGCTCGGGACCGGCAGCACCGCCGGCTGGCTGGGGGCCCTGCCGGGGATGCGGCGGGTGGACGTCGTCGAGCTGGAGCCCGCCATCCTCGAGGTGGCGCGCCGCTGCGCGCCGGTGAACCGCGAGGTGATGGACCAGGCGCGGGTCAACGTGATCCTGGGCGACGCCCGAGAGGTCCTGATGGTGAGCCGCGAGCGCTACGGCCTGGTCTTCTCGGAGCCCTCCAACCCCTACCGTGCCGGCGTGGCCAGCCTGTTCACCCGGGAGTTCTACCGATCGGTGGCGCAGCGTCTGGACGACGACGGCCTCTTCATCCAGTGGGTGCAGGCCTACGAGGTGGATCGGGCCACGGTCGAGACCATCATCGCCACCCTGGCCGACGTCTTCCCCGAGGTGGAGGTCTGGCAGTCGCACCAGCTCGACCTGCTGTTGGTGGCCTCGCGCCACCCGCGCCAGCTCTTCGCCGACGAGCTGCGCGCGCGGCTCCGCGAGCAGCCCCTGGCCGCTGCCGCCGCCGCCGCCTGGCGTGCCGACTCGCTGGAGGACGTGCTGGCCCGCTACGTCGCCGGCCCCGAGCTGTGCCGCCGGATCCACGCCCAGGTCTCCGCCCGCAACCGCGACGACCGCAACCTGGTGGAGTTCTCCTTCGCCAAGACGCTGTCGCGTCAGGGGCTGTTCGAGGTGGCCGAGCTGCGGCGGAGCGCCGCCGAGGCGGGCGCCGACCGCCCCGACTTGGAGGGCGAGGTGAACTGGTCGCGGGTGCGCCGCCAGCGCCTGGCCATCTACACCATCGCCGGTGCCCCGGCGCCGCCTCAACCGGACGCCGAGGAGGGCGATCGGCTGCGGGCCCAGGCCCACGCCTCCTACCTCGCCGGCCGGCTCTCCGAGGCCGTCACTGCCTTCCGCGCGCAGCCGGCGCCGCCCGAGGGGATGGTGGAGACCACGATCTTCGCGGAGGGGCTGGCCGACGCGGGAGACCCGCAGGCCGCCGAGGCGATCCGCGCCCTCGATCGTTTCCAGCCCACCGAGGCGGCGGCGGCCACCGCCCGGCTGGCCTTCCGACTGGGCCAGCGTGAGCTGGCGCGCAACGCCCTGGTGTCGGCCTTCGTGAGCTACCGCTCCGACCCGTGGCCCAGCCAGGTGGCGATGGTCCACGCGCTCGGCCTGGCGGTCGAGCTGACGGTGGCCGATCCGGAGGCGGCGCCGGCCCTGTTCGAGGCCCTGGGCCAGCCGTTCGCGGTGGCCGCGCTCGAGGAGCCCCGGACCCTGGTGCGGCTGCAGATCGCCGGCCTGGCCGGGCTCGGCCGCCGCTGCTACGACGCGCTGCTTCCCTTCGAGCAGCACGTGGCCTGGCGCGAGGACGTGCTCCGGATGCGTGTCGCCTGCTACGCCGAGCTCGGCGACCGCCGGGCCGCCGAGGCCCGCCGGGACCTGGAACAGTTCCTGTCGGCCCGGTAGCCCGCCGTGGGCTCCCCCTTCCGGGGCGCCCCGGCACCGCCTTCCCCCGCGTCCGGCACGAGGCGACCGGCTACCCCTCCACCGCCGGCAGCAGCTCGCGGCTCCAGCTCTCGGCGCCCACCGCAGGCCGGTCCTCCAGAAGGTCCACGAAGGCGTCGAGCGTCCGGCGAGCGTCGCCGAGGGGGTAGTAGAAGGCGTCCCAGTTCTCGCTGTCCTCGCCGTCGT
>CAZNNH010000183.1:0-12711 GCA_964574335.1 uncultured Acidobacteriota bacterium | reverse complement strand
GGTCATGTCCCCTGGGCAGCGAACTTTCGCGCGTCCAGACGCGTAGCTCATGGTGACGGGTGGTTCCGAGGAGGGAGCTTGATGCGTCTGTGTGCCGCCGCCGCCGTCCTTTTCTGGCTCGCCGCGGTCGAGGCCCCCGCCCAGCCGGTCGAGGCCGTCCCCCGCCCCTGCCGGGAGCTCGGCCTGTTCGAGGGCCACGGCGACGTCGGCGAGGTGGAGGTCCCCGGGTCGATGGTCCACGACTGCGCCACCGACGAGTACCGGATCACCGCCAGCGGTCACAACATCTGGGACTCCGTCGACGCCTTCCACTTCGCCTGGCGGCAGGTCACCGGCGATGTGACCGTGACCGCCACGGTGCGCCTGCTGGGCCGGGGGCACAACGAGTACCGCAAGGCCGGCTGGATGCTGCGCGAGAGCCTCGACCCGGACGCCGCCTACGTGGACGTGGTGGTGCACGGCAACGGGATCATCTCCCTGCAGCACCGCAAGGAGCGGGGCGGCAACACCGCCGAGACCCGATCGCGGATCTCGGCGCCGGCCGACATCCGTCTCGAGCGCCGTGGGAACCGCTTCACCATGTGGGTGGGCCGCACCGGCCTCCCCTTCGAGAGGGTGGGCTCGGTCCGGGTCTCGCTCCCCGACACCGTCTACGCGGGCCTGGTGGTCTGCTCACACGACCCTCCCACCACCGAGACCGCGCTGTTCTCTCACGTGACGATCGAGCCGACCGAGTAACCGCCCGACCCGGCCGGCCCGACCGTTCCGGGAAGAGCCGCCCGACTACTGTCCGTGCGCGTGCTCCTGCTCCAGGTGCTCGGTCTCTTCCTTGGTGAAGTAGGCCTGCTTGAGCGCCGCCACCTGCTCCCGGAGCTTCTCGACCTGGACCAGGTCGGTCCCCTGCTTGGCCTTCATGGCCAGCACCAGGATCGTGTGGCAGGCCTTGACCTTGGCCTTCCACTGGTCGGGAGCGGAGTCGGCCTCCTCGGGCTTGATCCGCTGCTGGAGGAAGTACTGGGTCACGATCTCGGCGATGTCGTCGGCGTGGTGCTCCTTGTTCATGACCCAGCGCACGAGCTGGTTGGCGTTCTTGCCCGGCTCGGCGGAGAGCTGGTTGATCATGTTGATCGACTTCTCGACCGTGGTGATGTCCTCCTCGAGCATCCGGAAGCGCGCCTCGTCATCGTAGATCCCGCAGGGGATCTGGCAGTGCGCCAGCGCCACCCGCGGCACGACCACCACCGAAAGCGCCGCGACGGTAGCGGCGGCCGCCAGCCCGCAGCGGCCCAGGGAACCATGCAGCATCCTCAACCTCCTCACCTTGCCTACGCCCCTCTGGCCACGAGCGCCGCGACCCGTTCCCCCTGCTGCGGGAAGTCCCGCGGCACCCTCTCGCGCCCGGCGCTACTCCTCGCAGTCGCCGAGGCGCTTTCCCTCGAGCCTGGAGGTCAGGGTCGTCGTCCCGCCCCCCTCCTCGAGCTCCATCTTCATGATGAAGGCCCCCTCGAAGGAGTCCCCGGAGTAGGTGATGGTCCCGGTCCCCCGCCCCTGGGCGCCCCCCTCGGGGGCGTCACAGGTCATCTCCCACTTCACGGTGTCGCCGATCACCTTCTGCTCGGCGATCTCGCACCCCTCCTGCTCCGGCCCGGGCTTGGGGACGAGGTCCTCGAGCGTCAGGCAGCGTTCGACCACCTGGGGTGGAAGCTCGCTCGGCATCGGCGAGCCCTCCGGCAACCCCTCGACCTTGACGGTGGTCGTGATCTGCCACTCCCCGGGTTCCATGTCCACGGGCTCACCCTGGGCTCCGGTCACCAACAGCAAGCCCGACAAGAGACACACGCAAGCGACAGCTCTCAACTCGCCTCCTTGGCAGAATGTGCCCCAGAGTATAGGGCGCACCGCCTCGCCGGCCAAGGGCCGCCTTGCCCGCCGGCCGGGAATCGCCCCGCGATCAACGACGCAGCGTGAGCAGGGTCAGCGAGTGGGGCGGCAGCGTCACCTGGTAGGGCCCCCGAGAGCGACGCTGCACCTCCAGCGGTCGCAGCTCCGCCTCCGCCGCCTCGGGGCCCTCGCCGGTCAGGGCCACCGCCTCGGCCTCCCGACCCGAGAAGCCGGCCACGTCGATGGTGGCCTGCAGCCGTTGGCCCGCCGCCGACTTGTGCAGGAGGTAGATCCACAGCGTGTGGCCGTCCGAGCCCAGAGCCGCCACCGGCCGCACGTGGGAGCGGTCCGTCTCGCTCCAGACCAGCTTCTGGCCGAGCACGTGGCGATAGAGCTCGAACAGGCGATAGGTCGGCGTGGGCTGCAGCGTCTGCGGGTCGACCACGGTCTGGAAGCTCCCTTTCTCGACCGGCCAGACCAGGGGCCACAGGCAGGCCATGGCGTAGCGGCCTTCCACGATCTGCCCCAGCATCTCGGCCTGCATCAGGGCCAGTTGGAGCGGCGAGTGGGGGCGGTTGGGGTTCTGACCGACGTTCCACTCGAGCATCGCCAGCTCGGTGTCCAGCCCCTCCTCCCGGGCCGCCTGGCGGAACTGCTCGGCCTCCCAGGGATAGAAGGCCATCGGGTTGGTCTCCAGCCACTGGTCCCAGTCGGCCGTCCCGTCGTTCCAGTACCAGTGCACGTCGGCGACGTCGAAGTAGCCGCCGGCCAGCCGCAGCAGCTCACGCCAGTCCGGGCTGGAGGGCGCCCCCATCAGGTTGGCGATCAGCTCGATCGAGGGGTCGGCGGCCTTCATCGCCTCCGAGAAGGCGCGGACGTGGGAGGCGTACTCGGCCACGCTCTGCTGCTTGTAGTTGGGCGGCTCGCTGCGGGTGCTCTCGTTGTCGAGGTAGTAGTACCGGACCCGGCGGCTCTGGCAGTGGCGCACCAGGCGAACCGCTTCGGCGATGCCGTCCTCGAGGCGGCCCAGGCGCACCCCCGACTCGATGTTGACGCCCAGGACCGGCTCGGCCCCGATCTTCCGGCACCAGGCGATGGCCTCGTCCGGGTCCATGTGGCCCGGGTTCCGGCCGGCGGCCTCCAGGTCCGCGTGGTATCGGCTGGCCGGGTCGGTGTCCCACACGTCGCGGAAGCCCGGGGCGCCGGGGTACTCCCAGTGGAAGAACGATGTCTCCTCGCCGCCCGGATACCGCAGCACCCCGGCCCCCACCTGACGCAGCCGCTCAGCCAGAGACCCGTCCGCCCACAGCTCGTCGGTGTCGTGGTCGAAGCTCAGGTTGACCCCCAGCAGCTTGTCGCTGATCGGCCCCCGAACGTCGCCGGCGTCGACCTTCACTCCGACCACGTCCCGAGGCAGCTCGGCCCGGAACGGCGAGGCGGGAAGCTGGGCCCGGTTCTCGAGGTTGGGCCGGGCCTCCTGCTGCCAGACGAATCGAACCACGACCGGGGACTCCACGAACTCGCTGAACACGAGGACCTCGTCACCGTCGATCACCGCGTTCGCCGGGATGAGCTCGCCGTCGTCGCCGGCCACCTCGAAGCCCCGTAGCGGCTCCCCGTCGCTGCTGCGAAGCCCCCCGCCCACGTTCTCGAAGCGGAGGCGAAGCCGTCCGCTGTCCGCGGACACGGAGCTGAAGAGCGGTCCCGAGTAGACGAGGCCCTTGTGTCCGTAGGTCTGGGCCAGGGCCCACAGCGCCAGACGGCGGCCAACCTCCTGCTTGTTCTTCGGGTGGATGTCGTCGAGGTCGCCGATGTCGGTGGTGACCACCATGCCGGTGTGGGGGATCTCGAGGCAACGCCTTTGGGCCTCCCACATCTCGGGAAGCCGGTAGGGCGTGGGCTGGCCGGTGGCCTGGTCGAGGTAGCGGAACGGAGCCAGTTGGACGAAGTAGAAGGGGAGGTCGCCCTCGCCGAAGGCCCGCCGCCAGCCGGAGATCAGCGCGGCGAGCTTCTCCTGGTAGAGGAGGCCGTCCGCCAGGTTCGACTCGCCCTGGTACCAGAGGGCACCGCAAATCGCCAAGGGGACCAGAGGCTGGATCATCCCGTTGAAGAGGCCGGTAGGGCGCCAGGGCCAGGCCCGCGGGTCGGTCTGGGTGATCGGGTGTCGGGGCAGGTCGGGCGTCTCGGGCAGCCGGGCGCGCCCCTCGGCGAGCGCGGACCGTGTCTGCCGGATCCACCCCTCCACCTCGTCCAGGGCCGGCCCCAGCCGCTCCCGGTAACGGCGGTCCATCTCCACGACCTCGTCCCCCAGCGCCCGCAAAGCCGGGGTCCCGGAGAGCGCCACTCGGGGGAGCCACGGCTCGATCGACGAGCCGCCCCAGGAGGCGTCGATCAGGCCCACCGGCACGTCGAGCTCCTCGTGGATCTTGCGACCGAAGAAGTAGGCGACCGCGGAGAAGCCGCCCCACCCGTCCCGGGCCAGGGTCTGCGGGCTGCACGCGCGCCATTCCTCGTCGACGTCCGCAGCGCCCTGGGCGGCCAGGCGCTTGGGCACGTCGAAGAGGCGGATCCGCGGGTAGTTGGCGGCCTCGATCTCCTGCGGGCCGTCCCGCACCAGCCCCACGCCCATCTCCATGTTGGACTGGCCGGCACAGAGCCAGACCTCGCCGACCAGGATGTCGGAGAGCTCGATCAGGTTGTCGCCCTGGACCACCATCTCGTAGGGCCCGCCGACCGCAACCGGACCGAGCTCCACCCGGAAACGGCCCTCGTCGTCGGCCACCGTCTCGACCCGCTGGCCGGCCAGCTCGACCTGGACCGCCTCGCCGGGCCGGGCCCAACCCCAGATGGGAAGCGGCCGGTCGCGCTGCAGGACCATGTGGCTGCCGATGACGTGGGGCAGCCGGACCTCGGCCCGTGCCGTGGCCGTCCCCAGCAGGCCGAGCGCCAGCGCCCAGATGCCGACCGGCCGCCTCAACCGGCGTCCCCCTGACCCTTGACGTGGGTCCCGAACCAGCCCAGGAACTGCTCCAGCATGTGCTTCACGTGGGAGGGCCTGTCGATGCTGTGGTCCTCGCCGGGATAGACCACCAGCCGGGTGTCTCGCCCGAGCCGTCGCATCGCCTGGTACATCTGCTCGGAGTTGAGGATCGGCACGTTCCAGTCGACCTCGCCGCCGATCCACAGGGTGGGGGTCTGGATCCGCTCGACCTTATTGAAGGACGACAGACGCTCCCACAGCTCGCGGTGCTCCCAGGGCAGCCCGAGCTCCCCCTCCCACCAACGCTGGTAGTGGTCGTGGCCGTAGTCGGCCACCCAAAGGCCTCCCCCGGCGCCGGAGATGGCGCCCTTGAAGCGGTCGGTCGACGTGATCACGAAGTTGGTCAGGATCCCACCGTAGGACCAGCCCCCCACCCCCAGCCGGTCGCCGTCCGCGTAGCCGGCGGCGACGGCATGGTCGACGGCGGCCAGCACGTCCTGCAGGTCGTGGTTCCCCCAATCGGCGAAGATGCCGAGGGTGAAGTCGATGCCATAGCCGGTGGAGCCGCGCGGGTTGGGCATCACCACCACGTAGCCCTGGGCGGCAAAGAGCTGGGCCTTGAAGTCGAAGCTGTAGCTGTACTGGGCCATGGGGCCGCCGTGCAGCCACAGCAGGGTCGGGTAGCGGCGATCCGCCTGGAAGTCCAGCGGCCGGTAGATGAAGGTCTCGACCGGCGTGCCGTCGGCGCTCGTCACCGTCACCTTCTCCGCGTCGACCAGCCGAAGCCCGGCGAGGACCGCATCGTTGACGTGGGTCAGCCGGCGCGGCTCCGACCCGGCCGCCGGGTCCAGGACGAACAGCTCCGTCGGCAACATCGGGGAGCTCATCTGCAACACCCACCGGCCCTCCGCGCCGCCTTCGAGCCCAAAGACGTCACTCGGCCCGGTGAGCCGCCGTCTCACCTCGCCCGTTTGGAGCGACACGCTGGCGAGCTGCATCTCCCCGTGGTCCTCGAGGCGAAAGTAGAGCTCCCGCCCGTCCGGCGAGAACCGGGGCTCAGCCACGTTTCTGTCGAGAGAGGCGGTGAGCTGCCGCGGCTCTCCCCCGGCACGGCCGATCACCGCGATCTGCTCCTGGGCGTAGTCCACGATCTCAGGCCGGGTGGAGGTGATGTAGGCGAGCAGGCTGCCCGACGGGTTCCACACCGGGGAGCTGTCGGAGCCCGGGTTGGTGGTGAGGCGCACCGGCTCGCTCTTCCCCGCCGTGTCGTCGCTCACCTCCACGAGCCACAGGTCTGTGTTGTAGTTGGCGTCGGGCTCCTCGGTGCGGTTGCTGACGAAGGCGATCTCGCCGCCGGCCGGCGACCAGGCCGGCTGGCTGTCGTCGTAGTCGCCGAAGGTGATCTGGCGGGGCTCGCCGCCGGCCAGGTCCAGGACGTAGAGGTGGGTGCGGCGGCGATCCAGGTAGCCGCGCCCGTCCTCCTTGAACTGGAGCCGGTCGATCACCCAGGGCTCGGCCGCGCGCTTCGGCTCCGGCTTCTCCTTCTTCTCCTTCTCGCTGGGCTTCGGATCGCGGATCACCAGCACTAGGTGCCGTCCGTCGGGGGCCCACTCGAAGTTCCCCACGCCCTGGGTCACCTCGGTGAGACGGCGCGGGTCGCCCCCCCGGAGATCGAACCGCCAGACCTGGTCCTTCGCGTCCTCCTCTCCCGCCTCGGCCGCGGGATCCGCACGATCCGAGAGGAAGGCCAGGCTCCTGCCGTCCGGGCTGAAGCGCGGGTGGGAGGCCGACGAGCCGGCGCCGGTGAGCGGGAAGGCCTCACCGCCCGCGCTCGGGATCATGAACAGGCGGGTCTCCGACTGGTCCTTGGCGAGGTCGTGCCTCTCGACCGAGAAGACAACCAAGGTCCCGTCCGGGCTGAGAGCCGGCTCCCCCACCTCCCCGAGGGCGAAGTAGTCGTCGATGCCGAGCGGGCGCCGCTCCCCGGCGGACGCAGCCAGTAACGGACGGCCCTCACCCACCATGACAAGAAGCCCGACTCCAGCCGCCAGCCAGCCAAGCCTGCTCTTCACGATCGCCTCCTCTACTCCAGCTCCAGCACCACCACCGACTTGGCCGGCAGGGTCACCACGAAGCCGTCCTCCGTCACCTCCACCGACTGAAGCGGCGCCGCCTCCAGGCGATGGGGCTCGGCGAAGGTGTTGTGCTCGGCCATCGACTCGGCGGTGAGCACCCGCCCGCGCACAAGACCCACCGGGGAGCCCTGGACTACCCCCCGCAGCCTCACCGGGTGTCGGGGGTCCACGTTGCACAGCGAGACGTGGATCCGGCCGGCGCCGTCGCGCGAGGCCGAGGCGTCGAGGGCCGGGATCCGATCTTCGCCGAACCAGTAGTCGGGCCCCCGCAGGTCGATGGGCAACAGCACCGCATCCTGGTGGACCTGGTACATGTCGAAGACGTGGTAGGTGGGGGTCAGGACCATCATCCGGTCATCGGTCAGCACCAGCGCCTGCAGCACGTTGACCATCTGTGCCAGGTTGGCCATCCGCACCCGGGCCGCCTGCCGGTTGAAGGCGTTCAGCATCAGGCCCGCCACCAGGGCGTCCCGGAGCGTGTTCTGCTGGAAGAGGGAGCTCGGCGGGGTCCCGGGCTCCACGTCGTACCAGGTCCCCCACTCGTCGACGACCAGCGACACCCGTCGCTCCGGATCGTGCCGGTCCATGATCGAGGCATGGAGGCCGATCACCTGATCGACCCGGGCCGCCTTGCGCATGACCTCGAACCACTCGGCCTCGTCGAAGCGCGTCGCCGAGCCCTTGTGCTGCCAGTCCCCGGGCACCACGTAGTAGTGGAGGCTGAGCCCCGACATCAGCGGACCGGCCTCCCGCATCAGCACCTCGGTCCAGTTGTAGTCCTCGGCCGAGGCGCCGGCCGCGATCTTCTCGACCACGTTCCCCGAGAGCCCGTGCACGAAGGTCTGGAAGCGCCGGAAGACGTCCGCGTAGTGCTCGGGTCGCATGTGCCCGCCGCAGCCCCAGGGCTCGTTGCCGATGCCGAAGAAGCGCACCCGCCACGGCGGCTCCCGCCCGTTTCTGCGACGCAGCAGGGCCATCCGGCTGTCCCCGTCGTGGGTCAGGTACTCGACCCACTCCTGCAGCTCACGGACGCTGCCACTGCCCACGTTGGCGGCGAGGTAGGCCTCGGCCCCGACCTGCTCGCACAGGTCGAGGAACTCGTGGGTGCCGAACTGGTTGCTCTCCGTGACCTGTCCCCAGGCGCTGTTGAGGGTCGGGGGACGCTCGTCGCGGGGGCCGACGCCGTCCTGCCAGTGGTACTCGTCGGCGAAGCAGCCGCCCGGCCAGCGCAGCACCGGCACCCGGATCCGACGCAACGCCTCGACCAGGTCGCGCCGGATCCCACGCAGGTTGGGGATCCCGGCGTCGCCTCCGACGAAGACCCCACCGTACACGCCACTGCCGACGTGCTCCACGAAATGGCCGTAGATCTCCCGGGAGATCACCGGCCCGGCCGGCTCCGGGTGGGCGTAGATGACCAGCTCCTGCTCGGCCCCGTAGGCGCTCCCGGCCGCCCCCGGCACCAGCAGGCCCATCAGGCCGAGCAGCCCGACGGCGACGATGGGGCGGCGGCGCGGAGCTGGCGGCTTCGCCTTCATTCGAACAGGCGGGCGCCGGCCGAGGGCGCCGTCACGAAGAAGTCGCTCTGGAGGTCCACCTCGGCTCGGTACGCGCGGTGGACCTGGGACGAGAACTCGTCCGCCTGGTCGGCCTTCACCAGCGCCACCGCGCAGCCGCCGAAGCCGGCACCAGTCAGACGCGCCCCGTAGCAGGCCGGGTGACGACGGGCCAGCTCGGTGATCCGGTCGAGCTCAGGGCTCGACACCTCGTACAGGTCGCGCAGGCTGGCGTGGGAGTCGTTCATCAGCCGCCCGGCCGCGGCCAGGTCGCCGGCGCGTAGCGCCTCGGCCATCCGGACCGGCCGCCGGTTCTCCACCACCACGTGACGGGCCCGCTTCAGGGCCACCGGATCCAGCTCCTGCCGCGCCGCCAGCAGCGTGGCTTCGTCCACGTCCCGCAGCGCCCTCACCTCCGGGTGGCGCCGCCTCAGCGCCAGAACCGCCGCCTCACAGCTCGCCCGCCGCTCGTTGTAGGCGCTGCCGGCCAGGGAACGCCGGGCGCCGGTGTCCATCACCACCACCCGCGCCGCGGCGGGGATCGGCACCGCCTGGGTCTCGAGGGAGCGGCAGTCGAGCAACAGCGCGCTCCCCTCCTGGCAGGCGGCCGAGGCCAACTGGTCCATCAGACCGCAGCCCACACCGACGTACCGGTTCTCGGCCTTCTGCCCGAGCCGGGCCATCCGCACCGCCTCCCACGGGGTCCCCGAGACGGCGCACAGCGCGCGGGCGGTCACCATCTCGACCGCCGCCGAGGAAGAGAGACCGGCCCCCAGCGGGACGTCGCCGTCGAGCACCAGGTCGATCCCGCTCACGTCGAGACCGGCGTCGGCCATCGCCCAGGCCACCCCCGCCACGTAGGCGATCCACTCCGCGCCGCCCGGCGGGCGGATCTCCTGCAGGGTCAGCTCGCGGGTCTCGGAGAAGGCCACCGAGTGTGCCCTGAGCCTCCGGTCCGGGCGGCCGGCGAAGGCCAGACGGGCGCTGCGATCGATCGCCATCGGGAAGACGAAGCCGTCGTTGTAGTCGGTGTGCTCGCCGATCAGGTTGACGCGGCCCGGGGCCGCCGCCAGGCCGGGCGATCCCGATCCGAAGACCTCGGCGAAACGGGAGCGGAGGGCTCCTCCCCAACCCGGCTCAGTGGCCATGGGCACCCTCCCGGTGATGTCCGTCGACCTGGCGGAGGCGCTCGGCCGCGGTCTCCGGGGTGAGGTCGCGCTGGGGCTCTGCGGTCAGCTCGTAGCCGACCAGGAACTTGCGGATCGTCGCCGAGCGCAGCAACGGGGGGAGGAACACTGCATGCAGCCGCCAGTAGGCGTGCTCCGCGCCGTCCGTGGGACGGGCGTGCCAGCCCATCGAGTAGGGGAACGAGCACCGGAACAGGTTGTCGTAGCGGGCGGTCAGCTCCCTCAGGATCTCGGCCAGCGAGTCGCGCTCGTCGGGGGCCAGCGAGGGCAGGTCGCCCACCCGGCGCTCGGGCAGGAGCAGCGTCTCGAACGGCCAGACCGCCCAGAACGGCACCAGCGCCACCCAGTGCTCGTTGCGGCAGACCAAACGCTCCTGGTGGCGCCGCTCCTTCTCGAGATAGTCCCCCAAAAGGTCCCGGCGGTGGCGCTCGAAGTGGGCCTCCTGGGTGGCGCGCTTGCGTGCGGGGATGGTGGGCAGATGGCCGACGGCCCAGATCTGACCGTGGGGGTGGGGGTTGCTGCACCCCATCAGCGCGCCCTTGTTCTCGAAGACCTGGACGTAGCCGACGTCCGGGCGAGAGCCGAGCTCTTCCACCTGCTCGGCCCAGGTGTCGACGACACGCCGGATCCCGGCCGCCTCCATCTCGGCCAGGGTCAGGTCGTGACGCGGCGAGAAACAGATCACCCGGCAGGTCCCGCTCTCGGCGTGGGCCACGATCAGGCCGTCCTCGTCCCGGTGCGCCGCCTCGGACCCGGGCATGACCGCGGGAAAGTCGTTGTCGAAGACGTAGGTGGCGGTGTAGGCGGGATTACGAACGCCCCCCGCCCGGGCGTTGCCGGGGCACAGATAGCACCCGGGGTCGTGGGGCGGCCGCCGCTCTTTGCGGACCTCCTCGACCTGGCCCTGCCAGGGGCGGGTGAGACGCTGAGGCGAGCAGAGCACCCACTCGTCGAGCAGGGGGTTGTACCGGCGGTGCGGGCCGTGCACCCGCTGAGCTTACCAGATCGCCGGCGCCCTTCACCTGTGCTGGGCGAAGAGCCAGTCGACGACGGCAGGCTCGGTGTAGGCCCACATGAAGACGTTGTGCCCCACGCCCGGATACTCGGTGTAGAGCGGCTTCCCGCCCGCGCGCCGGAGGGTCGCCACGATCTCTCGCGAGGTCGCCACCTCTTCGATCTCGTCGACCTCGCCGTGGAAGTTCCAGATCGGCACGTCCCGGATCGAGGGGAGCGTGGCGAGGTCGGCCCGCCCGCACACCGGAACTCCGGCAGCGAAGAACGCCGGTCGCTGCGCCAGCAGATGCCAGGTCCCTGCCCCTCCCATCGAGTGGCCGGTGACGCAGATGCGCTTCCGGTCGATGGGCAACTCTCCCACCAGGCGATCGACGATCTCCAGGGCCTACCGGCCGCCCTTGCCCGGTCCTGGAAGGATCTCCGGGAGCTGCCCCTCGATCAGACGAACCGCCGGCCAGTTCACGTTGCTCTGCGGCGCCAGCACGAAGCAGGGGTGGCGCTCCTGGTTCTCCGGCAGCACCCACAAGAGGCCGCCGAACCAGTTTCCGCCATCGAGCTGCTTGCGGTTGTCGGTCCCCGACCCCGAGGAGCCATGGAGGAAGACCACCAGCGGGTAGAGGCGACCCGGCTCGGTCCGGGGACGAAACAGCCGGTAGGGCATGGTCTCGCCCAGCGCGTTGGTCGCTTCCCGAGCCTCGAACCTCTCGGCCAGCGGAGGCGCCACCTTCTTGAACCGCTCGATGACGGCCCAGCGCTGGTCGGAGTCGGGCGCGTAAGGCAGGAGCGCGGGCGTGGGCACCGAAGCCGGCGCCGGCTCAGGGGTCTCCGCCACGCCGACGCCACACGGCACGGCGACAGCCATGGCCGCCACGGCCCAGAAACCACCGGTACCCATCATCCCCTCCCTTGAGCCAGACCCCTCCCGGTCCGGCGGGCCTCAGTCCAGCGAGATGAGCTGGGTGCCGTTGCAGGCGCTGCAGCGGCGATTGTACTTGCCCACCGAGCCCTGCCAGCCGCAGCTCGGACAGCGCACCTTGACGTGGTAGGCGGAGGTCCTGGGCTTCCCCCTCAGCAGCCGCGACACCACGCTCCAGAGGATGCCGAGGGCCACCACGCCCACCACCACGCGCGCCATCGGGTTTGCCCACAGCTCTTCCATGACGGCTATGCTAACGCGGTTCCGGGCCGGGCCGCGGCCCGGCAGGGCCGAGGATTGATGAGCGTCACCACCGAACCTGTCTGGCTGTCACAGGGAGAGGCGGATCTCCCGGAGACCGACGTCTTCCTGTCTCCCCGCGAGGCGGAGCGCGCCTCCCGGATGCGCTTCAAGAAGCGGCACGACGAGTTCCTGCTGGGGCGGTTCACCGCCAAGCGCGCCATCGCCCGCCGCCTCGGCCTCCCGGACTCGCCGCCGGACCTTCTTCGGATCGAGATCGGCGTGGCTTCGGACGGGGCGCCCGCGCCGCGCCTCGACGGCTCCCCGGCGCCGGTCTCGATGTCCATGACCGACCGGGCCGGCTGGGCCGTCTGCCTGGTGACGGGCCCGGGGCTCTCCGTGGGCTGCGACCTCGAGCTGGTCGAGGAGCGGAGCGCCGTCTTCGTGGCCGACTTCCTGACCCCATCGGAGCAGCGGGCGGTGCGGCAGGCAGAGGACCCGGAGGAGCGCGCCATGCTCGCCAACCTGATCTGGTCGGCCAAGGAGTCGGCGCTCAAGGTGCTCCGCACCGGGCTCCGGCGGGACACCCGCAGCGTCGAGGTGGAACTGCTTCAGGAGGCCGATCCCGAGGGGTGGCATCGCCTGGTGGTGACAGCGGTCGAAGGGATGCGGTTCCCCGGCCACTGGCGCCGCTTCGGTCCCTTCCTGCTCACCGTCGCCGCCTCCGCCGAGCTGCCCGCTCCCCGGTCGCTGACGGAGCCTCCCGGGCTGGTCGGTGCGGTGCCCACCCACTCCTGGCTGG
>CAZNNH010000182.1:2605-12714 GCA_964574335.1 uncultured Acidobacteriota bacterium | reverse complement strand
GCCTCTGCTGAGGATTTGAGATTCATCGTCAATCGCATCATCTCGCTCCCTCCTGTAACCTCAGAATTTCTATAATCCGTTCCGCCGCGTGGCCGTCCCACAATTCCGGCGCCTGCCGGCCTTGTTCTTGCCGTCCAATACTGCCAACGCCTCCGCCACAATCCGCTGCGGATCAGAGCCCACCACCGTGTTCGTCCCGGACGGGAAGGGGCAGCCCCGGGCGGTGGAGGTGCGGGTCGGCGTCTCGGACGGCCAGTACGTGGAGCTGCGCGAGGGCCTCGAGGAGGGGGCCGCCGTCATCACCGGGACCGCGATCCCGGGGGCGCGGATGGCCGGGACGCTGCCGCAGCCGAGCGCCTCGCCGACCTCCAACCCCTTCACCCCCCAACGGCCGGCACGACGCCAGCGCTAGGTGCGACCATGGCTGAGCCCCTGATCCGTGTGGTCGACCTCAAGCGCTCCTACGCGGTGGGCGAGGACGTGGTGGTCCATGCCCTGCGCGGCGTCAACCTCGAGGTCGATCGTAGCTCCTTCCTGGCGGTGGTGGGCGCGTCGGGCTCGGGCAAGTCGACGCTGATGAACATCCTGGGCCTGCTCGACCGACCCACCTCGGGCCACTACTACCTCGACGGCCTCGACGTCTCCGGATTCGACCGCGATCGCCGCGCCGAGCTGCGCAACCGGGAGATCGGCTTCGTCTTCCAGAGCTTCAACCTGCTGGCCCGCACCACGGTGCTCGAGAACGTGGAGCTGCCGCTCTTGTACAACGGCCGCAACCACCGGCCGGCCGAGCGCCACGAGCAGGCGATGTCGCTGCTTCGGGCGGTGGGCCTGGCCGAGCGAGCCCGGCACACCACCAACCAGCTCTCCGGGGGACAGCAGCAGCGGGTGGCCATCGCCCGCGCCCTGGTCAACCAGCCGTCGCTGATCCTGGCCGACGAGCCCACCGGTAACCTGGACAGCCGGACCAGCATCGAGATCATGGAGATCCTCCAGCGGCTCAACCAGGAGCGGGGCATCACGGTGCTGGTCATCACCCACGAGCGCGACATCGCCGAGTACGCCACCCGGGTGGTGACGGTCCGGGACGGCCGGCTGGTGAACGACCAAGAGGTGACCGAGCGGCGCACCGCCGCCGCCGAGCTTCTCGCCCTGCCGCCCGTCGAGGTGGAGGCCTAGGAGGAGAGATGGGTGCCCGAGAGACGATCCGACTGGCCCTTCGAGCCATCCGCCGGAACAAGGTCCGCTCCGGATTGACCATGCTCGGCGTCATCATCGGCGTCGGCTCGGTGATCGCCATGATCGCCCTCGGGTCCGGGGCCCGCGCTCAGATCGAGGCCCAGATCCAGAGCCAGGGGACGACCCTCGTCTACCTCTCGGCGGGGAGCTTCGGCGGGCCGGGCCGCGCCCACCAGGGCTCGGGCTCGGTCCAGAGCCTGACCATCGAGGACGCCGAGGCGGTGGCCCGGGAGGTCCCCACCATCGCCCGCTGGACGCCGGGGGTCCGCGGCCGCGCCCAGGTGATCTTCGGCAACAACAACTGGAACACCCAGGTCGAGGGGGGTAGCGAGGACTACCTGGCGGTGCGCAACTGGGTGCTGGCCGAGGGCGCCGACTTCACCGCCCGCGACGTGCAGGTGGCGGACAAGGTCTGCCTGCTGGGGGCGACGGTGGCGACCACGCTGTTCCCGGACGGGGGCGCGGTGGGCCAGGTGATCCGCCTGCGCAACATGCCCTTCCGGGTGCTCGGCGTGCTGGCCGCCAAGGGCGAGGGTCAATGGGGCCAGGACCAGGATGACTTCGTGCTGGCGCCCTGGACCACCATCCAGAAGAAGCTGCTCGGGATCAGCTACATCCAACAGGCCTCCTACGCCGCCATCTCGGACGACCTGGTCGAGCCCACCGCCGTCGCCATCACCCACCTGATGCGGGCCCGCCACCGGATCTCGAACCCGGACCAGGACGACTTCAGCGTCCGCACCGTCGAGGAGATGGCGGCCACCCGGGTGCAGATGGCCTCCACCATGACCGGCCTGCTGATGAGCGTGGCCTCGGTGTCGCTGCTGGTGGGCGGGATCGGGATCATGAACATCATGCTGGTCTCGGTGACCGAGCGGACCCGCGAGATCGGGTTGCGGATGGCGGTGGGGGCCAAGACCCGCGACGTGCTCCGGCAGTTCCTGGCCGAGGCGGTGGGCCTCTCGCTGGTCGGCGGCCTGGTCGGGATCCTGCTCGGGGTCGCCGTCTCCAAGGCGTTGACCACCAGCCTCGGATGGCCGGCCCTGGTCACCACCTCGTCGATCCTGGTGGCCTTCGCCTTCTCGGCGGCGGTCGGCATCTTCTTCGGCTGGTACCCGGCCCGCACCGCGGCCAACCTGGACCCGATCGAGGCCCTGCGCTACGAGTAGCCACCCTCGCCACCCGGATGGCGAGGGGCCGCCGAAACCCGCATAATGGGCGCCGCGGCCGCGGGCCCCGGACGCTGCCAGAGCCCGTCCCATTCCCCAGGGAGGTGAGCGTTGCAGGTGGGCATCCAGCTAGGCGGGATCGACTACGTCATCCTGTGCATCTACTTCTTGTTCGTGCTGGGCATCGGGTGGGCGCTCAAGCGTTACACCAAGACCAGCGAGGACTTCTTCCTCTCCGGGCGGTCGATCCCGGCCTGGATCGCCGGGCTGGCCTTCCTCTCGGCCAACCTCGGGGCTCAGGAGATGATCGGCATGGCCGCCTCCGGGGCCAAGTACGGCATCGCCACCGCCCACTTCTACTGGCTCGGCGCGATCCCGGCCATGGTCTTCGTGGGCGTCTTCATGATGCCCTTCTACTACGGGTCGCGGGCCCGCTCGGTCCCCGAGTACCTGAAGCTGCGCTTCGACGAGAAGACCCGGGGGTTCAACGCCATCTCGTTCGCCACCATGACCGTCTTCTCCTCGGGGATCTCGATGTACGCCCTGGCCAAGCTGCTGGAGCTGCTCTTGGGCTGGGACTTCAACCTCTCGCTGTGGGTCTCGGCGCTGATCGTGCTCGCCTACATCTACCTGGGCGGGCTGACCTCGGCCATCTACAATGAGGTGCTGCAGTTCTTCCTGATCGTGCTGGGCTTCGCCCCCCTCGTCTATCTGGGCCTCGAGAACGTGGGCGGCTGGGCCGGCCTCAAGCAGAAGCTGGAGGCAGTGGCCACCGCCCACGACTACGCCCCCGGCGCCTGGAGCAGCTCCTGGGCCTACATGGGCAGCCCGCAGGCCAACCCGATGGGCGTCGAGTGGTTCGGGATGGTGATGGGGCTGGGCTTCGTGCTCTCCTTCGGCTACTGGTGCACCGACTTCCTGGTGGTGCAGCGGGCGATGGCCGCCGACTCGATGGCGGCGGCACGGCGCACCCCGCTGATCGCTGCGGTCCCCAAGATGCTCTTCCCGTTCCTGATCATCTTCCCCGGCATGATCGCGATCGCCCTCACCTACGCCGGGGGGAGCGGCTTCACCCTTCCCAAGATGGCCGACGGGAGCTGGGACTACACGATGGTGATCCCCAACATGCTGGCCCACTACTTCCCGCCGGGCCTGCTGGGGATCGGGCTGACCGCTCTGATGGCCTCGTTCATGTCCGGCATGGCCGGCAACGTGACCGCCTTCAATACCGTCTGGACCTACGACATCTACCAGAGCTACATCAAGAAGGACGCCACCGACCAGCACCTGCTCTGGGTGGGGCGGATGACCACCGTGTTCGGCATCCTGGCCTCGGTCGGCACCGCCTACCTGGCCGCCCAGTTCAACAACATCATGGACTTCCTGCAGCTCGTGTTCGCCTTCGTCAACGCTCCGCTGTTCGCCACCTTCCTGCTGGGCATGTTCTGGAAGCGGGCCACCGGCCACGGCGCCTTCTTCGGCCTCAGCCTGGGGACGTTGGCGGCGGCCGTGCACCACGGGCTGACCCTGCCGGTCGGGGCCGCGGTCGGGATCAAGGGCGGTTGGCTGGCCCACTGGCTGGTGATGGCGCCCCGGCACGTCTACCCGAGCGAGATGGCCCAGAACTTCTGGACCGCCATCTGGGCCTGGTCGATCTGCTTTGCGGTCACCATCGTGATCTCGCTGTTGACCACAAGCAAGAAGAGCGACCAGGACCTGAAGGGTCTCGTCTACTCGCTCACCGCGCGGCCCAAGGAAGAGCACCTGGCCTGGTGGAAGAGGCCGGAGGGCTTCGGGGCCATGGTGCTGCTGCTGGCGATCGTGCTCAACGTCATCTTCTGGTAGGTGGAGGAAGCCATGGGTCTCGACATCCGAACCCCGATCGGCCTGATGTTCGGCATCTTCGGCCTGCTGCTGACCGGATACGGTCTGCTGACGCGCGGCTCCGACCTCTACCAGCGCTCGCTCGGCCACAACGTCAACCTGGAGTGGGGCGCGGTGCTGTTGGTCTTCGGCCTGGTGATGCTGTGGCTGGGGAGGAAGGGCGGCCGGAAGGCCTGAGCCCGGTCTTCCCGAGCGGAGCCCTGGACGGGCAGGCGGAGCGAAGGACCTCGCCCGACCCGGGACGAGGCCGGAGCGCGTGGTAGAATAAACAGGAATCGCAGAGGGGAGTGGGGGGGCGTCTCTCCACCCCTCGTCTCGCCCCTCGCCGGGGGGCGGCAACCACCGGACCCCCGAGCCTCCGCGAGCGGAGCTGCTGAACGGAGGTGCCCCATGGAGCAGATGGCCACGAGCGGTGTCCTCGACAGGCCCGGCAGCGCCGGCGCACGTCGGGTCAAGTACATCACCGCGATCGACCGGATCCCGAACATCCCCGCCGCCGAGCGGGAGAAGCTGAAGGCGGTCGCCCAGCGCTACGCCTTCCGCGCCAACGACTACTATCTCGGCCTCATCGACTGGAGCGACCCCGACGACCCGATCCGCCAGCTCATCATCCCTCGCGAGGAGGAGCTCAGCGACTGGGGCGACCTGGACGCCAGCAAGGAGTCGCTGGTCACGGTGGCTCGGGGGGTGCAGCACAAGTACCCCCACACGGTGCTCCTCCTGTGCAACGAGGTCTGCGGCGCCTACTGCCGCTACTGCTTCCGCAAGCGTCTCTTCATGAACGACAACGACGAGGTCAGCCTCGACGTCAGCGAGGGCCTGCGCTACATTGCCGACAACCCGGCGATCTCCAACGTTCTGCTGACCGGCGGTGACCCGCTGCTGCTGGGCACCAGCCGGCTCATCCAGATCCTCGAGGCGCTACGGGAGATCCCCCACGTCAGGATCATCCGGATCGGCTCCAAGATGCCGGCCTTCGACCCGTTCCGCTTCCTGCGCGACCAGGAGCTCCAGGCCGCCTTCAGGAAGTACTCGGAGCCGATGCGCCGGATCTACCTGATCGCCCACTTCGACCACCCTCGGGAGCTGACCGAGGTGGCGGTCGAGGGGATCGACTGCTTCATCAAGAACGGTGTGATCTGCGCCAACCAGTGCCCGATGATCAAGGGCATCAACGACGACCCGGAAGTCCTCGCCGAGCTGTTCCAGAAGCTGTCGTGGATCGGCTGCCCCCCCTACTACGTGTTCCAGGGTCGGCTCACCGCCGGCAACCAGCCCTACGAGGTTCCCCTGGTGCGCGGCTTCCAGATCTTCGACGAGGCTCGGCGCCGGGGCTCGGGTCTGGCCCGGCGCGCCCGGTTCGTGATGTCTCACGAGACCGGCAAGGTCGAGGTCCTGGGCGTGACCGACCGTTACATCTTCCTCCGCTACCACCGCGCCAAGGACCCGGCCAACCGCAGCAAGTTCATGGTCTACCATCGCAACGACGAGGCCTACTGGCTCGACGAGCTGGAGCCGGTCAACGCCGACGCGGCCGACGTGCCGCCTTCTCCGTTGCTCGACCTGACCTTCGGACCCGAGTAGGGGCGCCTGGGATGAGCCAGGACCTCGGGCTCGGTGTGTGTCTCTGCCTGACCATGGCGGTGGCCGCGCCCGCGCCCGCCCAGGACACGACTCCCCGCTCCCACGCCGAGATGCACCGCCTTCATCAGGATCCGAAGGCGTACATCGCGATGCTGGAGGATCCGGGGCGGGATGCGTATCAGAGGCCTGACCAGGTGATCGCCGCCCTGGCGCTGCGACCGGGGGAGGTGATCGCCGACATTGGGTCGGGCTCGGGCTACTTCACGCTACGACTGGCGAAGAGCGTCGGCGAGACCGGCCGGGTGTACGGCGTGGACGTGGACCCCTCGATGGTGCGCTACCTCAACCGGCGCGTGCGCGCCGCCGGGCTCCGGAACGTCCACGTCCTGCTCGCCGAGCCCGACGACCCGCTGCTCCCGGAGCCGGTCGACCGATTCCTGATCGTGGACACCTGGCACCACATCGAAAACCCGGCCGGCTACCTGGACCGGATCCGCGCCTCGCTCGAGCCCGGCGGCCAGGTGATCGTGATCGACTTCAAGAAGCAGGACCTTCCCGTCGGCCCGCCGCCGGAGATGAAGGTCGCGCGCGAGGACCTGATCGCCCAGATGTCGGCGGGCGGCTTTCGCCTGGTCCAGGAGCACACCTTCCTCCCCTACCAGTACTTCCTGGTGTTCGAGGCCCAGGCCGGCTGACCGCCGCGGGGCGCGCGCTCCTACTCCTCTCCCCCTCGCCTTGCGTCCCTTCACCACGATGGCGGCACAGATGCGTCCGAAGGCTCGCGTCGCTCGCGCCCGTCGGCGCCCTGGTCGAGGCTACGGCTTGGTGGCCGCGAACGCGCCCTGGTCCGCCATCTGCAGGAAGAAGTCGATCACGGTCGTCTCCAGCGGGCGATAGGTCAGGCCCAGCTCGCGCACCCCCTTGCCGTTGTCCCCGATCCAGGGCAGGCCGAGGTTGCGGCGGATCACCTTGCGGGTCATGGCCCTGTTGGCCAGCGGACCGACCAGCCAGACCAGCCACTTGGGCAGGGTGCGGGCGGGGATCGGGTAGCGGTCGCCGAAGTGCTTGCGGAGCAGGGCCGCCACGTCGGCCAGATCCGAGTCGTGGCCGGAGGCGATGTAGCGGCCCTGGGCCGCCGGCGTGAAGCCGGCACGGTAGTGGACGTCGGCCAGGTCCCGCACGTCGACGATGCCGAAGCCCCAGCGGGGGACGCCGGCCTTCATCGTCCCGTCACCGAGCTGCCTCAGGATCGTGAAGCTCTCCGAGGTGCCGTCGGGGTTGATGCCGGGGCCCAGCACCAGGCTGGGGTTGACCGTGACCAGGTCCCAGCGGTCCTGCCGGCCGTGGATCGCCCAGGCCTCGCGCTCGGCCAGGGTCTTGGAGTAGGAGTAGGGTTGGTGCTCCAGCGAGGAGCTGGTGTTCCAGACCTCCTCGGTGAAGACGCCGTGCGGCGTCTTCCGGAGGTCGGCGTTGTCGCCGCCGATGGCGGCGCAACTGCTGGTCACCACCACCCGCTTGACCGACGGGGTCTGGTTGGCCTGCTCGAGCACGTTCCGGGTCCCGAGCTGGGCCGGCTCGATCAGCTCCTTCACCGGGTCCTTGACGCCGATGCGAAAAGGCGACGCGGTGTGGAAGGCCAGCTCGCACCCCTTCATCGCCTCGGCGTAGGAGCCGGGCTCCAGCAGGTCGGCCCGGAAGTAGCGGATCGAGCCCGGGGATCCGTCGGCCAGGGCGTTCAGGAAACGCAGCTTGGCCGGGTCCTGCGGATCGCGCACCGTGGCGTGGACGGTGTGTGCCTCGTCCAGCAGCTTCTTGACCAGCCAGCCGGCCACGTATCCCGTGGCGCCCGTCACCATGACGGGTGCGTTCTTGTCGATGGTTGCCATCGCGTCGCCTCCGCTCCCTCGTTGACCGAGCCCCGCTTCCTTGAACCAGCGCTCCTGCCCGATGCGTCACGGGATCCTCCGGCGCCGCGTAGGGCCGACCGGGCCTAGGACCCGGCCTTGACCTGGCTCACCCAGGCCTTGACCCGCTTCTCCAGGATGTTGAGCGGGATCGCTCCGGCCCCGAGGACGGTGTCGTGGAAGCCGCGCACGTCGAACGCCTCGCCGAGCTGCTCCTCGGCGTAGCGACGCAGCTCCTTGATCTTCAGCTCGCCGATCTTGTAGGCCAGGGCCTGGCCCGGCCAGACGATGTAGCGGTCCACCTCGACGGTGATGTCGTGCTCGGTCTTGCCGGCGTTCTCCATGAAGTAGTCGATGGCCTGCTGCCGGGTCCACCCCTGGGCGTGGATGCCGGTGTCCACCACCAGCCGGATGGCCCGCCACATCTCGTAGGTGAGCTGGCCGAAGCGGGAGTACGGGTCCTGGTAGAGGCCGAGGGTGGGACCGAGAGACTCGGAGTAGAGGCCCCAGCCCTCGACGAAGGCGGTGTGGCCGCCGAAGCGGCGGAAGCGGGGCACGCCCTCGAGCTCGTGGGCCAGCGAGATCTGCAGGTGGTGACCGGGGACCGCCTCGTGGGCGGTGAGGGCCTCCATCTCCCACTTCGGCCGGGACTTCAGGTCGTAGGTGTTGGCGAAGAAGTAGCCGGGCCGTCCCGCCTGGAGGTTTCCCGGCTGATAGTAGGCCGTGGTCTGGGTCTTCTCCGAGTGCTTGGGTACCGGGATCACCCCGTAGGGGAGGCGCGGGAGCTTCCCGAACAGCTTGACCAGCTCGGGGTCGATGCGCTTGGCGATGTCGCGATAGTCGCGGAGCAGCTCCTCGGCGTCGGTGTAGAAGAAGCGCGGGTCGGTGCGCAGGAAGGTGAAGAACTGCTGGAGCGAGCCGTCGAAGCCGGTCTCGGCCTTGACCGCCTCCATCTCGCCGCGGATGCGCGCGACCTCGCGGAGCCCGATCTGGTGGATCTCCTCGGCGGTGAGCGGGGTGGTGGTCTCGACCTGGATCCGGTAGGCGTACCAGGCGGCGCCGTCGGGAAGGGCCGAGAGCCCGACCGCTTCCCGGCATCGCGGGTAGTAGGTGTCGACCCAGAAGGAGTGGAGCTTCCGGAGGGCCGGGATCACCGACTTCGCCACCACCTCGCGGGCCCGAGCCCGCAGCCGCTCCTGCTCGGCCTCCGGGATCGACGCCGGGAGGGCCCCGACCGCGGCGCCGTAGACCGGGCTCTTGGTCGGGTCGTCCGTGATCTGCACCGACATCTGCTCGGCCACACCGGCCAGGCTGACCCTGGGGGGGGTGAGCCCCTCCTCCAGCCCCTTCTGCATGAGGGCGACCATCTGGTCCACCAGCACCGGCACCTGGTCGAGACGGGTCAGCAGGTCGTCGACCTGCTGGGCCGTGAACTTGGGCGTCATCTGGGCCAGGTCGGCCATCCGCGAATGCAGCCCGCCCATCTGGTTGATGGGCATCAGCTCGCCGTGGAACCGCTGGCCCTCGATCTCCTGGTCCACGTCGAGGAGGAAGAGGTCGTAGTGCAGCTTGTCGTCGTCGGAGAGCGCCGGGTAGTCGATGGTCTCCAGCCTGGCCTTGAGCTCGTTTGCGTGTCGATCACGTCGCTCGATGGCCTCGAACGACATGTCGGGGACCCGGTCGCCGTAGCGGGGGTCCCCCACGAAGGTGGCGCGGATGGGGTTTTCCTGGAGCTCCCACTCCCACTGGTCCTGGAAGATCTGGTGGAGCTTCTCGCCTTCCGTGGGGGCCGCGGCGGCGAGGGGGACGGCGAGGGAAGCGGCCACGGCCAGGGCGGCCCACGACAGGGTGCGCTTCATCGGGCTCTCCTTGGGTTCTCGGTTCACGGTCGGGTCACAGTGTACGCTTCGGGGCGACCGCCGGCACCCCACAGGCGGCGCGTTGGCTGCGTGCTGGCGCAGCAGTGTCGTTGTCTGACCGACATGACCAGAAGTGGACCAATCAGGTCATGGCAAGCGTCCGGATTGCCGAGCTGAAGGCTCACCTGAGCGAGCACCTGCGGAAGGTGCGCCGCGGGCGTTCGCTGACCGTTCTCGACCGGGAGACACCGATCGCGCGCATCGTCCCGATCGAAACGGAAGCGCCGCTCGAGGTGCGCCGGGCCACTCGCCGCCCCAAGGACATCGCGCCCGCCGAGCCAGCCCTGACCTCCGGACCGAGCGCCCGGGCCTCGAGTAGCTCGCCGGTGGTGCCGTCGAGGCGGCTTCGTAGAGGTTGCGGCGGAAGCGGCACGGCGGAGGGGAGTGATGCCGACGAACACGGGTGTGCC
>CAZNNH010000182.1:0-2505 GCA_964574335.1 uncultured Acidobacteriota bacterium | reverse complement strand
CCGGCGGCCGGCCGGTGACCCGCGTCTTCACTCGCCTCGCAGCGCCACCACCGGGTCGACCTGGGCCGCACGTCGGGCGGCAAGCCAGCACGCGAGCAGGCCGATGCCGGCGAGCATGAGCGCGCCCCCGGCGAAGCTGATCCCATCGTAGGGTGTCACGCCGAAGAGCGCGCTGCGGAGCAATCGTGTGAGACCGAGTGACGCGAGGAGGCCGAGTATCAGCCCGGCCCCCATGAGACGCAGTCCGTGCTGCGTCACGAGCCTCACCACGGAGCGGGGCGTGCTGCCGAGCGCCATGCGCAAGCCGATCTCGCGGGTGCGCTGGCTGACGCTGTAGCTCAGCACGCCGAACAGGCCGACGCCGGCAAGGAGCAGGGCGAGCGCCGCGAAGATCCCGAGCAGCGTCAGCACCAGGCGTTGGGCGGAGATGTTCGACGCGAACAACTGATCCATCGTCTGGACGTTGGAGATCGACACGTCGCTGGCCACCTCGCGGAGCCCAGCGCGCAGCGAGGGCATCAGGGTCGCCGGATCGAGGTCGGTGCGCACGACGAAGCGCAGGGCATCCAGGCCGGCTTGCGTGTTGGGGAAGTAGATCTGCGGGCGTGAGAGCTGGGCGGGACCCAGGCTGTTGACGTGGCTGACCACGCCGACGATCTCGCTCCACCCGGCCTCGTCCTGCGGGGGCTGCGCTCCAGGGTAGATGTGCTGGCCGATCGGGCTCTCCCCGGGGAACTCCCTCTGGGCGAAGGTCGTGTCGACGATCACGACGCCCGGAGACTGCCGGCCGTCGTGGGCATCGAAGCCGCGCCCGGCGACCTGGTGGATCCCCAGCGTGCGAAAGAAGTCCCCGCCAACCACGTTGTACTCCGTTGGCGGTGCCTTTCCGGGCTGGTACGGGGGGGCCCCCTTGATGCAGTACACAGTGTGGCCGGTGCTGCCTTCGAGGGGCAGGGAGCCGGCAAGGCCGGCGCCGGTGGCACCAGAAACCGCGGCCAGGCGCGCGAGAGCGCGATCGGCCAGTTGGATTCGGACCGCGGGGTCCTGGTATCGGGCTCCGCTGAGCACCCAGTCGAAGGTGATCAGGTGCTCGGTCCTGAAGCCCAGGTCCTCCCCCTGGAGGTTGGCCAGCGTGCGAAACATGAGACCTGCGCCGACCAGCAGGACGCTGGTCAGCGCGAGCTCGCCGACGATCAGCCCGGCGCGCCAGCGGTTGCCGTGCGCCGAGCCGGTCAGCCGGCCGACCTGGGCCAGTGCGTCGCGCAGCTCCTGCCGGCCCGCGTGGAGCGCGGGCACCAGCCCGGAGGCCAGGCTGGTGACAAGGCCCGCGACGGCTGTGAAGCCGAGCACCCAGCCGCTCAGCGAGGCCTCACTCACGCGTGAAGCGCCGGAAGAGAGCACGGCCCGTAGGGTGTGCAGCAGCCAGGAGGCGAGAATCAGGCCCGCGCCGCATCCCAGGAGGCCGAGGAGGGAGCTCTCGACCAGGAGCTGCCGCACGATACGCCCGCGGCTGGAGCCGAGGGCGAGGCGCACGGTGAACTCGTGAGCCCGGGCGTGGACGCGGGCGAGCTGAAGATTGGCGACGTTGGCGCAGGCGATGAGGAGAACGAAGGCCGCCGCGGACAGCAACAGGTAGAGCGCCGGGCGCACCTGGCTGGCATCGGCCGTGGAGAGAGGCAGAAGCGTGGGGATGAAGCCTCCGGTGGGATGCTCCTTCTCGAGCTGCGCGGCGAGGGCCCGCATGGCGGAGCGCGCCGACTCGATCGAGACGCCCGGCTTCAGACGGGCATAGCCGTATGCGTCACCGGCATAGAAGTAGCTGGGATCGTTGGCGGAGAGAGAGAGGCTGAAGGGCGTCCACAGCTCGGCGCCGTCCAACGGAATCTTGAGCTCGTCCGGCAGGACGCCGATGATCGTGTGGGGCTCTCCGGAGAGGAGGATCCGCTGGCCGATGGCGGAGTCGCGCTCGCCGAAGAGGCGTCTCCAGAGGCTCGCGCGCAGGATCACGGTGGGTTCGGCTCCGGGTCTGTCGTCTTCGGGGGTGAAGAGCCGGCCGCGAAGCGGGGGGACACCGATCGCGGTGAAGAGGTCGTAGGTTGCGCTGGCTCCCTTCAACCGTTCGGTCTCGCTGTCACCGACGTAGCTGAGCTCCCTGGGACGCGCCAGACCGATCGCCGTGAAGCTCGTCTGGAGCTCGCGCCAGTCGAGAAAGCTCGGGTAGCAGAGCGAGCTCCCGGGATACTGCTCGGACTGCCTCTGGACGAAGACCAGGCGATCCTGCTCCGGGTAGGGCAAGGGCCGGAGCAGCACGGTATAGAAGACGGAGAAGATGGCGGTGTTGGCCCCGATCCCCAGCGCCAGGGTAAGAATCGCGGAAGCCGTCAGGCCGGGACTCTTGGCCAGCAACCGGACGGCGCGGCGCAGGTCTTGACGCAGCGTGCTCATGGTTCACCTCGTGGCGGGGCCGTGTTCGGGGCCAGGAAGGGTATCCAACACTCGTGCCAG
>CAZNNH010000181.1:0-12720 GCA_964574335.1 uncultured Acidobacteriota bacterium | reverse complement strand
CCCGAGGCCCAGCCGGGTCATCGCCTGGGCCACGGCCCGCACCACGTCTGCAGCCCGGCGCACAGGTGGGGTGGGGTCCACCGTCGAGCCGACCCTCCGGCTCTCGGGGTCCGCGGCATGCTCCCAGTTGTGGATCGTGTTCGGGCAGACCAGGAAGGCCTGGGCGGCCTGATGGGCGCTCCAGCCGAGCAGGCTCTTGATCTCGAGGATCCGGAAACGCTGGGCGGGGGAGTAGTGGGGGCGTTTCCGCTCGGGGATCTTGCCGAAGCGGGCGGCCAGGATCTCGGCCACCTCGCTGGCGAGCCGGGCCTTGAGCTCGGCCTCTTCGAGCCGGCCCTGAAGATCGAGCAACGGGTCGCGGTGGCCGCGGAGCGTGCGGAGGTGGATGCCGGTCGCGAGACCAAACAGATGCGCGGCGGTCAGCGCCGCACGGAGGGCGAGACGCTCGGTGGCGTCGTCGACCTTCGCTCTCAGACGTAGGTGGATGGGTGCGATGGTGTCGGACATGAGGAAGGGCCAGAGGGTGGCACGCCCCTGGGGGGCAGTGGGCCGGAACCAACCTGGCGATGGCCGGCTGGCCGGGCGCTCGAAGCGCCGCTGCATCTTCTGTGGACATGGGGAAAAGGGAGACGCAACACCCACGGGCCCCCTCACTCCCGCTGGTCGAGCGCAGCATCCATGTTGCGGCTACTTCGCGGAGCGGGCTTCTGGGGGCGAGAGGAGCTCGGAGACCTCGTGCCCGAGGGCCCAGGCAAGGCGGCAGATGTTGTCCACCGAGACGTTGCGTTCGCCTCGCTCGACGGAACCGACGTAAGTCCAGTGGAGGGCTGCTCTCTCAGCCAACTGCTCCTGGGTGAGGCCGAGGTGGAGCCGTGCCCGCCGCAGATTGGCGCCGAAAACCGCGCGCCCGTCCATGGGCTCCCCTCGCGGCCGTGAGAGGTGTGTTTGGACGGAGCGGCGTGGCACGTTGCGATCGTCGTCGAGCAACGCCTTTGAGTCTAGAGACGATAAGTAGTACTATCCACAAGCGGGTCGTTCCCGGTCTCGACTGGCGGGTACGAGAGGAGCGTGAGTCGTGGGAGTGACGGGCACGTCGAACCGCGCCAGCGCGTGCGGGAGGCACCGGTGATTCCAGCTTTCCTGATCAGGGGCCATGCGATCTCTCCCACAGTTGTGCAGTTGGACGAGCCCCTTCCCGAAGGCACAACCGATATTCAGGTGATCGCCCTGCTGGAGGATCTTCCGGAAGGTAGTGGGGGCGAACGGCGCCGTGAGCAGGAGCGGCTTGACCGCATCCCGCGGCCACCACGCAGTCCGGCTGGAGGTACCGATCCGCAAAGCTGAGAGCCGCCCACGCCGGCCAGGTCGGCCCTGCCAAGGGCTGTCACACGCGGTTGAAGTGGATGGGTGCCTCATTTGCGGGCGCAAGCGGCTAGCAGCTAGGGGCAGGTGATCGGGCAGGTGGATGAGATGGCCGACGACAACGCATGTGACGAGATCATGCGGGGACTGGTCTTCGCGCGCACGGTATCTCGCGGGCTAGCCGACGTGATGGCGGGCCGTACCATCAGTGACGCGGAGATGCGGCGCATGATCGAATCGTGGGCGACGCCGGATCCTCTTTCCGGTCCGGCTGATCCGCGGGAGCCACCCACGACAGGCAAGGGAGGATGGGAACGCCATGACCACGGCGGCGAAGCTCGTGCAAGCACACATCGTGAAGGGAGCAGGGTACTGCGGAGGGAAGGCGACGATCGACCAGACCCGGATCCGCGTCAACAACGTCGTGTTCCTTCACAAGATGGGGAAGACCGAAGAGGAGATCCTCCTGGAGTACCCCGGCCTCAGCCTGGCACAGGTCCATGCCGCGCTGACCTACTACTACGACAATCAGGACGAGATCGAGGCCGAGCTCGTCGAGGACGAAGGGTGGGAGGAAGAGCACGAGCGGCGGAAGGCCAAGCACCTGGCCGGGCGTGCGGCCAGGTAGTCACTGCTTGCGCCCGGAACCGACGGCTACACTCTGCCAGGGCGGACCCAACGGGCCGAGGGGTCGCGACGCTAGAGCTCACCCTCGTTGGCCTGGGGAGCCGTGAGGCCGGGCGCCATGAGCCGATCCTGAGTGATGCCCATCTGCCTGGCGAGCTCGTCGGACTGCTCGCGCAGCACTCTCTCCACGCTCACGGAGATCACTTGAGCGCCGCGGCCCACTCGAGTAGGAGTCGGGAGGTTCTGATGGCCCACCGCCCCGGGCCAGGTGGGGGGGCGACCTTTCTCGGGCCCTCGTGCAACTTGGGCCCCGGCAACCACGGAGCCATCACTTGAGTCGACCGGCATGGTAAGTCAGAGAATCCCACCTGGTCCCTCATCAGGAACGCCTCGGGTAGGTGCCAGGCGGAGAGGCTCGCGCGGGTGGGCCCGGCCTCCGGGTGGGGTAGGTGGGCAGAAGGAGACCTTCATGCAGTGGATCGACGGTCAGCTCGAGGCCGATCCTCGTCTGGCACAGGATGTCGACGACCTGCTCGACGAGATGGAGATCGAGCAGGAGCTGGAATGAAGACGGTCGAGGTCACCGAAGCGACGGGTTCGCTTTGCGGATCCGCACGCAAAGAGATGCGCGAGCCTCTGCTCGTTGCGAAGCAGGGCAAGGCGGTGGCCGTCGTGATCCCGCTGACCGAGTACGATGATCTGGAGAGCGTATCCCTCTCCATGAACGCACAGTTCATGGAGATCATCGAGCGGTCCCGTGCCTCGGCCCGGTCGGGGGCACTCGCTCGCTCGAGGCGGTGCGTCGCCGGCATGGCCTCAAACCCAAGACCAGCCGCTCCCGCAAGAGCCGGTAGGTGACGCGCGTGTGTGCTGAGGCTCGGGGTCATGCGCGTACACTACGGACCGGGAGTGCGACACGAGAACGTTGCGGTGATCCGGGCGATGGGGATCAAGGACCGGGATCGCGTGACGATCGGGGGCGACGAGGTGGACCTGTCATGATGCGAGTCGAGATGACGGATGCCGCAGCCTCGCTGTCGGCCTACGCGCGGAAGGCCCAGAAGGAGTCCGTGGTGCTGACTCGTCGCGGCAAGCCGGTGGCTGTCTTGATGCCTCTCGACGAGGATGCCTGGGAAGATCTGCTCGTCAGCAGCTATCCCACCTTTCGGGGCATCGTCCGGCGCTCCCGGACCCGGTGCAAGCCTGGCCAGGGCATCTCGACCGAGGAGATGCGGCGCCGGCTGACCGCCCGCCGGAAGGCCTCGCGATAGGCACCGAGTTGGGCCCCATCCGGCCCAGATAGGGGTAGAGAGAGCCATCGATCGGGCCTCTCTGCACTCCTGGTGATCCCCCTCGGGTCCGAAGCGGGCTCTGCCGCTCGGGGCGGCATCGGAGACGAGGCGTGCGCGTGGCCGAGTCTCCTGTTCGATCGTGACGCGCAGAGCCCAGGCGACTGGGCGCGGAGGAACACGTCGTGAGCATCTACGCCACGCTCTGGCACCTCAGGTTCCCGAGTGAGGGTGACCTGTACCCGGACAGCGAATGGGTCGACGTCCTGGGCCAGGCGGTACCCGGCCATATTGGCAGCCCCACTCCCGGCCACGGGTACGAGAAGGGAGATCCGTACGGCGACTTCCTCCCGCCACCCATCGAGGTGGGGGTGGATGAGTGGAACCCGCCCGACCGCGCCGTCGTGATCGTGCGGGCAGGGACGCCGAAGGTCGGCCAACGCTATACGGACCCCCTGGTCGTCCTGTCGGGGCCGGAGTACGAGGAGCTGGCGTTCGGTGCGCTGTACGAGCGTATCTGCGATGCCCTGAGAGGGGATCGGCCCCGACTGCTGATGGGGGCTTGGGGGCCTGGTGGCGTGCGGTTGATGTTCGAAGACGGTAGCTCGCGCTCGATCTCACCCGCGGAGCTCGACTCGGTGTCCATGCGCGATCTGCAGCCTGGTGGTCCAGCCGCCGTCATGCCGCGGCTGCGCGACGACCTGGCCAGCATCCGGACGCTGCTCGATGATCCGGGAGGCGCGATGATCACGCTCCCCGAGGCCATCGACCTGATCGACCGGATGCTCGCGGAGACCGAGGACCTGGCCTGATCACCCGGTGGCAGGGAGACGAGCAGCGGTTGGGGAAGGAGCACGCCGATGTCGAGGTCGAGATCCCGTTCCGCAGGGAGAGGGATCCCGACGACCCAACGGGCTGGAAGGCGATCGACAGCCTGATGGGGATTCTCGAGGGCACCCCGCCGGACGTCTCCGAGAATCACGACTCCTACCTTCACAGGAGACCCGTTGAGTGACTTCCCGCAAACCAACTTCCTCCAGGCCATCTCTCCGAATGGGGACCAGCGTCGCCGCCGACGACGCCGCGTCCGACCAGACCATTCAGGAGCTGGTCTTCGCACGCATGGTGTCTCGCGGGCTGGCCGACGTGAAGGCGGGCCGCACCATCGGTGACGCGGAGATGCGGCGCATGATCGAGTCCTGGAGCGACGCCGAATCCACTTCACCGGCCACCCGCAGAACGGGCGGCAAGCTGAGGACGCTATGACCACGGCGGCGAAGCTCGTGCAACCGCACATCACGAAGAGGCACGGTGTGCGCGGGGGCAAGGCCTGCGTCGACCAGACCCGGATCTGCGTCAACAGCGTCGTCCTCCTTCACAAGGAAGGGAAGAGGCCAGAGGACATCCTTGTGGCGTACCCCGACCTCAATCTCGCCCAAGTCCATGCAGCACTGACCTACTACTACGACCACCCGGCGGAGATCGAAGCCGAGCTGGCCGATGAAGAGGGGTGGGACGAGCGCTACGAACGCCGCAGGGCCGAGGCTCTCGCCTGGCGCAAGGCCCACTCCAGCAGCTAGGGATCAGTCTTGCGTGGCCGTTCGCAGGGCCGGCCCTTCGGAACGTTATGGCCGCTCCTTGGGCGCATCGCTTGACGGCTCCTCGGGCCCGCTCGAGGCGAGGTCGACGGTCACGGCCCGGCGCTTCCACAGGCCCAGCGGCTTCCAGCCGCCGCCCTCGGTGAAGGCGCGCCAGGCCCAGACCACCCACTTCACCAGGCTCGCGGCCAGCCACAGCGCCCAGGCCAGCATCAGGCCGCGATAGACCCACAGCGGGGCGCTGAGGACGAAGGCGGCCGGCGTCTGGTCGCTGACGCGGTCGGCGTACCAGCGCAGCATGGTGTCGGTGCTGCCGTTGCCGGCCACCTGCATGTCGGGGTGGAAAAGCAGGCCCTGCTGGATGGCGAGGTAGAGCAACACCGTGGTGACGACGGCGCCGATCCCCAGGACGAGCTGGAGGGCGTCGAAGGCCAGCGGGCGCTGGCGCGGCGCCTTCTGCCGCCAGGCCAGCAGCCAGAAGAAGCCGGCCACGATTGCGGCCGCGGCGACCGGGATCTGGCTCAGGCCGAGGCCCAGCAGGATCCACTGTCGGCCCGTGAACGGGCTCCCCGGAAGACGGGCCATGACCAGGGCCGCCGCCAGCAGGAACAGGAGATAGGCCCAGAACAGGACCGACGGGCCCCAGCTCGGCCCGCCCACGAACAGCAACCAGCGGTCGCGCGGCAGCTCCAGCGAGAGGTTCACGTTGGCGGCCGACTCGGGCAGGCCCACACGGGGCATCGAGTAGGCCATCGTCATCCCCCGCTCGCGCTGCCAGGTGAGGCTGACCTCGTGGGAGCCCGGGGGCAGGGTCAGGCGGATCCGGCCTTCGGCAGGGCGCGAGGGGCGCGCCTCGCCGTCGACCTTCACCTCCTGCACCTCGGTCGACTCAGGCAGGCCCAGCGCCAGCGGCCCCTCGCGGCTGGTGCGGGCGGTGAGCGAGAGCGTGGTGCGCTCCAGGCGGATGCCCGGCGTCGACGACAGCGTCAGCTTCTCGAGGGTGAGGCTCTGGCCCTGGGCCGCCTCGGGGTGAAGGAACGTGAGGCGAAGACGCTCGGTCGGCCAGGGGTGGAACTCTGGCTCCAGGACGCCGTCCGCTTGATGATGCGTGGGGGGCAGGCCCTCGGCCTGGCACTCCCACACCACGCCGCAGCGGAGGCGCCACACCTCGGACCACGGCTCGCCCTCGGGGGCCTCGAGCTCGAGCTGGTCGGTCCGCTCCAAGGTCGAGACCCAGCTCGCCTCGACGTCGTCGCGGCCCAGGCTCACCGCCACCCGGCCCTCCTCGACTTCGAAGCGGGCGTCGGTGGGGGACTCGCCGCGGAGGAGTGGCACCCGCACCGCGACCGGCGCCCCGGTGGGGCTGACGCGCCGTACGTCGGTCACGACCTGCCACGAGACGCCCAGGCTCAGGGTCCGCGTCACCTCCAGCCAGGGCGAGTAGACGCCCTCGCCGGAGCGGGGCGCACTGCCGGCACGGAGCCGGCGGGTGAGCTGGATCGAGGCGTCGGCGGGGCCGTCCTCGCGCACGCCCACCACCTCCCAGCCGGGCGCTTCGGCCCGTGCCTGTCGCGGCCGGTCGCCGAACTGCAGCGTCAGGCTGTCGACGGCGGGCGTGGGACCCGACACCTCGACGCGATGGACGCCGGGCTCCAGGCGCAGGTGGAGGAAGCCGTTGTCGAGGCGGACCAGCGCGGTGCTGGGCTGGCCGTCGACCCGCACCTCCGAGGGGACCCACGTCGCCACCGGCCCCGGCACCTGCCAGGCGGCGCGCGCCACGGCGTGGACCTCGGCGGCGAAGGCGAGCTGCCGGTCCGAGATCCGCATCACCACCGAGGCGGTGGTGATGCAGTTCGGCTCGCAGGGGGCGGGCCGGGTCAGCCGCGTCTTCAGCTCGTCGAGCAGGGCCCGGTCCGGCAGGCCGTCAGCCGCGGCGCCGCGGCCGAAGAGCAGCAGCAACGGGAGCAGGGCGGCGGCGGCGGCCCCACGGCCGAGCCGGGGCAGGCGCAGCGGCCGGGGCCAGATCAGCAGCGTGGCGGCCAGCAGCAGCAGCAGGCCCAGGCGCAGCACCGTCAGCGCCAGGTTCAACCCCGGCGAGACGAGCCACAGGCGCATCCGGTGATCGGCGCTCACCGGACCGGACCAGACCAGGCTCAGCGTCTGCCACTGCCAGTTGGGGACGCCGGGGCCGGTCTGGAGCACGGCCTGGGGCTCCTGGGCCAGGGCGAGGTTATAGCCGTACTCCCGTGAAGACGAGAGGCGGCCCTTCCAGCGGGCCGTCTGCTCGGCGTCCATCACCTGCGGGCGCGGCGGGGGCGGAGGGGCGGGCGGGGCCAGGGCCCGGTCCTCCTCCTCCGCGTACGTCTCGTCGAGCGCCTCGCCGGCCGGCGCGTACTGCGCCTCGGCCGGGGCCTTGTCCAGTGTCACGCCGGTCAGAGGTCCGGCGCCATTGATGGAGACCTGCATCATGGAGGGCGTCCCCGCCTGCGGGAACAGCGCCAGGCGGAGCTGGCGGGCGGCGAACGGCACCAGGACGATCACCAACACGCCGGCGCTGGCCAGCCACCAGATGCGGGCCAGCGAACCGAGCCGGCCCTGCGGCGCCACCTTGCGCAGGGCCATGGCGCCGAGCAGGCTGAGCCAGACGAGCGCCGGCGCGCCCGGCTCGCGGTGGCAGAGCACCAGGGCCACCAGCGCCAGCAGGCCCACCCGCCAGCCCACCAGGCGCTGGGCGCCGAAGGTCACCAGCAGGACGAAGAAGAAGCCCAGCAGCGTCCAGCGCGAGGTCCAGGTCCCGCGCGGCTCGTCGACGCCGGTGGCGGCCAGCAGCGACCAGCCCGGCGGCAGGTGGAGGCGCGCGCTCAGGCCCTCGACGCTGGCCGCCCAGCCGACGGCCGGAAGCGCGCCGGAGCGAGGCAGTCGCGAGTCGGCCTGTAGAGCGAGCTGGCCTCGGCGGAGCTCCACGCCGGCGGCTCCGCCGCTGGGGTCGGTGGTGACGAGCTGGTCCTCGGCGTCCACGGCGGCCCGCCCCAGCAGACCGGGGGCCTGCAGGTCGAGGCGCCAGGTACGGTTGAGGGCGCCGCTGAACGTGTCGCGGACGGTGAAGGCGCGTCCGTCCAGGTCCAGCCACAGCTCGCGGTCGAGGCGGATCTGGTCGGGCGGCGGCTCGGGCTGGCCCCGGCGCACCTCCTGCAAGGCGAGGCGGGAGTCGGGCTGGAGCAGGAAGGCCGGCAGCGATCGCCAGTCCTCGGGCAGCTCGGTCCGCGATGGGTCGATGGCCGGGGGGCCCGACAGCTCGACCTGCCGCAGCTCTTCGTCGGCCTGGAAGACCCAGACCTCGCCCTCGGCGCGAGTCACGTTGGGCGGGGAGGCGCTCACGGCGGGAGGTGCGAGCTCGGTGGGGGCGCCGGCGAGCCGTGAGAGCACCGTGACCGAGAAGCGGCCGCCCCGTACCTGGACGTGGAGGTGCCCCTGGCCGTCGAGGCGGGCGGGCAGGTCGCCGCGCACGGCCACCGGCACCGCCCCCTCCAAGAGTGCCCCCTCGAGCTCGACCTCGCGCGCCTTGCCCGAGACCTCGAGCGAGAAGGCCGTCTCCACGAACACCGGAATCCCGTCCTCCAGCTTGCGGAAGACCAACAGCCGCAGGCTCTCGCCCTCGCCCGGGCCCGCGGGGCCTTGCTCCCGCAGCCACAGCAGGCCGCTCTGCTCGCGGCGCGGTCGGGTGATGGGGCGTCCGCCCAGCGTGAGCTGGACCAGGGCCACCTGGGGCGGAAGCGGAAGCGAGTCCGGCAGCCGGCTCCAGCGGAAGCGGCCACTGATGCGGTGGCGTCCGGGGGCCAGGCGCAGTGCCGGCAGATCGCCCCGCGGCACCACCGGCGCGGCGGCCCCGTCCACCGTGACCTCCTGCGGCCAGCGCTGGAGGTCGCCGGGGAGGGGGAGGTCGACCGGGCGCTCGGCGGTGGCGTCGAGCGAGAAGCGTCCGCCCCGTTCGCCGAGGTCCAGCTCCAGCCGCCCGGGCCAGACGCAGACGTCGATGCCCTGCTGCTTCACGCAGCCCAGCACCTTGACCTCGTCCCGCACCCAATCGACCCACGGGCGCAGCTCGGGAGGGAGCTTGTCGGGAGGAAACGGCTGGGCGGTGGCGGCGACGGGCAGGACGAAGAGCGAGCACAGCGCGAGCGGCAGGCGGTTTTGCACGGTTCCCTCCCGGTTCGTTGTCGAATGGTACTACTGCATCGGGCGGCGCGGCATTCCACTCGAGTGACCACGGTCACTTGGGCGGCGCCGGGAGTTGGGCGTTACGGTCACCTCGGCGTATGCTTGACAGAGGCGGACGGACTGGCCCAGAGGCAATCCATGCGGTGGGTGGCGGCAACCGCGCTCGTGCTCCCGATGGCGCTTGGGGCCGCGCCGGCCTTCGCGCGTGGGACCGTGCTCGGCCTGGTGGAAGCCGAGGACTACTCGGCCTGGTCGGACACCACCGAGGGCAACACCGGCCGCCAGTATCGCGACGACGACGTCGACATCGGCGCCATCGGCGACGGCGGCTTCTACGTCGGGTGGATCGCGGCGGGGGAGTGGGTCGAGTACCGCGTCCAGGTCCAGGCCTCGGGCGAGTTCGACATCATCCTCAAGATCGCGTCGATCCGCGAGAACGCCTCGCTTCATGTCGAGTTCGACGGTCGCGACGTGACCGGACCGTTCCAGCTCCCCTACACCGGGGGCTGGCTGGTCTGGACCATGCCCAGCCTGGGCCCCTTCCACCTGGACGCCGGCGAGCACGTGATGCGGGTGGTGATGGAGACCGGGGGTTTCAACATCGACTGGTTCCACGTCTCGGGCCGGCAGCAGCGCGACTGGCGCCTGGTCTGGTCCGACGAGTTCGACGAGCCGGGTTTTCCCGACCCCACCCGCTGGACCTACGACGTGGCGCCGCCGGGGTGGCAAAACGAGGAGCTCCAGAGCTACAACGCCGATCGCCTGGAGAACGCCAAGGTCGAGGACGGGCTGCTGGTGATCCAGGCCCGCCGCGACGAGTACCAGGGCTACGAGTACTCCTCGGCGCGGCTCAAGACCTACGAGCGCGGTGACTGGCGCTACGGGCGCTTCGAGATCCGCGCCCAGCTCCCGCGGGGCCGCGGCACCTTTCCGGGGATCCGGATGCTGCCCACCGACTCGCCGTACGGCGACTGGCCGAACGGCGGCGAGATCGACATCCTGGAGCACCTCGGCTACGACCAGGGCTGGCTCCACGCCTCGACCCAGACGGCCTCCAACAACTGGCGGGTCTACAACCAGAAGACCGGCCTGCTCGAGGTCCCCAACTGCATCGACGCCTTCCACGTCTACGTGCTCGAGTGGACGCCGGACCGGATCCAGGTTTTCGTCGACGACCGGAGCTTCTTCGTGGCCTTCCGCGGGGCGGAGGACACCCCGGCGCAGTGGCCGTTCGAGCAGCCCTTCCACCTGGTCCTCGACATCGCCGTGGGCGGGATCTTCGGCGGCGAGGAAGGGATCGACACCGGCATCTGGCCCCAGCACATGGACATCGACTACGTCCGCGTGTACCAGAGCGAGCTCATGGGCCAGACCGAGCCGTAGCCGACCCCCCCAGCGAGTAGCCCACCAGCAGCCGTACCACCTCCTCCAGGCAGGCGTCCCGGTCGACGTCGTCGGGCGGCTCGTGGGCCAGCCAGCGCGAGAGCCCGGACACGGCCTGCACCAGCACGTGGGCGGCGGCGTCGACGTTGCGCACCCGGACGTCGGGGCGGTGCCTCAGCAGGTGGGCGACGCGGGCCGTGTACTCACGATCCTGCTTCCGGTGGAGGGCCCGGATGTGCCGGGGGTGGGGCACCTCCTCGGTGAGGGCCCGCTGCAGGCGGGGGTGGTCCCGGTGGCGATCGAGCAGCCGCACCATCAGCCGGCGCATCGCTTCGGCGAACGGCACCTCGGGGTCGGCCAGCTCCCGCATCGACTCCTCGATCACGGGCTCCACGGTGGACATGTGCTGCTCGAGCAGGGCGACCAGGATCGCCTCCTTGTTGGGGAAGTACTGGTACAGGGATCCGATGGAGACCCCGGCCCGCTCCGCCACCTTGTTGGTGGTGAGCGAGGGATAGCCGTCGCGGGCGATCAGGGAGGCGGCGGCCTGCAGGATCGCCTCGAGGGTGACCTGGGCCCGTTGCTGGCGGGGGCGCCTTCGGGGCGCCAGGCCGGTGGGAGGCCTCGGCGAGCGTCTCGGAAGCTGAGCCGGCCCCTTGGGAGAGGTCTCCCGGGTCCCCAGGCGGCGCTTCGAACCGGCTGAGCCCGAACGACTTGTCGGGCTCACCGCCGGCGGCTCCCGAAGGCGAGTCGACGAGCTGAGGGATTGCTCATATCTTGAGGATACCGAGTGATTGCTCGGATTTCAACGGCGGGGGCGCCGGGCGGAGGGAGAGGATAGGATGATGGCCACGAGCGAGATGTCGATCCGAGAAGAGCCGCTGGTCGCCGAGCCTCGCCGGACCCCGCATCGTTGCCCCTGGTGGGGCGGGCCCTTCCTGGCCAGCCCGCTCAGGCGGCTGATCGAGACCCCCGAGAAGCTGCTCGCCCCCTACGTCGAGCCGGGGATGCGGGTGCTCGACTTCGGCTCCGCGATGGGCTTCTTCAGCCTGCCGCTGGCACGGATGGTCGGCGAGCACGGGCGCGTGGTCTGTCTCGACGTGCAGCCGCGGATGATCTCGGGCCTGGTGCGGCGGGCACGTCGAGCCGGGCTGCTGGACCGGATCCAGCCCCTCGTCGGCGGCGAGCAGGATCTGGGGTTGGCCGGCCACCAGGCGAGACTCGACCTGGCCGTCGCCATCCACGTGATCCACGAGGTCGGCGACATCCCGGGGACCTTCGACCAGTTGGCGCGCGCCCTCAAAGAAGGGGGCCGGATGCTGCTGGTGGAGCCGGGAGGCCACGTCACGACGGAGCTGTTCGAGTTCGAGCTGCAGGCCGCCGGAAGGGCGGGGCTGGTCGTCGAGAAGGGGCTGAAGCTGAGGCGGCGCCACGGGGCGCTCTTGCGCACGCGTCGCTGAGGCGCCGCCTCGCGCCTATTTGGCCGCGGCCAGGGCCGCGTCGTAGTCGGGCTCGGTCTTGATCTCGGGGACGAGCTGGGTGTAGACCACCTTGCCGCCGGCGTCGACGACCACGATCGAGCGGGCCAGCAGGCCCTCGAGCGGCCCGTCGACCAGGCGCACGCCGTAGGCCTTGCCGAAGCCGCCGCCGCGCATGGTGGACAGCGACGTGACCTTGTCGATCCCCTCCGCGCCGCAGAAGCGGCCGAAGGCGAAGGGCAGGTCGGCCGAGATGCACAGCACCACGGTGCCGGCGAGCTTGGCGGCCTCCTGGTTGAAGCGGCGCACCGAGGCGGCGCAGACCGAGGTGTCCACGCTCGGGAAGATGTTGAGGATCACCTTCTTCCCGGCGAAGTCCTTGAGCGAGACGTCGCTGAGGTCGTTCTTGGTGAGCTTGAAATCGGGGGCTTGTGACCCGACGGCGGGCAGCTCACCGATGGTGTTGACGGGGTTCCCGCCCAGGCTGACTCTGGCCATGCATTCTCCTCCTGTGTGCTATGAAGACAGTCTACCCGGCTGGTGGGGTCAGGTCTATACGCGGCGCCCGGAGTGAATCCGGTCGCCGCTATCGAGCGGGGGGCTCCCGCCCCCCGTCCCGGGGGGACATGACCGGGTTTCCTCCGTCTCGCCGTGGACACCCGGATCGTGTCCCCCGTGTCGTGACCCGCCGCCCGGAGTGAATCCGGTCGCCGCTATCGAGCGGGGGGCTCCCGCCCCCCGAGCCCCCGGACACGAACCCGGCGC
>CAZNNH010000180.1:0-12721 GCA_964574335.1 uncultured Acidobacteriota bacterium | reverse complement strand
ATCGTGGCGGGCGTCGGCCTTCTGGTCTCGCTGGCCCTGATGGGGCGGGGGGGAGCCCAGCCGGACCGGACCGGCTCCCTGGATGCGGACACCGTCACGGCGGAGCGGCGCGACATCAGCGTCGAGGTCAAGGCGACCGGCGTCATCCGACCGATGGTCGGCGCCGAGGTCAAGGTCGGCTCGCGGGCCTCCGGGGTGGTGGCCCGGCTCTACGTGCGCATCGGCGACCCGGTCCGGAAGGGGCAGCGCCTGGCCGAGCTGGACGACCGTGAGCTGCACGCCCGGCTCGACCAGGCCGAGGCGGCGCTTCTCGCGGCACGGGCCCAGCTCGAGTACGCGACCGTGGACCTCCGGCGCAAGCGCGAGCTTTCGGCATCGCGCTTGATCGCCGATCTGGACCTCGACCTGGCGGAGCGCGCCCACGCGGTGGCCCGGGAAGGGCGTGCCGAGGCCGAGGCCAACCTCAGCTACGCACGGACCCAGCTCGAGTACACCCGGATCGACGCCCCGATCTCGGGCGTGGTCAGCTCGGTCTCGACGCAGGAGGGGGAGACGGTCTCGGCCAGCCTGGCGGCGCCCACCTTCGTGACCCTGGTGGACCTCCAGCGTCTCGAGGTCTGGGCCTACGTGGACGAGACCGACATCGGCCGTGTCCAGGTGGGGCAGGAGGCCCGCTTCACGGTCGACACCTACCCGGACCACGAGTTCGACGGACGGGTGGTCGCCATCTACCCCCGGGCGGAGATCCGCGACAACGTCGTCAACTACGTCGCCGTGGTGAGCTTCGACCCGCCAGCCGATCGGACCCTCCGGCCCGAGATGACCACCACCGTCAAGATCACGATCGAGGGAGGGCACGACGTCCTGGTCGTCCCCCGAGGCGCGGTGCGCAGCGAGCAGGGACGGACGGTCGTCGACTGCCGGGAGGGGGACCGGGTGGTGACCCGCCCGGTCACCACCGGCATCCGGGACGAGACGTACTGGGAGATCGTCGACGGGCTACGCGAGGGGGAGCCCGTGCTGGTGACCAATGCGAGATGAGGAGCGAGGAATGATGATCGAGCTGGATGGGATCGGACGGACCTTCAAGCGACCGGGCGGCGGGGAGATCCAGGCCCTCGGGGAGGTGTCGCTGTCGATCGAGCGCGGGGACTTCGTGGCGCTGTGCGGGTCCTCCGGCTCCGGCAAGACCACCTTGATGAACGTACTCGGCCTGCTCGACTGGCCGGACCGCGGCCGCTACCTGCTGGACGGTGAGGACGTGGTCGGCCTCGCCCCGGACCGGCAGGCGCGCCTGCGCAACGAGCGGATCGGCTTCGTCTTCCAGGCCTTCCACCTGCTGCCGCGGATGAGCGCCCTCGACAACGTCGAGCTGCCGCTGCTCTACTCCCGGCGCGCGGCGATCGACGGCCTGGGCCGGCGCGCCCTGGAGGCGGTCGGCCTGGCCGACCGGGCCACCCACGCTCCCTCCGAGCTGTCGGGCGGCCAGCAGCAACGGGTGGCCATCGCCCGCGCCCTGGTCAACGACCCCGACCTGCTGCTGGCCGACGAGCCCACGGGGAACCTGGACCCCGCGGCCGCCGAGGAGATCCTGGAGATCTTCCGGTCCCTGAACGAGGAGGGCCGGACCGTCGTCCTGGTCACCCACGACCCCAAGGTCGCCGCCCGCTGCCGGCGGGTGGCGCGGCTCGAGGGCGGCCGGCTGGTGGCCGACACCCAGGATCGGAGGGACTCGTGAGCGCCCTGCGGGTGGCGCGGACCAGCCTCGGCTCGCTGTCTCGATACCGGCTGCGGACCGCCTTCATGATGTTGGGCACGTTGCTGGGCGTGGCCGCCCTCACCTTCGTGCTCACCGTCGGCAGGGCCGCCCAGCGTGAGCTGCTGCGGACCGTGCGCCAGCTTTTCGGTCCCTCCTCGCTGGTGGTCTCGGCCGGCGGCGGCTTCTTCATGGGCGGCCCCAGAGACGCCGCCCGGCTCACCCTCGACGACATCGAGGCGGTGGTCCAGGAGGTCCCGGGCATCCAGGTCTGGGACCCCATGCAGGTGGTGCCGGACGTTTCGGTGCGTCGCGGCGACCGCTCCACCTCGGTCCGGCTGATGGGGCTCTCCGAGCGCTCCGAGCGCGCCTGGAACCGGGGCGCGGTGCGCGGCCGCTATCTCGACGCCGGCCACGTGGCCGCCTCCTCCCGGGTGGCCGTGATCGGGGAGACGGTGGTCCGGGCCCTCTTCCCGGATCGGGACCCGCTCGGAGAGGAGGTCCAGGTCGGCTCGGTTCCCTTCCGGGTGCTGGGCGTCCTGGAGAGCTTCGGCACCGATATCCACGGCATGGACCGCGACGCCGAGATCGTCGTCCCCATCACCACCGCCATGCGCCGGGTGATGAACGTCGACTCCATCCGAGGCGCCAAGCTGGTGGCGGGCTCGGCGACGGACGTGGAGGCGGCGGCCGCCGAGGTAGGGCGGGTCCTCCGCCAGCGTCATCGGCTGGTGGCGGGTCAACCCGACGACTTCACGGTCATCACCTCGGTGGCGGTCCGGCAGACGGTGGCTCGCTTCGAGCGGATCCTGTTCCTCTACCTGCCGCTGGGCACCGCCGCCTGCTTCCTGGCGGCGCTCCTGGTGGCGGCGAGCCTGATGCTGGCCTCGGTGACGGCGCGTACCGGCGAGATCGGCCTGCGCCGGGCGGTGGGCGCCCGGGCCAAGGACATCCGGCTGCAGTTCCTGCTCGAGGCCGCGGCGACGACGCTGATCGGGGGCCTGCTCGGCGCCCTGGTCGGGGGCATTGCCGCTCGGATGGCGGCCGACCGGTTTGCCGGGGGCGTGGATCTCGCCCCAGGCACCATCGTCCTCGGCCTGGGCCTCTCGATCGCCACCGGTCTCGTGGCCGGGCTCCTCCCGGCCCGACGGGCGGCGCGGCTCCGGCCGGCGGACGCCCTGCGATGAGGCTGCGCCGCAGCCTGCGGCTGTCGGCGCGGGCCCTCTCCGCCCACCGGGTCCGCGCCGCGCTGGCGATGGCCAGCGTCGCGGTCGGGGTGACCGCGGTCCTGCTGACCAGCGCCCTCGGTCAAGGGGTGCGCGACGGGATCCTGCGGGACGTGGCGGCGATGGGAACCCACCTGCTGGTGGTGCGCCCCGCCGTGGCCGAGCCCCGGGTGGGTCGACCGACGATCCGGGGGCGCGAGACCAGCCTGCGGCCGGAGGACTGCGGCAGCATCGGGGCGCTCGATGCGGTGCGCGCCGTCGCTCCCGGTGCCGAGCGGAGGATGCGGATCAAGGCCGGCCGGGGCTCCATGGAGGCGCTGGTGCTGGGGACCGGCGCCTCCTTCAGGGCGCTGCGCGGGCTTCTCCTTCAATCCGGCCGGTTCTTCGATCCCTACGAGGAGAAGAACGCGCAGCGGGTGGCGGTCCTCGGCGACCGGGTCGCGCGGACGCTGTTCCCGGGGGTCCAGGCGGTGGGGGCCACCGTCCGGATCGACGGCACCCCCTTCGAGGTGGTCGGTGTCCTCCAGGCGCGCGGGGTGCTGCTCGACGGGGCCGACGAGGACGGCAACGTCTTCGTTCCCTACCGGACCGCGCTGCGCCGTCTGCTCAACACCACCTGGCTCAGCAGCGTCTTCGTCGGTGTCGCCCATGCCGAGGGCCTCGGCCCGGCCGAGGAGGCGATCCGCCGCCTGCTGCGCGACCGCCATCGCCTCGGGCCGGAGCAGGCCGACGACTTCGAGATCCAGAGCCAGGCCAAGCTGGTGGCCGGACGTCAGGCCCTGGCCGACTCGCTGACCCGGCTCGCGGGTGGGCTGGCCGGGGTCTCGTCGCTGGTGGGCGGGGCCGGCGTCCTGGCCCTGATGCTGCTCTCCGTGAAGGAGCGCACCGGCGAGATCGGCCTCCGGCTGGCGGTGGGCGCCCGGTCCGCCGACGTGTTCCTGCAGTTCCTCGCCGAGACCTCGATGCTGGTGCTGGGGGGGTGGCTGTCGGGCGTCCTCGCCGCCGCCCTTCTCACCGGCGCCGTCGCCCTCGTCACCGACTGGCCGGTGGGCGTGCCCCGATCCGGTCTGGCGACGAGCCTCGTCGCCAGCCTGGTCGCCGGCATCGTCTTCGGGACCTGGCCGGCCCGCCGGGCGGCCCGGCTGGCACCGGTGGTCGCGCTGCGGGAGGCCCCTTGAGCCATCATAGGACGTCATGACGACCCCCTCTGCCCGCGCCGCCGTGCTGCTGATCGACGACGACGAGGCCCTCACCGCCCTCCTGGTCGAGCTGCTGGCCAGGTTCGGCCTGGTCGCCCGGGCCGCCTCCACCCCCGAGGAAGGCCTGCGCCTGCTCCGGGGCCAGCCGCCCGACATCGTGATCCTGGACGTGATGCTGCCGGGGATGGACGGGTTCGAGGTCTGCCGTCGGATCCGTGAGATCAGCCGGGTGCCGATCATCATGCTCACCGCCCGGGGGGACGTGACCGATCGCATCGTGGGGCTGGAGCTGGGGGCCGACGACTACCTCCCCAAGCCCTTCGAGCCCCGCGAGCTGGTGGCCCGGATCCAGGCGGTGCTACGGCGCGGTCAGCATCCCGAGGGAGCGGAGCGTGTCCGGATCGGCTCGCTGGAGGTGGACGGCCACGGGCGGTGGGCGCGTCTCGGTGGCCAGCTCCTCGAGCTGACCACGGCGGAGTTCGACCTGCTCTTGCTGCTGGTGCGCAACCACCGGCGGGTGCTGACCCGGGACCGGATCATGGAGCACACCCGGGGGGGCGAGTGCGCGGCCTTCGACCGCTCGATCGACGTGCTGGTCAGCCGGCTGCGCGCCAAGCTGGGCGACGACGCCCGGAGACCCCGCTTCATCAAGACCGTCCACGGGGCGGGTTACACCTTCATCGGAGACGGCGATGCCTGAGCTCCCGCGGCGGGTGCCGCTCTACGGGTCCATCTTCGTCAGGCTGCTGGCGATCATGGTCGGCATGGCGCTGTGTCTGCTGGTCCTGGTGACGGGCTTCTTCCGGCTGGTGGTCGATCCCAGCGTCGGCCACGCCCTGCACAGCGTGCTCGAGGTATACGCGGAGACCTTCGCGGCCCAGTCCCCGGACCTCGAGACCGCCCGGGCCGCGGGGCGGAAGGTGGGGCTCACCATCTCGTACCAGGGGCCACGGGGGAGGTGGGTCACCGAAGACGAGGGGCCCGAGCCGCGCTCTGCGCCGGCTCCTGTCTCCTGGGGGAGCGGCGGGCAGGTGGTGCAGGCCCCCGACGGCGGGCGCTACACGTTCTCCTGGCAGTTCGGCCGCTCGATGAGCGCCGCCCACGACAAGCTGCTCTGGCTGCTGCTGGTGCTGATGCTGGCCGTGGTGCTGGTGGCCCACGAGGTCCTGCGCCGCGCGCTGTCTCCGGTGCGCCTCCTGTACGCGGGCGTGAACCGCCTCAGCACCGGCGACCTCGACGTCGAGGTCCCGATTCGCTCGGGCGACGAGCTGGGCGCGCTCACCGGGGCCTTCAACCAGATGGCGCAAAGGGTTCGGGAGATGATCCGGCTCCGCGACCAGCTCCTGCTCGACGTGAGCCACGAGCTGCGCTCGCCGCTGACTCGGATGAAGGTGGCGCTGGCCCTGCTCCCCGAGGAGGAGAAGCGGGCCCGGATGGAGACCGACGTGGCCCAGATGGAGGCCCTGATCACGGGCATCCTCGAGCTCGAGCGGCTCCGGGACCGGCGCGGGGTGCGCCGGGAGCGCCACGATCTGATCGCCCTGGTCCAGCAAGCGGCCGCGCCGTTTGGTGGCGTCTTCCCAGGGGTCAGCGTGGTGGCACCCGCCGAGGCCGTGGTGTTGGACCTCGATGCGGAGCGGGTCCGCATGCTGCTGCGGAACCTGCTGGACAACGCCTGCAAGTACTCGCTTCCCGACAGCCGTCCGATCGAGGTCGCCGTGACCTTGCAGCCGGACGAGGTCGAGGTGCGCGTCCGCGACGATGGACCGGGCATCGCCGAGGCCGACCTGGCCAACGTCTTCGAGCCCTTCTTCCGCGCCGACCGCTCGCGCTCCCGCAAGACCGGGGGCTATGGCCTCGGGCTCAGCATGTGCCGGCGGATCGCCGAGGCCCACGGCGGGCAGATCGTGGCCCACAACAACCCCGGCCGGGGCCTCTCGGTCGTGGCGAGCTTCCCCCGGGCCTCCCCCGCTCGATAGCGGCGCCCGGCACGGGGGACACGATCCGGATTCGCTGGGCAGGGCGGACGAATCCGGTCATGTCCCCTCCGGGCGCCGCGTAAGCTCGGCCTCGATGGCCGCGAAGAGCTGCTCCGGCTCGAAGGGCTTGCGCAGCACCGGTACCCTGAGCTCGTCCGGGGTGTGCCGGAAGGCGGTGATGGCGATGATGCGGGCGGTGGGATCGTGCTCCCGTATCCGGGAGATCGCCTCGTCACCGGACAGCACCGGCATCCTCAGGTCCATCAGCACCAGGGCCGGCCTCTCCTTCAGGAACCGGTCGATCGCCTCCTGGCCGTTGGCGGCGGCGAGGATCTCGAACCGGTCCGCCAGGAAGCGCGAGTAGAGCTCCTGCAGGTCCGGGTCGTCTTCGGCGATCAGGATCCGCGGTGCCATCATCATCGTTGCCCTTGCCGGGAGGCCGCGGCCTGGCTCAGGTCAGCTGCTCGATGCCGGCCAGGAGCTGCTCGCTGCTTCTTCGGATCGCCTCGAGGCGCTCCCGCTGGGCCCCGGTGAGCTGGCCGGCGTCGAGCAGAGAGAGGTGGCCGCGCAGGACCAGGAGCGGGTTCCTCAGCGTGTCGGCCACCTCGCGAACGTACTCGGCGTGGCCGCGCATCTCGCGGATCACCTCCTCCTGGGCCGCCCGGCTCTCTGCTTCCAGCCGTCGCTCCTGGCTGATGTCGCGCACGTGCTCGATCACCCCGCTGAGCTGGCCGGTGCGGACGTCGATCAGGGGGAAGCTGTAGAGGCCCAGCCAGCCGATCCGCTCGCCGCCCGGTCCGGCCTTGGGGACCACCTGGTAGGCGGCCTTGCCGGTGTCCAGCGCCTCCCGGCTGGGGCAGGTCTCGCAAGGTCGGGTCCGGCCGTGATAGGCCTCCCAGCACTTCCTCCCCTCGAGGGGCATCGAGAACCGGTACCACCTCTCCATGGCGGGGTTCGTCCGGACGATCCTGAATTCACGGTCGAGGACGCTGATCCCGTCCTGGATGCTGCTGAAGACGTCCTCCAGGAAGCGCTCGCTCCGCTGCAGCGCCTCCTCGGCCTCGCGATGCTGGGTGATGTCCCGGAAGACGCCGACCAGGCAGGAGCGTCCGCCGAGCCGGAACCGGGTCGAATGGATGTCGACGTAGAGCAGGCTGCCGTCGCGTCGCACCACCGGCACGGACTCGGCCACCGGGAGCTCACCCCGGAGCTGACGCTCGAACAGGGACAGGACGTGCGCGACCTCCTCCGCCGGGTGGATGTCCTGGACGCGAAGGGTGGCCAGCTCCGGCGCCGAGCACCCGAGCATCTCGCAGGCGGCTCGATTGCCGAGCAGCAGCCGTCGATCCTCCTCGTCCGCCACCAGGATCGCGTCGCCGATGCTGTCGAAGATGGCCCGGTAGAGGGCCTCGTCGGAAGACGAACGGGGTGCCGCCTCGGAGCGGGGGCTCTCCATCTCCGGCTCCAGCCGTCCGCTACCGCCGCTCGGCCTCGTCACGGTTCAGGACCGCCGCGGTGCTCGACAGCTCCTCGAGCAGGGCGAGCGCGCTCGGACCGCTCATGGCGAACGGGTCCAGCACGGAGCTCTCCGAGAAGCGCAGGATGCTGCCCAGGTTGACCCGGCTGAGGTTGACCAGCCCCATTCGCCAGGCGGCGAAGCGGCGCTCGGTGATCTCGGCGTAGTCGAGCAGGGTCACGTCCTGGTGGCGCGGGTCGCGGACGATGCTGCCGTACAGGGCGTTGACCGCTTCGCGCCCCCCCTCCAGGAGCTGCAGGAAGACGTTGCCCTGGGGGTAGGTGCAGAGGATACCGGTGATGCCGTGCTCCAGGTTGTAGCCGCGGGAGTGCTCGAGGATCGCGGCCAGCAGCGTGTCGTCGATGGCGCTGGTGGCCCGGCTCGCGTAGAGAAGACGTACCAGCATGTCGTTCCGCCTATCTCTTTCGTTCCGCCAGGAGCGAGAGGAACTCCCGGCGCAGGTCAGGGTTCTTGAGGAACGACCCGCGCATGATGCTGTTGGTCATCTTGGAGTCCATGTCCTTGACGCCGCGCCACTGCATGCAGTAGTGGTCGGCCTCCATCACGATCGCCAGCCCGTCGGGCTGCATCTTCTCCTGGAGCAGCTCGGCGAGCTGGACGATGGCCTCCTCCTGGATCTGGGGCCGCGTCATCATCCACTCCACCAGCCGCGCGTACTTGGAGAGGCCGATCAGCACCGAGTGCTGGTTGGGCATCACCCCGACCCAGATCCTGCCGATGATGGGGCAGAAATGGTGCGAGCAGGCGCTGCGCACCGTGACCGGCCCCACGATCATCAGCTCGTTCAGGCGGCAGACGTTCGGGAACTGGGTCACCGGGGGCTGGGCGTGGTAGCGGCCGGCGAAGACCTCCATCAGGTACATCTTGGCCACCCGGCGGGCGGTCTCCCGGGTGTTGTGGTCGCTGTCGGTGTCGATCACCAGGGTCCGCAGCACCTCGTCGACCTTGGAGGCGACCTCCGCCCGCAGCGACTCGAGCTCGCCCTCTTCGATGAAGGCGGCGATGTTGTCGTTGGCGTGGAAGCGGGCGCGCGCCGCGCGGATCCGCTCACGGATGCGGTCGGCGGTCGGGGTACGGCCGTCGGTGTTCTCGGCCTCGAAAGCGTCCGCCCCCGACCGGGGGCCGGCCTGGCTCGACATGTGGGCTCCTCTCCCTCGAAGGACAGCCTAGCACGCTTCGGACGGCCCTTCGTCTCCCGCGGCGCATCTGCGGCCCCCGGCATCGAGTCATCCGCCTGCCTGATAAGATCGGGGTGGTCGACCCAAGCTCATGCGGACGTGCCCTGCCTGTGGCTTCGAGAACGCCGAGATCAGGAAGCCCTGTCCGCTGTGCGGCAAGAGCGAGGTGGCCACCCGAGAGGCGCCGTCCGAGGAGCGAAGGACGCTGGAGCTGGAGCCGACCCTGACCGGGCCGGCCCCCGCCCCGCGCCCGCCCACCGCGATCGGCCGGGTCTACGGGGATCGCTACCGCGCCCTGACCCGTCTCGGCGCCGGAGGGATGGGAGAGGTCTTCCGAGCGCGCGACCTGGTCGAGGAGCGCGACGTGGCGCTCAAGACGCTCCATCCCTCGGACGAGGACGACGCCGACCGAAACCAGCGGTTCAAGCGCGAGATCAGCGTGCTGTCCAGGATCCACCACCCGGCGGTCCCCAAGATCCTGGGTTTCGGGACCCAGGAGGGGAGGCTCTACTTCGTCTCGGAGCTGGTCGAGGGAAGGAACCTCAAGCTCGAGATCGAGGCCCACGGGGCCTGGGAGGCCGCGAAGGCGGCGGCGCTGTGCGCCACCGTTGCCGACGCCCTTGCCTCCGCCCATGCCGTCGGCGTGGTCCACCGTGACGTCAAGCCCAGCAACATCATGCTCGGCACGGACGGCTCCGTGCGGCTGCTCGACTTCGGGCTGGCCCGGGGGGTGGGGATCGACATGGCCACCCTCACCAGGACCGGCATCATCGTGGGGACACCGGGTTACATGTCCCCCGAGCAGCTCGAGGGGCTCTCCGTGGACGAGCGGACCGACATCTACTCCCTCGGGGTGGTGCTCTTCGAGCTGCTGACCGCTCGGCTGCCGTTCCTGGCCCGGACCCCGATGGCGATGGCGATGATGCACCGCACGGAGCCGCCGCCGCTGCCACGCGCGCTACGCCCGGAGGTCCCGGCCTGGCTCGAGCGGGTCGTGCTGCGCTGCCTGGAGAAGGACCCCGCGGCCCGCTTCGCCTCGGCGGCCGAGCTGGCGCGGGTGCTTCGGCCGCCCCGATCGGGACGCCCGGCCCGGAGCCGTCGGCTGCCCACCGGTGACCACGTGCTCGAGGACGACAGCGAGTCGACGGACTGGGCGCTGGTACTCGGTTGCCCGTCCGAGAAGACCGGCTGGGAGACGGGTCTGGCGCTGCGCTTCCAGGAGCGCTTTTATCGGCTCGGGCGGATCGACCCGCCGAGCCGGGAGACCCCCGGCTGGACCTACCGGTTCGTGACCTGGCCGGAGTCCGAGATCCTCCGGCAGTTCGTGGACTACGAGCAGGACAGCGCCGAGCGCGCCGCCGTTCGCGAACGCTCGCTGTCGTCTCGGCTGCAGAGGTGGATCTCGGGCGGCAAGGAGTGAGGAATGCCCCACGTCATCGAGCCGGCCGCCTCCGGGCGGGCCAAGTGCCGGGGGTGCGGACGCCCCCTCGCCAAGGGTGAGCTGCGGTTCGGCGAGGCGTTGCCCAACCCCTTCGCCGAGGGCGAGATGAGGTTCTGGTACCACCTCGAGTGCGCCGCTTACAAGCGGCCTGAGGCGTTCCTGGAGGCGCTCCAGGCACCCGAGCCGCGCTTCGACGGGCGCGAGCGCCTGGAGCGGGAGGCCAGCAGGGGCCTGGAGCACAGGAGGCTGCCGCGGATCGACGGCGCCGAGCGCTCGCCCTCCGAGCGGGCCCGCTGCCGCGCCTGTCGCGAGCCGATCGCCAAGGGGGAGTGGCGGATCCGGCTGGTCTTCAACGAGGAGGGGCGGTTCAGCCCCTCCGGCTTCATCCACGTGGGCTGCGTGCCGGCCTACCTCGAGACCGAGGATGTTCTGGAGCGGGTGCTCCGTTTCTCGCCCGACCTCGGCGAGGAGGAGGTCCGCTCGCTGAAGGCCGCCCTGGAGGCGACCCGCCCCGGGAGTGGACCGACGCCGACGATATCGTGATATCGTCACTCTCATGGCACAGCTCCTGGTCAGGAACCTGGAAGCGGAAGTCAAGGAAGAGCTGAAGCGGCGGGCGCGCCGGAGTGGCCGAAGCACCGAGGAGGAGGTCCGCGACATCCTACGAAACGCCGTGAAGTCGTCGCCGAGACGACCTCTCGGCTCGCGCCTGGCGGCGCGCTTCGAGGGGGTCGGTCTCACCGAGCCCATCCCGGAGCAGCGCGGACAGACGGCGCGCTCTGCCGACCTGAGACGGTGATTCTGCTCGACACCAACGTGGTCTCGGCGCTGATGCAGCGCGAGCCCGACGGTTCGGTCATCCAATGGCTCGACCGCCAGCCCGCCGAGTCGGTCTGGACCACGGCGATCACCGTCTTCGAGGTACGTTTCGGTCTCGAGATCCTCGCCCGCGGCCGGCGGCGGCAGCGCCTCGAGGAGGCGTTCGCCAGCGCGCTGGCGGAGGATTTCGAGGGGCGCGTGCTCGCGTTCGATGATGCCGCCGCCCAGATGGCCGGCGTCCTGGCGGCACGCCGGAGGCGAGCCGGGCGCCCGGTGGAGATTCGGGACCTCCAGATCGCCGGCATCGCCGCGAGCCGGCGGGCCGCCCTCGCCACGGGCAACCTGCGGCACTTCGAGGGTCTCGGCCTCTCCATCGTCGATCCCTGGTCGGCGCCCGTCTGACAAAGGCCTCTCCCCCATCGGCCGCAGGGGGGTAGAATCGGGAAAAGGCCAGAGAACCTGGAGGTGGTCATGTCCCTCACCCACCCCCTCTCGTCCGAGGCGCCTCGCCCGGCTGCGCCGGTGGCGATCGAGGCCTTCCTGGTCCGCAGCCTGGCGCGCCGATTCCGCGGGGCGCCACTGCGCTTTGTGCTGGGCAGGCACGCCGCCGGCGCCGAGAGGCCCGTCGCCACGCTGCGCTTTTCCGATGCCTGGGCCCTCTGCGGCCTTCTCCTCGACCACGAGAGCCACTTCGGGGACGCCTTCGCCGAGGGGCGCATCGAGATCGAGGGCGACCTGGTGGCCGCCCTGGAGGGCGCCTACCGCGCCACCGCCGGCCGCGGGCCAGGGCCGGCCGCCTGGCTCAGCCTGCTGGCCCGCTACTCGCTCGACCGCTCGCGCCTGAACGTCCACCGGCACTACGACCTGGGCAACGACTTCTACTCGCTGTGGCTGGACCGGGAGCAGGTCTACACCTGCGCCTACTTCGAGACCCCGGGGACCGACCTGGAGACCGCTCAGGTGGCCAAGCACGAGCACGTCTGCCGGAAGCTCGGCCTGTCTCCCGGCCAGCGGGTGGTGGAGGCGGGCTGCGGCTGGGGCGGCCTGGCCCTGCACATGGCCCGACACCACGGGGTGCACGTCACCGCCTGCAACGTGTCTCGGGAGCAGATCGCCTGGGCACGGGCGCGCGCCGTCGCCGAGGGCCTGGACGACCGGGTCCACTTCGTCGAGGCCGACTACAGGCAGCTCGGTGGTCGGTACGACGCCTTCGTCTCGGTGGGGATGCTCGAGCACGTCGGGCTGCGCGGCTTCCGGGACCTGGCCCGGGTGATCGACCGCTGCCTCGACCCGGACCGCGGGCGCGGCCTGCTCCACTTCATCGGTCGAGACTGGGCACGGCCTTTGAACGCCTGGATCCGACGACGCATCTTCCCCGGGGCCTACGCGCCCAGCCTGGACCAGGTGGTGCGCGGGGTGTTGATCCCGGCCCGGCTGTCGGTCCTGGACGTCGAGAACCTCCGCCTCCACTACGCGCTCACCCTCGACCACTGGCGCCGTCGCTACGAGCGGGCGGTCGCCGCCGGGCAGGTCGGCTTCGACGAGCGCTTCCGGCGCGCCTGGCGGCTCTACCTGGCGGGCTCGCA
>CAZNNH010000179.1:0-12887 GCA_964574335.1 uncultured Acidobacteriota bacterium | reverse complement strand
TAAATCCAGAAGCAAAAAACTGGGCGGGCTCGGGCTTGGATTGGCGATCGTCAAGAGCATCCTGGACGCCCATGGCTCCGAGATCTCTGTGACCAGCCGCGAGGGCGTGGGGACACGATTCAGCTTCCCACTCCCGCTGCTGGACAAGGGCGACTCGCCCCACCGGAGGAGCGAGCGGCTCGACGGACCGAGGGGGGCAGGAGAAGTGGACCGAGTGACCACGGTATGAAGAAGAAGATCCTGGTCGTCGACGACGAGGAAGACATCCTCCACTTTCTGGAGCTGGTGCTCGGAGAGAAGGGCTACCAGGTGATCACCGCCTCGGGGGGGCACGAGGCCCTGACCCGGGCACAGATCGAGCACCCCGACCTGGTGCTGCTCGACATCATGATGCCCAAGATGGACGGCTGGGAGGTGCTCAAGCTGCTCCGCGTGGACGCCGCCACCGCCGACATCCCGGTGGCGATGCTGTCGGCGCGGACCGAGGCCAAGGACCGGGTCCAGGGGCTGCAGGAAGGGGCCATCGACTACATCTGCAAGCCCTTCTCGTTGCAGGAGCTGATCGGCAAGATCGAGAGCGTCTTCGAGTTGTCGGCGGAGCAGAGAAAGGCGAGCCGGTGACCAAGGCCGACCTCGTCGGCCAGCCCGCCGAGACCGACAGCCTGAGAGGCCCCCGGTACTTCGAGCTGAGGGCCGAGTGGCTGCGGTACCGAAGCCACCTGATCGACCCCGCCACCGAGCTGCCGACCTTGGCGGCGGCGCTCGACGACATTCGCCGCCTGCTCGAGGAGCGCAGCACCCTGGGTCTCGTCTTTCTCGATCTCTCGGAGACCCGACGTGCCGAAGCGCAGCAAGGCTTCCTGGCCTACGACGAGCTGGTCCGCTCCGTGGGCGCTGCCCTGCAGGCTCTGCGTGGGAGCCTGCTGGGTCGGCGCGATCTGGTGGCCATGCTGGGGGTCCGTTGCGACAAGTTCCTTGTCGTGACCGAGGGGGTGCCGGGCGACCCTCTGGGGTCCATCGCCCTCTGCCGGCTGGCGGACGCGGTACGTTCGGCCCTGCTCGGAGAGCAGTCCGGGATCCTTCTGCCGGGGCCGGCGCCGCTGATGGTGCATGTCGGTCAAGCGCTCCTGCGTCGCGACCCGACGCTGCGCCCGGAGCGCTCCGTCCAGCGCGCCCTCGACGAGGCGATCAGGAGCTGCTTCGCGGACTGGGCCCGTGCGGAAGGACAGTCCGCCCAGGGGCTCGACGTGATCCTGGAGGCCGATCAGCTCACCACGTTCTCTCAGCCGATCCTGGCGCTCGACGACCTGTCGGTGCTCGGGCACGAGGTCTTCACCCACGGGCCCGTCGGAGGTCCCTTCGAGAGCCCGAAGCGCCTGTTCCTTCTGGCCGAGCGCACCGGGCGCCTGGTGAAGCTCGAGCGCCTGTGTCGGAAGCGCGCGCTCCTGTGCATGGCCCCGCAGATGCAGACTGGGGCGAGGCTGTTCTTGAACACCACAGCTCATGCCCTGCGCGACCCGGAGCTGGCCGGCGGTGGGTTCCTGGAAGCGCTGGCCGGGGTCGGAGTCGACGCCGACAAGCTGGTACTGGAGCTGGCCGAGCGTGCCACCGTCGAGGAACGTCGGACCTACCTCGAGACGCTGCAGCGGCTCAAGGGCCGGGGTGTCGGCGTCGCCATCGACGACATGGGGGCCGGCTACTCGAGCCTCCAGGCAGTCGTCGAGCTGGAGCCGGACTACCTGAAGTTCGACATCGCCCTGGTCCGCGGCATCGACCGCAGCCGGATCAAGCGAAGCCTGCTCGAGACGGTAGTCGAGCTCTCGGACAAGATCGGAGCCGACGTGATCGCGGAGGGCATCGAGTCGGAGTCCGAGCTGCACACCGTCCGCGCCCTCGGCGTGCGGCTGGGACAAGGACGCCACCTGGCGCCGCCGGTGGCCGTGTCCCATGAGGCCACCGGATGACGCCGGATCCCATCCCCACCTGCCACGACCGCCTGCCCGAGCTCGCGGCCGCGATGGCCGAGGCGGGCTTCCTCGGCGTGGTCTCGATCGACCTCTCCTCCTTGGGCGAGATCGAGTTCCGCTTCGGAACCGGGGCCTTCGACGAGGTGCGGCGACGGGTGATCGACACGGTGGTCGAGCAGCAGGGGAAGGACTTCCGCAGCTCCGACCTGCTGGCGCTGAACGAGCCCCTCGGCCTCGGGTTCTTGCTGTTCCTCGATCGCAAGCGCCGACGCAAGCTCCCGAGCTCTGCCTCGGACCTGCGGGCGGTCTGCGCTCGGCTACGCTCGACGCTGGTGCCCACCCTTTCCAGAGCCGCCTTCCCGTACCTCAAGACCCCGCCCCGCGTCGATCTCGGCTACGGGATGGCGATCCACAACCCGTTGGTGCACCCGTCCCGTATCTTCAGCCGCTGCATCCGCCTGGCAGAGGAGCGAGCCGTCCAGCGACGGCGAGCCTTCGAGCTCGAGACCCTCGAGCGGATCGAGGATCTGATCGTGGCCGGCCGGGTGACCACCGCCTATCAGCCGATCCTGGCCCTCCGCGAGCGCACCGTGCTCGGCTTCGAAGCGCTCTCCAGGGGCGCCCGCGGTAGCGGCCTGGAGACCGCCGATCAGCTCTTCGGCGCCGCCAGCCAGCACCGGCTGCTGGTCGAGCTGGACCGGCTCTGCCGCCAGCGGGCCCTCCTGAACTCGGGGCGGCTTCCGCTCAACGCCCGGCTCTTCCTCAACACCCTCCCGGCCACCATCCGCGACCCTCAGTTCCGGGGCAAGCCGTTGATCGACTTCCTGGACGAGGCCCAGGTGGCCCCGCAGCGGATCGTGATCGAGATCACGGAGAAGCTGGTGATCGAGAACTACGGCCTATTCCGCGAGGCGATGGCGTACTTCACCGACCTGGGAATGGCCTTCGCCGTCGACGATGTCGGCTCCGGCTACTCCGGCCTCGAGGCGATCGCCCGCCTTCGCCCCGCATTCCTGAAGGTCGACATGTCACTGGTCCGCGACGTCCACGTCAGCGTGGTCAACCGCGAGATGGTCAAGGCGATCGTCTCGCTCGGTCACGGCATCGGCGCCGCGGTGGTGGCGGAAGGGATCCAGGCCGAGGCCGAGGCCCAGACCCTGATCGAGATCGGCGTCGACTACGGACAAGGCTTCTACCTGGCCCGCCCGGACCCAGGCCCCGAATAGGAAGAGGGGACATGACCGGATTCGCTTCGGTCAGCCTGGCGAATCCGGATCGTGTCCCCCGAAAGGGGCTGCGCGTTCGCTTCGGTCAGCCTGGCGAATCCGGATCGTGTCCCCCGAAAGGGGCTGCGCGTTCGCTTCGGTCAGCCGGGCGAATCCGGATCGTGTCCCCCAGAAGGGCCCGAGGGGCGGGTTAGCCGGAATCCGGCGTGATCCGGAAACGACAGCGGGCCCGGGCGAAGCGGATCTCGTCGCCGTCCTCGAGCTCGCGCTGGGTGACCGCCGCGCCGTTGACCCGGGTCAGGTTGGTCGAGCCCAGATCGATCACCACGTACTGGCCGCCACGCCTTTCGATCCGGGCATGGCTCCGCGACACCAGCGGCTCGTCGAGACAGATGTCGGCCTCCGCATCGCGGCCCACCACCATCACCGGGAGGGTCAGCGGGAACTCGACACGAGAGCCGTCACTCCGTTCCCACAGGAGCCTCGGCGCCGCGCCGTCAGCCAAGACGGTCCCCCCCGGCTCGGGTCCTCAAGAGCGGTACCGTCCGCGCCCTCGCCAGCTCACGACCCCGCCCGACGCCGGGCGATGGGTGCCACCGCCGGCCCATCGTTGTTGAAGAGGGTCGCGCTCTCTTGCGCAGCCGCCGACTGGTAGGCGGCGGCCGCTTCCTCGCGGTATCCGAGCCGTTCGAGGGCCACCCCAAGGTAGTAGAGGGCCGTCCCCTGGGAGATGCCCGCGCCGGCCGGGAGCTCGGAGCGGGCCTTGGTGAGGTGCTCGTGGGCGCCGGCAAAGTCCTCGAAATGCATCGCGCACAACGCCAGGTTGAGCCGCGCCAGCGCCGCCACGGGGGTGCCAGGATAGGCTTCGACCTGCTGCCGCAGGTCCATCATCACCTTGTTGTAGAGGAGACTGGGATCGTTGAGGGGGATCTCCTGGGGGGTCTCGCCGATGGTGACCGCCACCGCCCGCTCCCCTGCCGGGCCGCGCAGGTGGAGCGAGAGCGGCTGCCCGGCCTGGCGCCCCTCGATCATCGCCAGAAGCTCGGCGGTCTGCCGAACCGGCTGCCCCTCGGCCGAGTAGAGCACCTCTCCCGTCTCGATGCCGGCCTGGGAGGCAGGGCTGGCGGGCACCACCCGCAGCACCACCACCCCCTCGTGCAGCAGCGTGTCCACCGTGATGATCCCGGTCCAGGGGCGGAACACCGTCACCTTCTGGTCGATGGCGCTCAGGAAGCGGATGTACGAGGCGGGCTCGCCGAACGCGACGTCCCACTGGTCGGAGACGGTGTTCCCGGCAGCCAGCAGGTGGAGGCTGACGGTACGCAGCAGACGCTCGTCCCGCAGCCGCGCGATCAGGAAGCCTTGCACCTCCAGCTGTGAGGCCAGCTTCTCGGTGACCCGCCGCAGGACATCGGGGCTGGTTCCCGAATCGGGGATCAGGGCCTTGAGGGTGAGCGACTCGGCGGCCAGGAGCCGTCCCACCAGGTCCGCTGGTGTGGGGACGAAGTTGAGGGTGTGGATCTTGGCCAGGTTCTCGACCAGCCGCTCCTCCACCTCTGGCAGCAGCCGCTCTCCGGCCTCGCTCTCCGCCACCACCCCGAGGAAGGCCAGGCTGGGCCGGATCGGACAGTCGAGGATGAGCTGCTCGTCGCGGGACAGGGTCACGTCCTGGACGAACTTGCCCGAGCTGTGCTTCACCTCCAGACGGTGGCGTCCAGAGCAGACGCCCTCCACGTCCTTGGGGGTCTGCCCCATGAAGCTCCCGTCTACGTAGATCTGGGCGCCGGGAGGGTCCGAACGGAGCGACAGCGTCGCCACCGAGTCCTCCATCCGGATCGGCTGCATCTCGTAGTCGCGGGGCTCGGCGATCTCGAGGGTGCTCCGCACCGTCTCGAAGCAGGGCTTCCGCAGCTCGATGACGTGAGAGCCGAGAGGGAGGTTGGCCACCTCGGTCCGCGCTGACGATCGGGCCGGGTCCAGGCCCTTCTCCTGGACGAAGGCGGCCAGGTCGGGGTGAAGGACGCCCGAGGTGGTGGCGGCGAGCTCGCCGTCAACGTAGATCTCCACCCCCTCCGGCTCGGTGATGAAGAAGCAGCTTCCGGCGGTGCGGGTCAGCACCACGTTCAGGGTCTGGGTGGCCTTGGGCGCGACGCTCACCACTTCGGTGTGGCTGGCGTACCCTTCGCGGGCGACCTCGACGGTATACTCGCCGGCCAGCACCTCGAGGGGGAAGAAGTCGGTCAGGCTCAGGAACTGACCGTCCAGGGTCACCCGGGCGCCGGGAGGCGACGAGGACACCGCCAGGTAGCCGACCAGCGATCGTTTCACCGAGTTGAAGTACTCGACGATCTTCGGGGACATCTGCTGCTTGCTCACCTCGTGCTGCGGCTGGAGCTGGATCAGTGAGCGGAAGCTGTCGGCCGCCTTCTCCTGCAGACCGATGTTGTAGTAGGCGCGACCGCGGTACTCGTAGGCCTGGACCAGGATCTCGTGCCCGCGGGGGGGCAGCGTTCCTTGTAGACGGAGGTTCTCGAGCCGGGCGATGATCTCGTCGAAGAGGACGATGGATCGACTCTGCTGGGACCCGTCGAACTCGGCGGTAGCCCGCATCAGGAGGTCCTGGACCACCTCCATCTCGCGCTGCACGGCCTCCGCGAACGCCGGCTGCGCGTCCTGGGCCGAAGCCGCCCGCGGAGCCATCACGACCAGGAGCCCTGCCATCCCCCAGAGAAGCCCCACACTGTGTCGTTTCACGACTCCCCCTGCATCGACAAGCCGGCTGGCACCCATCACCGGAACCGCAGCACCCTGCGCTGCTTGTCGTCGTAGACGAGCAGCGCGCCGGAGGGCTCGACGGCGATGGCCGTCGGCCGATCCAGCTCCGCCCGTCCCACCGCTGCCAGGAGCTGGCCCGCCGGCGCGAACACGTAGACGCCGCTCTTTCGGTCGACCACGTAGAGGTTGCCGAAGGCGTCCACGGCGATGTCGACGGGCTGGTCGACCTCGTAGCCAGACCCGCGGAGGGGCACGGTCCGGACCCTCTTCCCCTGCAGGTCGTAGACCTCGATGCCGCTGGCATCCTCCTCGAGCAGCGTCACCTTGGCCTCCTCGTCGAGGACCATCCGCATCACCTCGCGGTCCTTCGAGTCGGGGAACGTCCCGAGGTAGCTCAGGTCGGCGCCGTACTGGTGGACCCGCTTGGTGTCCTTGTCGGCGACCAGAAGATGGCGGTCGGGCGTCATGATCGCCGCCGTGATGTCGTCGAGCTCCTTCAGCTCGCCGGGCTTTTCGGGAGCGGCGAAGGTCTTGATGTCGGAAGGCCCGATCCGCACCGCCCGCCGGGTGGCCACGATCAGTTCGCCCTCTTGGGTCAGCGAGAGCCCCCGGAGGTCCTGCGCCCGGAACGACCTGCCGGCCTCACCTCCGGGCGCGAACGGGACCACGGCCGAAACATCATCGGAGGCGATCCAGAGCGTGCGCTGCGGGTCCATCACCAGCCCGCGCACGCCCTTCAGCACGTTGCCCGAGCCCACCGCGAACGACTGGTCCCAGGCAAACGTCGTCCGGCCGCTGCCGTAGAGACGGTACAGGATGGTGATCCGGTCGAGCGCCTCCGCCGCCCAGGGGGAGTCCGGGAAGCGGTTGCGGACCTGCTGGAGCTCCTCCATCGCCTGGAGCGGCTCGCCGGCGAGGGCGAGGCAGTGACCCACCTGGAACTGGGCCGCTGGCGCGACCTCGCTGCTCGGGTACTCGAGCGAGACCCTCCGCTGGAAATCGACCGCCTCCGAGTAGCGTCCCGCCTTCCGGTGGACCAGCCCCGACGCGTGCAGGGCCGGCGCCACCCAGGAGCTCTTCGGGTACAGGCGGCGCACCCTGTTGAACTGGGCGAGGGCATCATCGAGCTGGGCCGGCGTCGAGGCCCGCAACAGCGACACCCACCCGAGGTAGTAGTAGGCCCCCGGGGCACCGTCGCTCTGGGGGAAACGCTGGGTCACCTGCTCGAACGCCGCCTTTCCCTTGGCGTCGTCGTGCTCGACTTCGATGTAGTAGCGTCCGACCTCGAGCAGGGCGTCGTCGACGGACTGGCTGCCGGGGAAGCCGGTGATGATGGTGTTGAAGTTGTCCAGGGCCTGCTTGAGCTTCCCGTCGCTACGGTAGGCCCGCCCGTCCTCCAGCAGGCGCCGTGCCTGCTCTTCGGGATCGGTCTGGGCCAGCGACGGCGTCGCCAAAGCCGACGCCAGGATCAGTGCGGGCCACCTGAGGAGCACGGTTGGCTAGTCCTTTCGTCCCATCTGGTAGGCGATGCCGCCGGCCGGCACCTCCACCGTCCCGTCCCGACGGGTCCCATCCGGCCAGCGGAAGCCGACCTGGTGCCTCCCGGAGACGATCTGCCTTTCCAGGATCGGCGGGTAGTCGACGAAGCGGCCGTCGATCGAGACCTCGCAGTTGTCGGGGATCGCGCGAATGCTGATGGCGCCGAGCGGCGGCAACCGGAGGCTGGTCTCGCCGCCGGCCGGGACCTGGACCATCGAGCGCTGGTCGAGGAAGTACTGCCGCGAGACCAGCCGCACCTCCTGGCGGCCCGCAGGCAGCGAAACGTTGGCGGCTGTCCGGGCCTGGGCCAGCGTCTCCCCTCCCCGGATCACGTCGATCGGATAGTCCGAGACGACCCGGAGCCGGCCGGGCGGCCGAACCGGCTGAAACGACAGCTCGACACGATCGTTGATCTCCCCCGGGACCAGACGGACCTCCTGCGGCTCGTAGCCGTCGAGTCTCACGTCGAGGGTCTGCTCCCGGGCGGAAGCGACCTCCACCTCGAGCGGGGTCACGCCCGCCAGGGCCTTCCCTTCCAGGCTCACGGTGGCGCCGGGGGGTTGGCTGACGACGAGGATGCGGACCGGTTCCGGGGTCAGCGCCACCGAGACCGCCGGGCCGAACGGGGCCCGCAACGGCAGCGAGATCTCCTGGTATCCCGGTTTCCTGAAGCCGAGCTGGAGCTCGCCGCCGCGCGGCGCGGGCACCGTCAGCTCCCCGTCGGTGGTCACCCCGCTCGGCTGACCGTTCACCAGCACCTCGGCACCGGGGGGGCTCGAGCGGACCGCCAGATGTAGCGGCGGGGAGGGCGCCGGGGCCAGCCACCTTCCCCCCCACAGCAGCAGCGCTCCCGACGCCAACGCCGCCAGTAGGCCCAGGCCCGCCGCCGCCAGCAGGAGGCGTCCTCCCGCAGGGTGGGCCTCGGGGGCCTGGGTGACGGTGGGGGCCTGAACCGCGGTGGCCGGCTCGCGGCGGGTGGGCGAGGCCCGGAAAGTGGCATCGAGCTCGGGGTAACCGGCCTCGTCGCCCGGACGGGGCCGCTGCCGCTGCTGCATCTCACGGGTGGCGGCGCGCAGCGCCCTGCGGGCCTCCACTGAGCCGGGGGTCCGGGCCAGCAGCTCGCGCAGCTCCCGAGTCCCCTCGTCCAGGTTGCCGCTGCGGATCAGCGCGCGACAGCGGCCGACGCTCTCGACCTCGGCGGCGGTCGGAGCGACGCTCAGCGTGGCCAACACCGCGGCCACGTCGTCGGCCATCGCGGTGGCGCTCGGGTAGCGCTTGTCTCGGTCCTTGGCCACGGCCCGGGTCACGATCTCCTGCAGGCGCTCGGTGGCCGGGCCCAGATCGTCGGGGAGCGGCGCCGGCTCCTCGTTGACGATCTTGAAGAGCACCTCCGCGGAGCCGTTGCCGGTGAATGGCCGCCGGCCTGAGAGCAGCTCGTAGAGGATCACCCCCGCGGAGAAGACGTCGCTGCGGCCGTCCAGCCGCTTGCCACGGATCTGCTCGGGGCTCATGTAGTAGACGGTGCCGACCATCATCCCGGTGCGGGTGACGCTGGTTGCGCCGAGCTTGGCGATCCCGAAGTCCAGGATCTTGGCGGTGCCGTCGTCCAGCAGGCGGATGTTGGAGGGCTTGATGTCGCGGTGGACGATGCCGTGCTCGTGGGCGAACGCCAGGCCGCGGAGGATCTGGATCATCACCTCCAGCTTCTCCTGGAGCAGCATCGCCTCGGGAGTGCGGACCAGCGCCTCCAGGTCGGTCCCGGGTAGCAGCTCCATGGCGATGAACGGCACGCCCCGATCCTCGCCGAGCTCGTAGACGGTGACGATGTTGGAGTGCTGCAGGCGCGCCGCTGCCTTGGCCTCGATCTCGAAGCGCTGGCGGCTCTCGTCGTCGAGGGTCCCCTCGACGGTGAGCGTCTTCACCGCCACCTCGCGGTCGAGAGTCTCGTCGAGCCCCCGATACACCATCCCCATCCCGCCCTGCCCGATACGGCCGACCACCGCGTAGCGGCCGATCCGGGGGCGGTGTCTCGGCTGGGGCTGCTCGGCCAAGCTCATCGGCTCGACAAGCAGGCTGTGGGCCAGTCCGGCTTGCTGGGTCTCGGGCGAGGTCGCCTGCGGCTGGCTCCGAGCACGGGCAAGACCTTCATTCCTGGAAGTGAATCAGCAGGACGGTGATGTTGTCCTCGCCGCCGCGCGCGTTGGCCTCCTCCACCAGGTCGCTAGCCAGCTTCTCCATGTCACCCGCCGCGCTCTCGATCAGCGACTGGATCTCCTCGTCGGGCACCATGGTGGTCAGCCCGTCCGAGCACAGCAACAGCACGTCGCCCGGAAGCATGGGGCTCGGGGTGAGGTCCACCTGCAGGTCGGTCTTCCCCCCGAGGGCACGGGTGACCACGTTCCGAAGCGGGTGGGTGCGAGCCTGATCGGCCGAGATCACCCCGCTCTGGATCTGCTCGTTGACCCAGGAGTGGTCACTGGTGAGCTGGCTGAGCTCGGTGTTGCGGTAGCGATAGATCCGGCTGTCTCCCACGTGGGCGACGTTGGCGACGTCCCCGTCCAGCAGTACGGCGGCCACGGTGGTGGCCATGCCTTCGCAGTCCTTGCGGTCCTTGGTGGCATCGAGCACCTTGCGGTTGGCGTACCGGATCGCGGTCTTGAGCCGGTTCCCGTCGTAGGAGATGTTGTCCTCGAGCCCGAAGGGCCAGGTGATCTCCTGGTCGCCGCTGGTCAGGCAGACGAACTCGTTGATCGCCTCCACCGCCAGCTTCGAGGCCACCTCGCCGGCAGCGTGCCCCCCCATCCCGTCCGCCACCACGAACAGGTTCTGCTCGGGGTTGGTGAGGACGCTGTCTTCGTTTCCCTTGCGTTTGCGGCCGACGTCGGTCAGAGCCTTGTAGGAGATCTTCATTCTGTAGCCCGCCCCGGCCCGCGAGACCCGTCCTCCGGGGGCTCGACACCTGGCCCAGTAGACACCGAAAGCCCTTCTGGGGCAACCCCTCAGGTCTTTCGGCGCAGCAGCCCCGACAGCCGGCCGGCCTCCGGCTTGGCCGCCGTCTCGCTGGCCTGGTCGGCCACACCCGCTGCAGTCGCGATCTTCTGGACCGTCGCGTCCCCCGGCGCCAGCCTGAGCGCCGTCTCGGCCGCCTTGCGGGCACGGATCTTCAACCCCTGCGCCAGGTAGACGCCGGCCAGCTCGGCGTGGTGGGAGGCGGTGCCCGGGGCCAGGCGGGCCGCCGTCTCCAGCTCCTGGATCGCCTCCCGTGCCCAGCTCGGGTTGCGGGCCAGGTTCCGCCCCAGGTCCGCGTGGTAGCGCGCCTCGTCGGGAACGTGGTGAGCGGCCGCTCGTAGCAGTTGGACGGCCTGGTGGTAGTCCTTGGCCCGCTCGGCGGCCAACGCCTGAGAGTGGGCCTGGCGGGCGATTCCGGCGGGGTCCTTGGGCTGCTGCGGCCGGCTCAGCGAGGCATCGTACTCGGCCCGCTTGCGCTCCGAGCTCAGGGTGTTGAAGGCCGAGGTGAGCTCGGTGAAGCCGGCCTCGGCGTTCTTCCTCTCGACGGGATCGGTGAAGCGGTCGGGATGCCGCTCGCGGGCCAGTCGGAAATAGGCCTTGCGGATCTCGGCGACGCTCGCCTGCTTGGAAACGCCCAGGATCTCGTAGAAGTCGGCCATCGCTTCCTAGCCGCGCTTGGCCTTGACGAACCGCTGCGCCTGCTTCCGGATCGGCTCCGGCACGTTGCGGTCCATCGCCACCGTCTTCATGTCACGGGGGTTGAGCCGCGAGACCAGCCCCATGGAGACCGCCAGCGGGGTGCGCGGGTTACGCACCAGGTTGGAGAGCACCCCGTAGCTGCGGGTCCACTCCCGGTTGGTCCCGATCGAGCGCAGGATCTCGTCCGAGATGTTCTTCATCGCCGCGAAGGTCTCGACCTCGGCCTCGGTCACCCTGGGGCTGCCGAGCACGGCTGCGGAGACAATGCGGTTGGGGTCGCGGATCAGGATCGTGCGTTCCTCGCGCCCTCCCTTGAGCGCGGCCATCAGCTTGCCGGCGGTGTTGAGCCCGAACAGGCGCTTGGCCGCCCCGACCTTCACCGGCTCCTTTCGCTCGCCCTCGGTGAGGGTTCGCTCGACGAACTCCTCCTCGTTGGCGGCCGGCGGTTCGGCGACCTCCTCCTCGGGCGGCGGCTCAACGGGGGCGGGCGGAGGGGCTTCCGGCTCCTTGGGCGCTGGCTGGACCTCGGGCTGGGCCCCGATCTTGAACGTCTCGCGGAGCTCCCGAAGCCGGCGCCGCTGGTCGTTGCTGAGACCGGGGTTCGACTCGATCGCCTCGAGCAAAGGCGTCGAGCGAAGCAGCCGCACCTGGTTGATGACGACCAGCTCGGCCAAGTTCTCGGGGAGGCTCGGCGCGGCGGCCTGGACCGCCGCGTCGGTGGTCGACGGGTTCTGCAGCGCGGCCTCGCGGAGCTCCTGCTCCTTCCGGTGGGAGAGGGCCCAGTCCAGGATCTCCGGGGGCGTACCGCGGTCCATGAGCAGGGAGCGCAGCTCGGACTCCGGACGCGCCTCGAGGCTTTGGCCGGCGGTGTCGCGGATCTCCTGGTCCGGGTCCGCGAGCAGCACCTGGAGCAGCTCGAGCAGGTCGACCGGCCTGAGCGGCAGGGCACCCTGGGCCGCCATCAGCCGCACGTCGCGAGCGACACCTCCCTTGCGGAACTGCTCGACCAGAGGGTTGGCGACGCGGCCTTCCGCCATGGGACTCAGCTGCTCTGCAGGCCCGGAGGCGGGTCTTCGACGAGAGTGGGAAGGCTCCGCGAGTTGATCACGATGTTCCGGCGTACCTCGCCCGAATGGCCGAGCGGAACCCCGGGCTGGTCGTTGACCGTGAACGACAGCCCGCCGGCATTGCCGACCGACAGGACGATCTCGGACTCGGCCTCCAGGGTTCGGGTCTCGCCACGGCTCAAGACCCGATCGAGCACGACCTCTCCGTCCACCTCGACGGACACCCAGCAGGTCTGCTCGGCGCTCAGGGTGAGGGTGAGCGTCTCCGGCTGGCCCCGGCTGGTCGCGTTCTTGATCTCCGGGGGCGGGTACACCCGGTCGGCGGCAGGCGCTGTGCTGGCGGGAGGTGAAGGCAGGGGCACGACGGCCTCGGGCGACTCCTTGGAGCCGGGAACCAGCCACAGCAGGAACGCCGCGGCAGCGGAAAGGAGGGCTAGCGGGATCGCCCGGGACGCCACCGAGGATCGGCGGACGGCCGACGGCTGGTCCGGAACGACCGGCCGTTCCCCCTCGCGCGACCGAACGTAGTCGGTCAGCACCCGGTCGGCGTCGAGCCCCAGGTGATGCGCGTACTGCCGGATGAAGGCGCGGGGGAAGACCCCGCC
>CAZNNH010000178.1:0-12905 GCA_964574335.1 uncultured Acidobacteriota bacterium | reverse complement strand
GCCGCCTGGGCGCTCTGCTGCTGGTCGGCCTTCTCGGTGAGCCGCTCGAAGGCCTCCTGGTCCACCCACAGCCCCCCACACTCGGGGCACTGGTCGATCAGGGTCTCGCCGACCAGGTGAGCGGTCAGGGGCTGGGGGCGCTCCGGTGTGGTGCAGCGGGGGCAGGGTCGTCCGGACCCCTCTTCAGGCATCGCCCGGGCCGGGACGTCGAGGCGGTTGCCGCACTCCGCGCAGTGCTTGGCCCCGCGGAAGAGCAGGGCGAAGCAGCGCGGGCAACGGGCGGTGGCCAGCGAGGTGGTGCAGAAGGCGCACTTGGCGTCGGCCTGCCCGCACGGGGCCCCGCAGTTGGGGCAGGCGATGGTGCCGGCCTCGCCGGCCGGCTTGGGCAGGGTGAAGACCCGGCCGCAGCGGCAGCGCGCCTGGGTCCCGGGCGGCCTTCCGCTGACGTCGTAGCGGAGCCGGCACCGAGGGCATTCGACGATCACGCGGGCATTCTACCGAGCTGGAGCGCGAGGCGCAGGCTCCCGAGAGCGGAGCCGGCCCCTACGAGGAACGGCGCGGGACCAGCCGGGAGACGAGGTGTCGCAGCTCGGCGACGCCGAGCAGCGACCCGAGACCCAGGTAGACGACGCCCGCCGCGAGGCCGGCTGCGGCGAGGACCACCCAGTTGCGGGGCGAGGCAGCCCCGAGGCTCCAGCTCCCGGCTCCGGCGATCCCCAGGGCGACCAGCGACGAGGGGATCGAGGCGCCGAGCAGCCGTCCCAGAGGCGCGGCGAGCGCGGCCAGACCGAGCTGGCCTCCCGTCTTGCGTTCGAGGATCACCAGGTAGGCGACGAGCTGGGCGCTCGCCGAGATCGACAGCGCGAGCCCGAGGCCGCGGACGCCGAGCCGGCTGGACAGGACCCAGCCGGCGAGCCCGGTCACGCCCAGCCCGGCGATACCGACGAGCAGCAGCGAGGTCCGGTCGTCGAGGGCGAAGAAGGCCTTCTTGATGATGTTGATGCCGGCCAGCGCCAGCATGAAGGGCACCATCGTGCGGAGCGTGGCGGCCGTGTGGGCGGCATCCGAGGCGGCGAACCGGCCGTGCAGGAAGAGCAAGGAGACGATCGGTCCGCCCAGCGCCAGCAGCAGACCGGCGGCCGGCAGCAGCACCAGGCCGACCAGTTGGACTGCCTCCGCCAGGTGGCCGCGGAAGGCCTCCCAGTGCCGCTCGGCGGCGTCCCGGGCGACGGCGGGAAGCAGCGCGCTGCCGACGCCGACGGCGATGGCCCCCTGGGCCAGGTCGACGACGCGGTTGGCGTACCAGTACTGGGTCAGCGAGCCCTCGGGCAGCAGGGAGGCGAGCTGGCGCAGGAGCACGACGTTGGCCTGGGCCGCCAGGCCGATCAGGGCCACCTTGCCCATCTCGCCCAGGAACCTGCGGAACCGTGGCTCGGCGAACCCGGCCAGAGAGGGGAGCGGCAGCCCCCAGCAGCGCACCAGGGGTGGCAGGCAGACCAGGAGGTGGATCAGGCCGCCGAACCAGACACCGACCACCAGCGCGTCGACGGGCTCCCGGAAGCGTCCGGCCAGCGCCAGCGCAGCGGCGGCGATCGACCCGCTGACCAGGCCGGGGGCGATCTTGGGGACGAAGAAGCGGCCGCGATGGTTGAGCAGCGCCTCGCAGTAGGAGACCAGGCTGACGAACAGCACGAACGGCAGCAGCCACCTCGTCAGCGAGACGGTCAGCCGGAACTTCGCCGGATCGTCCGTGAAGCCGAAGGCGAAGGCCTCGACCAGCCACGGCGCGCCGAGGATGCCGCACAGGACGATCCCGCCGCAGACCAGCAGCAGGGCGGCCAAGGTCGCGTTCGCCAGGCGCCGGGCCCCCTCGGCGCCCTCGAGGCGCTCGGTCTGGGCCACCGCCGGGATCAGCGCGCCGGTCAGGCCCTCGTCGGCCACGAAGCGACGGAACAGGCTGGGGATGGTCCAGGCCAGCCAGAAGGCGTCCGAGGAGCGGCCGGCACCGAAGACGTGGCTCAGGGCGACGTCGCGGGCCGCCCCCAGGATCCGGGAGAGGGCGGTGCCGACGGCCGACACGGCCGAGGCCCGCAGGATGGGGCTGGCGCCGCTCCGGCCCATCGCGCTGCGAGGTTCAGGCGTCGCGACGACCGCGGCGCTTGGAGGACTTGGCGCCGGCACCGCCGCCGCCCAGTACCAGCAGCCTCGTGCGATGCGCGCGGGTCTTTGGTGGGCTCATGTTGCCTCCTTCACTCTCGGACCAGCCCAGGGCACGACGCCCCAGGTTCAGCCGATGGATATGCCTTTCAACGCTCACGCGGCGCGGATGAGCCTGGGCATCTGTAGTACGTCGAGAAGCCGTCGCCGCCCAACACCTCCAGCGTGTCGGCGTCGATGACCCGATACGCGTCGTCACCGAAGATCGGCGAGTTGGGCCGGTAGGTGTCCGGGTCGAAACAGCCACCGGGGCCACAGAAGGAGATCGAGTAGAGCTCGTCGCCGGCCGGCTCGATCTTCAGCCCAAAGTCGTCCTCACAATGGTCCTTCCAGAAGCCAGTGAGGGTGGGCTTGGGCCGATCCGCGGGCCACGCCGGGGAGTCGCGAGGCGAGAGGGGAGCCACATCGAAAGCCCACTCGCGGTCCAGGGCGACTCCGGCGATGCGATCCCTGATGTGAGCCTTGATCCGGTACTGACCGGGAGGATCGTCCGGCTCGATCCGGATCATCAGGTACCCGACGCCGATCTCGATGGTTCCGGGAGACGGTGGCGCGCTGCCCGTCCACACCTCAGCGTCTCTCGACTCGCCGTAGACCTCGCCCATGGGACTCTCGACCACCATGTCGACCCTGACGTCGCAGTCGCCCTCGTCGTCGGGTTGACAGTCCGAGAAGAGGATGAAGGCGGCCACCGGCTCACCGCGGCGGGCTGTCTTGACGTTCGATGGCGCGAAGCTCTCCCCCTGCTCCCGGCGCAGGAAGACGGTGCCGGGCTCGTTGGTGACGAGGAGGTCGGCGGTGAGTGACCCCGCCTGGACGGGCTGCGCCAGCAAGAGGGTGACGAGAAAGCCGAGCACCAGGTGCCTCCTGATCAGGATCCGGGCCGCGATGCCGAATCCCGCGAAACGCAACAGGGTCATTTCCATGGCCGGCATCAGCGTATCCCGAGTACCGTTGCCGAGCCTAGCCTGGCCAGCCGGACCATCCCAGCAAGGAGCCATCGCCGAGATCGATGGGTTGCCTCGGAGTCCCGTGAGCCGGCGGCGGGGAAGGGCCGATACTCGTCGACGGGAGTCCTTGGACCACGTCAGCGCCCGAAGAGGATGAACCCCACCCCCCGCAGCAGCATCGACAGACCGAGGCCCAGCACCGCGCTCATGTAGGTCGGCAGGTCCGACGACAACACCGCCTGGGCGGGTCGCATGGGGTTGAAACGCGCCGCCACCGTGTCGGAGGGGTGGCGCGCCAACACCCGACTCGCCACCTCAGGGTTGCCGAAACCCCGTCGGCCACGGTGATCCGCTCCGACTCGTAGGCGAGGCCGTCGATCATGGTCTGCCTGTAGCGCCAGGTACCCAGGTAGGGGACGCCACCACCTGGGTGACTGGACGGTCTCGGCGCGGGTTCCGCAACCCTCGGGCAGCTGCAGGGCGTCACGCACCGGGATGGGGCTTGCGCGCCCTAGACCCCCCAGGTCTCGGCATCGATGATGACGTACCTGCCGCGTTCGCAGTCGTACTCGAACAGGACGTTCACTCCGCCCTCCAGCGACCAGGTGTAGGTCGGGCGCCCGAACAGCTTCTTCTCGTACCGGAACCAGTACCTGTTGAGGCCGACCACGAGCCGGCCGTTCTCGAGCCGAGCCTGGAAGAGCTTGAAGACCGGCAGCGGCTTGTTCTCCTTGCGAAAACGGCCCCGCAGGTGGTCTTCGTTCACGACAGATACTCGGAACCGGCCAGACTGGCCCGCCAGGCCCTCCGTGATGGACGTCGTCTCCCCGATGACGAGGATCTCCGATTCCATCTCCTGGCCAATGGTCTCGAACAGCCCGTTCTCCGCCTCCAAGGCGGCCTGCAAGGCAGCGGCATAGAGCTGCGAGTCCTCGGGGACGTCCTCCGCCCCGCGAGCGTCGCCGCAGACCATCGCCAGCGCCACCCCGACCACTGCGCCTCGTATCCTTCGTGGCTGCCGCATGATTCCTCCTGGCGACGCGTGCCGCACTAGGTCCCGAGCTCGAGCCGCACTACGAGCTCCCTTCGACCCCTCCCCTTCGGGTTCACGTAGATCCAGTGAAGGGCGCCGTTGAACCCGCTGGCTCCCACCCGCAGATCGTAGTGACCCGCGGGGACCCCATCGAAGCGGTATCGGCCGGACGGCCCGGTCCGGCAGGCGGCGACCCTGTGCTGCGGGCCATCCTCTTCGACCAGACCGTACCAACTGCTTTGCTCCGGGTGGTCGAAGATCTCGACCAGGGCACCCTCCACGGGCTCACCGACTGGATCCACCACGGTGCCCTGAACGACGCGGAACTCACCGTTGGTCCGGACGGTGTAGGGCATGTGACCGAGCAGGGTCGTGTCCTCGGGACCCGCAGGCCGGCAGACGGCCTCCTCCATCGCTGGCTGTCCAACGCTCCCCGCCAGGACCAGGATCAGCAAACCTTGGACCCGCATCCCCCCTCCAGTTACCTAACTTGATCCGCCGGTCTCACGGGCCTTCTCTACTCCCGTGAAGACGTTCGGCCACAGTAGGCCCGAATCGAACTCGCTGGTAGCCCACTCCACCAGGTCCGGCACGCTTGCGGCATCGAGTCCGAGCCGCTGGGCTTGCTCCAGGCGCTCCGAGTCCGTCGCCTTCACCCACTCGATGGCCCACATATCGGGCGCCATGTCGGCCAGGCAGGAGGAGGCGGTGAGCGCCCCGGCGGGTATGGCGGATCCCGGCTTGGCCAGGAGGTAGCCTCCAGCGATGAGATCAGCGCCCATGCCGTACCTGCTTGTCCGCCTTCACGGCTGTTGCTCGTCATTCGATGCCCTTCGCGTGATTCTGAACCCGCCCTCGCTGTTGCCAACGATCACTAGACTGCCCGCCCCGATTCGGAGCTTCTCGGCCAGCCACGGCTGTATGGCGACAGTAAGGTGGTTCTCATCTGTGGTGCCAATCCCGCGGGCCAATGGCGCCAGCTTGTCACCACCGGCTGCAAGCGGGATCCGCAGCACGAGCTCGCCTGCAACGAGCTCTACCGGACCCTCGAGTGTTGCTGGCTCCGTCATTCCCCGACCCCCGTCCAACGGCCCGTTCGGCAGCCTCATGGTTCTCCTGAGATGCGTGCCCACTTGTCCTCTGCAGAGAGAGCCTCGACGTCGGCGACGCAAGGCCGACAGATGACCCCCCTACCTTCGACCAGAAGCACGTCCTCGCCCAGGCACGGCATCCTGCAGAGGGCACACCGCACAGCAGGGCTGCGGGCGCCCCACGGGGCGTCGGGCATCTCCGCCGAAAGGGCATCCACTGTCGGGGTGTGGTCGCTGACGATGTCCACGCACACCCCGATGCACTCGTCACAGATGCGAACGTTCGGGCCGGCTACAAGCTTGCGGACTTGGTGGGCGTCCTTCCCACAGAAGGAACAGGAAGGTTCACCGGCCACGCTGTCTCGTCTGGTCATCCCCCCTCCTGGTCTGCCGGACGCTCGGGTGGCCTGCGGGCGGTTCCCCAGCCTGCAGGCTCGCCACGAAGGCGTGTATCTCCTGAAGGACGGCCTCTTCGCGGGTCAGGAAGATGTAGTGCCCGCCCTTGCCGACGTCTACGATCCGGGCATCGGGGACGCCGCGTCTGAGGTTGTCCTCCCACCTGTCGATGTACGCTCTGGTGGCCGCGCCGAAGGCGAGCTGCGCCGCGCGTTCCTCGTCGTTTCTCGGTTGAGGGTCGTCGGGCCCCAACTGGTCAAGCGAGGTCGGCGGAGGGGATTCGGAGAGCGCCAGGACGGGCACGCGAATGTGGGAGTAGTCTCGCTTCTTCATCCCCGCGCCGATGGCGTCGGGAACGCTCTGCGGAGTCCGGTATGGGCCGACGCTCCCATCGGGATTCGTCGACCACGCGTTGCGGAACTCGGCTTCAGGCTCGGCGAACTTCATGCGGCACTCCTGCCACGCGCGGAAGGCTTCGAACGACGTCCTGTCCTCGTGGCACGGCGGGGATGGCGGCGGAGGCGGCAGGTGTTTGACGAGCTCCATGTAGGCTGGGTCACTCGCCGGCCAGTCTCTGGGATCGCCGAGCGCGCTCAGATAGACAAGACCGGCCAGGCGGTCCGAATGCTGGTTGCCCAGCGTCGTCAGCTCGCCTCCCGCCATGGAATGCCCCACCAGCACGGGCGATGGGATGTCGAGGCGGTTCAGGACCATCAGGACATCGTCGGCGAGCCGTTGGTCGTCATAGCCCGATGCGGGCTGGCTGGAGCGACCATAGCCCCGCCGGGTGATGCCGTAGACATGGCAGCAGTCGGTGAGCTTGGGGGCGAACTCATCGAAGATGTGCGCCGTGTTCCCAGAGCCGGCGAGGAGCACGATCGCTTGTCCCGTTCCACCCCAGTCGAGGACTTCGAGAGACACCCCAGCGTCCACCTCGACGAAGCTCACTCGATGGGGCGATGGGTCTTGCCATGCGGGGCGAGCCGGTTCAGTGATTGCCAGCGTGGGCGACGCAGCCACGGCGACAAAGGCCGCCGCCATGCGAACGTAGCCGAGGCCAGGCATCTCCACCTCCAGTCGGCGAAGCGACACGGAAGACACGATTCGTGCCGCGACCGGCACACCTAGTAGAACAGGTTTCCTCCGAACTCGGGTTCACGGCGATCCGCCACGAGGCTCGCCCATGCGTCCAGCCGAGCATGGCCCATCCCCCAGAAGGCTCTGCACAGCTCGAAGTACTCGAGAACAGCTTCGTGCTCACCCGTGCGAATCATCTCCAGGGCCAGTTCCATGTTCGGGCCCCACGAATCGAGCTGTGGGGAGCCAGGGGTCCGACCGGCCGCCAGAAGCTCTCGCCTGGCCATGGCAGCGTTGCCCGATGCCAGGGCGACCCGACCCAGTATCAGATGCCCGTGGTGCACGGCATTTCCGTAGAACCAGTCTCCACGGTAGCGCTCGGCCAGCGTCAGGAGCTCGGTCGCCAGTGTGGTTGCGCCGGAATAGTCCCCACGGTCGAACGCTCGAAGTGCCACAGAGCGTAGACCAAGGAGCCGAGCATGGGGAAGACGCGCGACTCTGCCGAAGACCGCAGTGCATGTCCCGGCCGTACGGCGCGCGGCTTGCCAGGCTCGCCCCTTCCAGCTCCTCGCCTGCATTACCTACCCAGCCGTTGTTCCCCGCTAGAGTCTGGCCGACGCTCGGAGTGACCCCTCCTCGTTCTACCGCCCCGTCAGAACCCGTCCAAGGCACGCGCCACGGCCTTGGGTTCGGCCTCGGCGACACGGAGGAGGGCCAGCGCTGGGCCTTCGGGCGTGCGACGACCCTGCTCCCAGTTGCGTAGTGTGGCGACGCTGACACCAAGCATCAGCGCGAACTGCGGCTGGCTGAGACCCAGCTTCGCCCGAACGGCTCTCACGTCGGCTGGATGAAAGCTGCGCTTCCGGGACGGCTTGGCCTCACCCCGCCGGATGCGACCCGCCTGTCGAACACTCTTGACCAGGAGATCGAATGCGTCCTGCTTCACCTGAACTCCTCACGCACGATGCGGCTGAGCACCTTGACCTGGGCAGCCGTCAGGTCAGCTTGCTCGCCCTTGTCGTAGAGAAAGAGCATATAGCAGGTGCTCAACTTGGGTTCCCAGTAGTAGATGACCCGTAGGGCACCACGCTTGCCTCGGCCGCGATTCGCCCAACGCAGCTTCCGGAGGCCGCCCGACTTCCGGATGAGGGCACCCTGACTTGGCCGAAAGAACAGTGCTGCTTGGAGAGCTGCATAGGCATCGTCGTCGAGAGCCCGCCCGACCTGACTGGTGAAGATCGGAGTCTCGACGAAGAGCACGCTCTAGCAGAGTACGCCAGTGGCGCACTATGCGTCAAGGTCGGCAGAACGGTGGTTCAGCCGCAAGCTCACTTGGCAGGGCGTCGTACTGGACGGGTGCAAGGTGCAACGAACCGCCTCTCTGTCGTCGAATGGTCAGGGTCCAGGATCGCCGCGGGGTCAGGTCGCAGGCGCCGCGGCACCGGCCGGCCTGGCGCGGTCTACCGGCGATCGAGTGGGCTCCGGCGTTTGGTGGGGCCCCAGAGCTCGGTCGTGTGGCCGATGCGCAGGAACGCCTCGGAGTCGTGCTCCCACTGCGGGCAGGTCGGCCACGGGGCGAAGGTCCAGCCCGAGAGCTGCTGCAGGATGCAGTCCCGCACCGAGTCCTCGACCTGCGGGATGTTCTCCGGGATGTCGTCCGGTTCAGGTCCATCGCAGCGGATGCTGACGATCCGGCCCTGGCTGGCTGCGATGGTGCCACGCACGGAGACGCCTTGGGCGGCGAGAGCCGGCGGCAGACAGCCTGCCGGATCGGCCGCGGGTTTCAGGAGCTCTGGGAACGGCCAAGGCGGCGGGAGGTAGCACGGCAGCGACGGATCGGATGGGCGCTGGATCGGTGTCGGTAGGTCCGGCCGGCCGAGGCAGCCTGCTCCGGCCAGCAAGAGACCGACGCCGATGGCGCGGTAGAGGGTCACCATGTCCGTGTCAGCCGTTTCTCCTTCTGTGCCTACGGCCCGCCTTGCTGCAGTGGGCGCCACGCCAGAACGTGGCCGCCAGCATCGAGGTCTACCTCGAGGTAGAGCTCCTCGGGGAACACGGGACCGCTCCATTTCGCCACGGTGCTCCACAGAACCTGGGGTGGCTGCTTGTCAGGCGGTCGTCTGGGATCGCCCTGAAGCTCGTAGCTCAGACCGTGCGCGTCGAGCGTGGACAGGAGGGCCGCCCTCTCCATTCCCTTCCGGAGGCCGAGCTCGTCCTCCAGACGGGTGTATCGCCCCCAGGCCGCGTCTTCACGAACGCTGGCGTTGATGATGCGGCAGCTTGCCACGAGGCTCATGGCTGCGGCCGTGATCGCCGTCAGACGAATGAACGGCGTGCTTCGCAGGGTGAAGAACTTCCGCGCCCTCTGCCCTTGTGGGCCTTTCACCTGTTCTCCCATCTCGTTGCGCCTGGCCAGCCCTGGCGTCGAGCTACGGCCGGCCCTCACGCATCAGCGATCCCTCCTGTCCTCGCGGGCTCGCAGGCGGCGAATGACGGTGTCGAAGGCACCGCGGTGTCCGCGCGGAAGCTGATCAAGCGTGCCCTCCTGTTGACCAGCGGGCGGTGTCGCGAGGAAGTAATCGCCGGTGCTTCCAGCAAGGAGTGCTGCGCAGACTCCCGAGGGCAGGTGCTGGGTCCGGTCCGGCCAGTCCCCATGGTGAAGGAATACCCCGGATGGTCCAGGCCCAGATGAATGGACGACTATCCCGAATGGCTCGATATCGACGGCAGAGGCTTTCGCGTCGACTCGCTCGGCGCTGTAGACCAAGTAGGTGCCACCCGTGGACGCCGGCTCCGCTACGGCAACAGCGATTCGGATCTTGTCGCGAAACCGCTCCGGAAACACGGAAGGCAGACTCGCGCCAGGGATGGTTCGCCAGCCCGGTTGCCGAGTCGACACTTCAAGCTCGGCCCGTTGCTCGTCAGTGAGGTGGCGCCAACTGTCCTTCGTCATGTCCGTCGATCGCCAGCAGCTCCGGCGCAACGCACGCCGCGTTGGCCCCGGAGCCCTTTCCTGCTGCCGCATGATATGACGAGGAGCCTTCATGTCGCCCCCACCACCGTGGGCTTCGCTAGCTTCAACGCGCTGCTATGCGGCAAGCGATGTCGTAGCGCGCCTCAGCCTTGGATGGCCTTCCTTCGCCTGGGGATTGGGAACGCCATGGGCACGTTGTCGGGGGCGCCGGGAAGACGCCTGCCTGACGCGGCCGCGGCGCATGCGAGGAGCTGGTCGTGGGTGAGTGATACCTCGGGCCTGAATGCTCCGTCCGGGGCCCTGAACAACGAGGCATTCTCGAACCACTGGTCGGTCCAGTACATAGGCGCGATAGTCCACTGTCAGTAGATGCTTGCGGCGCGGTCTGCTGGTTGGGGTTCGTGGGGGCAGGAGGCGTTGGCGGATGGGCGTTCGCGAATCGGGAGCCGGCCGCGGCGAGGGTGTCGCGACGTCGTCGGACGACCGTAGCAGGGGGCGGAAGTCCTGCGCCATGGCTCAAGGTCCAAGGGGCTGCGGGCACCGCAGCCCGACGTTCACCGGTGCGAGTGTAGACCATCGCGGCCGAGCGGATCGCGGGGGAGGGGAGCTTCTCGATCACGATGGCGGCCGCCGCGGCTCAGCCCTCAGAAACCGCGGTTCACCGCCCAGAATCGGCAGCTCACGGCCCAGAACCGCATGTCGGCCTCGTCGCCGATCGCGCGAGCCGGCTTGCCTCCAGGCCGCATGTGCCTGGATACTCGGCTCCGGCCGGTCATCGAAGATCGCCGAAAGGTGGTGTCATGAGGCGCGCGGACGGTTTCTTCGTCTTCTTCTTCTGTCTCTTCGTGGTTGGGATGGCGCAAGCCTCGAGCTCGATGCTGCCCAACGGCGCCGAGTTCCCCTCCTGGGAGAAGCCCCTTCACTTCTCCAAGACCTACTACGTGGACGGGCAGGCGACGAACGCCGACGACAACGGTCCCGGCGACCAGGAGCACCCCTTCCGCACCATCAACAAAGCGGCCCAGGTGCTCCAGCCGGGCGAGCGGGTGGTGATCGCCGAGGGCGTGTACCGCGAGGTGGTGCGGCCGGCGCGGGGCGGGACCGGGCCCGACGCCATGATCAGCTACGAGGCCGCGCCCGGCGCCAAGGTGGTGGTCAAGGGCTCGGCGGTGGTCACCGACTGGCATCCCAGCGAGGGGTGGAACTTCGGCGTCGATCCGAAGACCGGGAAGCCGGTCAAGGCCTGGGAGCTGCGGCTGGATCCGGCGCTCTTCGACGGCTACAACCCGTTCCAGCTCGACAACGTGATCGGCAGCCGCTTCTGGATCGACTACGCCAAGGACAACATGGCCACCTACTTCCGCCGCCGCGGGCTGGTGTTCGTGGACGGCCGGCCGCTGGAGCCGGTGGAGGGCTCCACGGAGCTGGCCGGGCCGTCACCGCGATCGCTGAACTTCTTCAGCGAGGTCCACTGGGCGCCGCTGTTCGAGGAGCTCTCCCCCTACGCGGGCAAGGTGTGGATCGAGAGCAACGGGATGACGTTGCACATCCGGCTGGCCAACGACGACGATCCCGCGAACCACACCATCGAGATCACCACCGCGGAGCAGGTGCTGGCGCCGGCGAAGCGGTACCAGGCCTACGTCCGCGTCAAGGGGATCACCTTCCAGCATGCCGGCAACGGCTTCCCGGTGCCGCAGCGGGGGATGGTCTCGACCAACCGCGGCCATCACTGGATCTTCGAGGACAACACCTTCGAGTGGGCCAACAGCGTGGGCCTCGACATCGGCAACGAGGACTGGCAGGCGTCCCTGCCGCCGCACCCGGTGGGCTTCGATGTCGTCCGCGGGAACACGTTCCGCTACTGCGGCATCGAGGGGCTCGGCGGGACCGGCGGGCCGCAGGACACGCTGGTGGAGAAGAACCTGTTCGAGTGGATCGGCTGGCAGGACGCCGCCATGATGTCGGAGTCCGGCGGCACCAAGATGCACGTCGCCAAGAACCTTCTCTTCCGCAACAACGTGGTGCGGCACATCCGGCACGGGAACGGCCTCTGGATCGACATCGGCAACGAGAACGTGCGGATCACCGGCAACCTGTTCGCCGACATCCCGGGCCACGTGAACCCCCACGCCGTGCACATCGAGGGGAGCGAGGTCCTGAACCAGATCGACAACAACATCTTCTACCACCTGACCGGCGCCGTCCTCATCCGCGACACCAACAACGTGATCATCGCCTACAACCTGTTCCTGGACTGCGACGAGGTGGGCGTGGACACCATCTCGGGGATCAACGGGCCGCGGCCGATCTTCGGCCACACCATCGACGTCCGCAACCTGATGGTCTACGGCAACGTCTTCCAGAAGATGGGTCGCTCGGCGATCGAGCTCACCAACGCCCACAACCAGGCGGACGGCAACGTCTACGGCACCCCGGCGATTGGCGTCTTCTTCGCGCCGCCGTTCCTGCGCGTCAAGACACCGGAGCCGCCCGAGTGGCACGACCTGAAGTCGTGGCGCGAGCAGCACGGATGGGACAAGAACGGGGCGATGGCCGACATCACAGCGGTCCTCGATCCGGATCGGCTCCAGCTCGACCTGGTGTTCAAGAGCGACGTGAAGCCGGCCCCCGCATTCAAGGGGATCGACACCGACTTCTTTGGCCGTCCCGTCGCCGGTGCCCGGATGCCGGGACCCTTCGCCGATCTCGCGACGGCGACCGGAACACGCAGCATCGACCCGAGGTGACCGCGTGGGCGCCGCGGGCCACCTCCTGGCTTTCCAGCCGGGCTTGGATACCCAGCGATTGCTTGTCGTATAGTGGCTGCGAACCGATGCGGCAGCTCCTGAGCCTCCTGTTCGTCGGCGACTCTCGTCGCGACGCCGAGCTGGTCTCCTCGTACCTCGGCGAAGCCGGCCACCCGACACGCCTCGCTCTGGCGGAGGACGAGGCCGCCGTGCTCGACAGACTCTCCGGGGAGGGCTGCAACCTGATCGTTGCCCAGCGCACGGCAAGCCGGCTTCCCGCCCAGCGTCTGCTCGAGCTGGTCCGCAGGCGGGGGATCGACGTGCCGGTTTTCGTGTTTTCGGACGACCACACCGAGGAGGAGCTGGTCCAGCTCATCCGGGCGGGCGCCTGCGACTGTCTCGGGAGGTCGGCCCTCG
>CAZNNH010000177.1:0-13207 GCA_964574335.1 uncultured Acidobacteriota bacterium | reverse complement strand
CTCGAGGACTTGGCGAGGAACTCACCGGACCCGCATGTACGGGCGATCGCTGTGGGACTCCTGGAGGCACAGACCGTGGTCGGGGAGGTCGCGTTGGGCGATCTTGTTCCTGGAGTGCGCGAGAGCGCCACCGCCTACGTCAAAGACGCCGATATTCTCGGGAGGATCGCCAGGTCCGACCCCGACTGGCGAGTGCGCGTGACCGCCGCGGAGAGGCTGGGACAACCGAGGCCGGCGACTGCTGCTGAGGTGGCCAAGACCGACTCGGATGGGAGGGTGCGCCAGGCTGCGCTGGACCACCTGCAGGATCAGGCCACCCTCAGCGACCTCGCGCGGACCGCACCGGACCCGAGAGTACGCGCGCGCGCGGTAGGTGGGCTCAAGGACCGGGCCTTGCTGGAAGAGATCCGGGACACAGATCCGGACGAACGCGTCCGCAAGGGAGTGGAGCAGAGGCTTCGGGATCTCAAGGCTGGCATAAAGTGAGGCGAGAGAACCGACACCCCTTCGCTACGGTGGATAGGAGAAGCCCGATGAAGCCACTCGCTCTCCTGGTGGCGCTGCTCGTGGTTGTGCCGGCGGCTCGAGCCAGGGTGGAGGAATGCCTGCCTTGTCCTTCGGAGGCTGGCGGCTGCATTCAGGGGAGGGTGATTGACGGCTCCGGCAAGGGGTTGGGCGGAGCCGTGGCCAGCCTGATCGCCAGGGGCGCGGGGGCGGCGTCTCCGGCCGGCGGCGCCGTGCGCATGACGGCTTCGACCTCCAGCGATGGGTGGTACTTCTTCGCCGGCGTTCCGATGGCGGAGTACCGGGTGCGGGTGAGCGCTGCGGGGCACTCGTCCGGGGAATCGCCGCTGTTCCAGGTTCCGGAGGCGGACACCGTCGACCTGGGAACCTACAGGCTCGACGCGATGGACGCGCCCGAGATCGTCAACTTCCTCCAGAGACCCGTCAGTTGCCGGGATGGCAGCACGGACAGGGTGCGGCCGCCGTCGAGCCGGGTGGCCGCGCCCCCTTGTCGACCCTGTCCCTCGCGACGGGGAGGCTGTCTCCAGGGGACCATCCTGGAGCCGGAGGTGGGCGCGACATGGGCGGCGTCGGCCGTGCCAGGGCTGGGTGTGTTCCTCACGGATGAAGCCTCCGAGGAGATCCGGCAGAGCCTGTCCGGTGATCTCCTCGCGGCCGCGACCGACGAGGATGGGGAGTTCTTCCTGGAGGAGGTACCGGCTGGCACGTACGGCGGGGTCGTCGGGGGCTTCGGGGAGAACGCCGTCTACGGCGTCCACCTTGCCGTCGAGGGCGCCGATGGGGAGCCGTCCGGCCTCGTCATCCGGGACGGCGAGACCCTCAACCTCGGGGCCCTGACGGTCGCCTTCGAGACCGACACCTTGAAGCTGTTGCCCAGGCCGCTCGAGTACTGCCGATAGGTGACTGTCGGACCTCCTTGAGCGGGCGCGTCGGTACCTGGCCGACGCATGTGCTGCGGGTTCGCCAAGCCTCCCGCACTACAGAAGAGCGCCTCGAGGACCTCGGACCGGCCGTTCCGTGGCCGGCGGCTCCCAGCGGCTTCACTGGCGGTGGGCGGCTTGGAGGGACTCTGTCCAGACAGAGTCGGGGCCGGGTCGGGGAGCCGGCACAGCGGGGGTGTCGTTTCCTGCACCGCGGCCCGTAGACCGGCGCCATCCGGCCTTGTGGTTCCGGCCTTCACCAGGCCAAGCAGCGGACCGTCCACCGCGGCTGCGGCCGGGGCCGTTCCCAGCCTCCTGCGCCGCGCTCGTCGCGGCGGCCCACGGCTCAAGGAGCTGGCGGGGCGCCCCTCGGGACCGGGGCCAGGCTAGGGTCCGTCGTCTGGCCCTCTTGGCGGCCGGCCTCACTCAGAGGACAATGGATCTGGCCCAAGGAGGTCCACACCCGGTGTCCAAGTCACTCGGACGCAACGAGCCCTGCCACTGCGGCTCCGGTCGCAAGTACAAGCACTGCTGCCTCGAGAAGGACGAGCAGGCCGGGCGCGAGGCCCGCGCCAAGGCCGAGACTGAGGCCGAGGCCGAGGCGCCGTCCCCCGCCCCAGAAGCCGAAGCCCGACCCGAGCGCGCGCCCAAGCCCGCCACCCAGCAGCCCTGGAAACGCGGGTCGCTCAACACGCACGCGTTCCAGAAGATCCGGCCGCCCCGCAAGGTCGGCGGATAGCCAACCGCTCACCCAGTCAGCCGGTCCGTTAAGCGCGGCGCCGGCGGCTGGGTGGTTGCCGTCCTCAACCTGCTGGCGGCCGTCAACTCCACCTGGTTCTTGCTGGGGGTCCTGGGCAGCCCCGTCGTCATGGTGGCGGCCGCCGTGCTGATGTTCCGCTACGGCACGCTGGGGCTGTTCTTCTTTGGCTGGGACGGTCCCAACCTCTTTGCCCAGGCGGGCCACATCCTGATGATCGTCGCCGTCGTCTACGTGGCGGCGGTCTGCTTCTGACCCGGCCGCCGGGCCGCGATCGCCAAGGGCCTGGCCGTCGGGCTGGCCCTGCTGGTCCCCTACATGCTGGCCCAGTCGGGTCTGGTTCGCGGCGCACCCCGGGATACGGCTCTTCCTGGGGTTTCGCCCGGGCTCCTAGGCGCCCGTCACAGGGTCGCCCGCCGGCTCCCATGCCGTGGTCGCCGCTGCGGCCGATCCTCGTAGAGCGATGTCAATCGGGGGATCCTGGCGGCCCGGCCATCGCAAGAACGGTAGAGCCCGGAAGCGGCCGCCAGCCGGCACGCCGCTTGCTACTCACCGCGTAGACACGCCAAGAACCAGGCTTTGGGGCGCTGCAAGCGTCCACTAGAGGGAAGACGTGGTCCCAGAATCGGACACGACGATGCACTCCGACACACGACGCGGAACCAGGACGACGCCGGCCGGGAGCCACCAGGTCGGGGCCTCGGCTGAGACGGGACCCGCGTGGCTGGCCGTGCTGCGGGACGGCGGGGGCTGGGTGATCCGGCCCCAGAAGAGCGCGCTCCTGGGCTGCGACCCGGACCAGTTGGTGCGCCAGGTCGAGCGGCTGGTGGCGGCCGGCGGGCGCCGCTTCACGATCCAGCTCTCGGCCGTCGACGACATCGACGGCGCCTGCATCGGCGGGCTGGCGCGGAGCTATCGGATCATCCACGAAAGCGGCGGGACGCTGCGCCTCACGGGTCTCCGCCCCCGGGTCCGCAGGCTGATCGACCTCGCCGGGGTCACCCGGTGGGTCTCGGTCGAGGACGAGGTCCACGAGCCACCGCCCGCGATCGGCGGCAGCGGGGTGCACCTGCTCGACGTCTCGCGCTGCGCCTGAGCCGCTAGCGGCCCGGCTCCAGGTAGCGCTTCAGGAACGCGTAGACCTCGGCCCGGCTCTCCCGGGCCAGTCGGGTGTCCATGCGGTTGAACGAGTGCCCGCCCGGGACGTCCTGGTAGATCTTGTACTCGAAGGTCTTGCCGGCCGCCTTCAGGGCCTGGATCAGGTGCTCCACCTCGATCACGTTCACGTCGCGGTCGTTGGTGTTGGTGTGGACCAGCAGCGGGATCCGCAGCTTCTCCACGTTCCAGGCCGGCGAGCGGCGTCGGTACTCGTCGACGTCGTCGATGGCGGGCTTGCCGATGTGGTAGGGGGCCTCGTAGAGGTCGCGATACTCCTGGTCCTGGTAGCCCATCCGCGCCACCAGGTCGGAGACCGGGACGCCGGCATAGGCGACCTGGAACCTGTCGGGATGATCGAACGCCGCCATCAGCGCGATCAGCCCACCGTGGCTCCACCCCAGGATCCCCACCCGCTTCGCGTCCACCGGGTCGAGGTTCTCCACCGCCCAGTCGCGGGCCGCCACGTTGTCGCCCACCTCGAGCCCGCCGTAGTCGATGGCCTCGTAGAAGGCCTTGCCGTAGCCGGTGGAGCCCCGGTACTCGGGCGCGATCACCACGTACCCCTGCTCCATCAGCTCGCGCACGATGTGGACGTAGTAGGTGGTGAAGTCGGCGTGGACGCCGCCGTGAGGGAAGACCAGCAGCGGCCGCTTTCCCTGGGCCTTCCGCGGCACGAAGGTGTAGGCGTGGAACCTCAGGGGGTGGCGCGAGTTGGCGATGCCGTAGACCTCCTTCTCCTTGGGGTTGGGCGGTCCGGTCAGGTACACCTTGTCGACGTCGGCCACGTCGGCCAGCCGCGTGAACCAGAGCACGTCGTCGATCTGCTTCTGCAGCTCGTCGAGGCGCTGGTCGAGGGCGGCGAAGCGCTTCTCGACGGCCTGGGTCACCTCCTCGGCCGCTGCTTCCTCGCCGGCCCGGGCGGCGGGCGCGGCCATCAGCACCATCAGGCCCAGCGTGAGGCCGAGACGAAGGCGAGCGATCATCGGGTTCCTCCTTTGGCGGCGGGCGACGGCCCGAGGCCCCGCGCCTCCAGGAAGCGCCGCAGGCCGTCGGCCGTCACCTGGTTCCCGCGCGGCGAGCAGTGGCCGCCGGGACGGAAGTCGTCGTCGAGGGGCTCTTCGTCTCCCACCGCTCGGAAAAGCCACTCGATGCCGTCGAAGCAATCGTAGCCGCGCTCGCGGCAGTGCTCCAGCACCCGGTTGTAGCCGGGGATGCCGCGCCCCTCGCGGCGGGCCTCGGCCAGGGCGCGGCCGGGCGGGAGCACGAACAGCGCCCGTCCCCCAGCCGCCTCCGCATCGGCGGCGAAGCCATCCATCAGGGCGAAGTACAGGCGCCGCGGCCCCTCCTCGCGCCACAGGTTGGCACGGGGCACCGGGTCGTTGTCGCTGCGGCGCTCCCTCCGGTCCAGGGCCTGGCGCCAGATCCGCGGGTCGACCAGCAGCCGGCAGTAGGGGAAGCCGAGCCGCGGCAGGTCGCGGCGCGCGTACCACTCGTCGTTCTCGCCGAGCTTGTGGATGAACGTGGGATTGGCGAGGCGGTCCAGCTCCTCGGCGCTGCGCACCGGGTTCGGGATCAGCCGGAGACGGCCGTCCTCCAGCATGAAGCGCGGTTTGGGGAGCGGCAGGCCGGTGTTGGGGAAGTAGAAGGGGCGGTAGCGGTTGACGATGCGGTTGATGTTCTCGAGGCCCAGGCCCAGGGCGTAGATGGGGGTGCGGAGATCGGCCGAGACCCGGCGCATGCGCAGCAGCGCCTGGTCGGGGCCGTAGCCGCTGACGCCGAAGTTGAGGACGTCCGCCTGCAGGCTGTCGGCCAGGTAGGTCTGCCAGGTCTCTTCATCGCCGACCTCGTCGCAGAAGACGTGCGAGTCGCCGAAGGTGGTCATCAAGGTCTGGCCGTAGGACACCGAGTGCGGGCGCTCGCCGTGTCGCGTCTCGAAGTGCGAGACCCACCCGAGCTCGGCGTCGAAACCGCGGCGCAGCGGCTCGATCCGATCCGGCGAGAGGACGTAGCGCTCGGGATCGGCGAAGACGAACCGATCCCGGGCCAGCCGGAAGAAGGCGAAGCAAAGCAGCTCGGCCACCGCCAGCACGCCGAGCGCGAGCAGGGCGACCTGGGCTGTTCGCCGCAGCACGGGGCGGCATCGTAGCACGGTGTCCATTGGCGGGTCGGCGCCGCCGGCGTGGGTCAGCCGGCCGGCGCCGCGGCGAGGATCGTCCGGGCGGCGTCCATGAAGGCGGCGAGCGTGGGCGAGACCCAGCGCTCCTTGTGCCAGGCCATCAGGATCGCGACCTCGAGCGGCGCCTCGCTCCACGGGACCCGGCAAAGCCGCCCCTCGGCCAGCTCGCGGCGGACGTTCACCTCCGGGAGCGGGGCGATGCCGGCGCCCTGGGCGAGACACTCCTTGAGGGTGGCCACGCTCGACAGCTCCACCACCCGGCTGAGGCCCACCTTGGCTTCCTCCAGGATCCTGCGGAAGGTCCTCAGGTAGCTGCAGTCGACGGTCGACACCAGCATGGTCTGGCCGGCCAGGTCCTCGGTCGACACCCGGGCGCGGGCCACGAGAGGGTGCTCGGGAGCGGCCACCAGCACCACGGACTCGAAGCCGAGGACCTCGGCGTCGAGATCGGAGGCGGTGACCGCCTCGGCCAGCAGGAACGCCAGGTCGGTGAGGCCCCGCCGCAGGTCTTCCTTCAGGCCGTCGTGAGCGCAGGTGACCAGGCGCAGCCGGACCTCGGGACAGCGCTGCTGGAAGGCCCGCACCACCGGTGGCAGCCGGCAGACGCCGAGGCTCTCGGGGATCCGGACCGTCAAGGAGCCCCGTGGTGTGCTGTCGGCGGAAACCTGGGCCTCGGTCTCCTCGGCCAGGTCCAGCATCCGGCCCGCGTACCGATCGAGCGTCTCGCCGGCCTGGGTGAGCAGGATCCGCCGCCCCAGCCGGTCGAAGAGCCTGACCCCCAGCTCCTCCTCGAGACCGAGAATCTGGGCCGACACGCTAGACTGGGCGTAGCCGAGCTGGTCGGCCGCGCGACTGAAGCTTAGAAGCTGGGCCACGGCCCGGAACGTCTTGAGCTGCCGGATCTCCACCAGCCACTACTCCCGATCGGAGCCAGCGATTGCAGCCATCGGAAGGAATCGTTGGACTCGATTGCTGGGCACACAATATCATCTCTGACGATCAGATGAGGAGGTAAGAGTGACAGCAACTGAACGGGCGGTCCGGTTGTTCCAGAGTGGCTGCAACTGCTCGCAGTCCATCCTGACGGCGTTCGGAGAGCGGCACGACATCGATCCGGGTCTGGCCCGGCGGCTGGGGAGGCCTTGGGGAGCCGGACTCGGCCAGGCGCTGACGTGCGGGGCGTTGAGCGGGGCCGTCCTGGTCATCGGCCTGGCGAAGGACGATCCGGACGAAGGCCGAGCGCGGCAGCAGACCGGCGAGACCGTGCGGGAGCTGTTCCGCCGCTTCGACGAGGGCCACGGCTCCACGCTGTGCCGGGGGTTGCTCGGCCACGACATGAGCACCGACGAGGGCCGGCGCCGGATCGAAGAGGGGAAGCTCACGCAGGTGATCTGCCCCGGTCTGGTGCGGTCCGTGGGTGAGATCCTCGAGGACCTCGTCGGCTCGGCAGCCGACCGAGACGAGACCTCCGCTCCGGGGGCGTTGTCCAGCACCGGGGTCGGCGACGGCGGGGCGGCCGTCGCTGAGGGGGCCTGATGGTCCGGAGGACGCCGTGACGGCGGTTCGCAGGCGGGAGGTGCTGGGCTCTCTCGGCCTGGGCGCGGTCGCCAGCGGGCTGGCCTGCTCCGGCATCGCCGATGGGTCGCCCTCGTCGGCGTCCCCGCTGCCGTGGCGCTACCTGCCGCTGGATCCTGCCGCCACCGCCGAGCGCACCTACCGGCTCTACCCCGAGGGACACTGCATGCACGCGGTGTTCACGAGCATCGTGGGCGAACTCGGCCGGCGGCTCGGCCCTCCCCACAGCACTTTCCCCTTCGAGATGATGGCCTACGGCCTCGGCGGCGTGGCGGGCTGGGGGGCGTTGTGCGGGGCGCTCAACGGGGCGGCGGCCGTCCTGGCCCTGTTCGTTCGAGATGAGGCCGAGCGTTTCCAGGCCACCCAAGAGCTGCTGCGGTGGCATGAGCTCACGGCCCTGCCCGTGTGGGCGCCGGCCGCCGCCGGCGACGGCCCGCCCCTCCCGTCCTCCGTCGCCGGATCCGTCCTTTGCCACGTCTCGTCCTCGCGGTGGTGCGGCGTGGCCGGGCACGCCTTCTTCTCACCGGAGCGTCTCGAGCGCTGCAAGAGGCTCAGTGCCGACGTCGCCGCCGAGACCGTCGCGATCCTGAACCGCTGTGCGGAGGGTCGGCTGACGCGACGACACGAGGTGAGCGCCGAGACCCGTGCCTGCCAGTCCTGCCACACGAGTCAGGCCCAGCCCCATGGCTCGTTCGGTGACCTCGCCTGCGGGAGCTGCCACGCGCCGGCGCCGGAACATCCCCGGGCGCCCTGACGCACCGCGGAGCCGGCCGGTACACAATGGCGCTGCACGGGAGCGGGGATGAGCCGGCTCGAGCGAGCGCGAGGTCTCTTGGAGCGGCCGTGGGCGCCGGCGGTCACGATCCTGCTCGCGCTCGTCCTGGTGAGCCCCAGCCTGAAGACGGGGCTGGTGGCCGACGACTTCATCCACCGCTTGCGTCTCGACCCGGGCCGGCGGCTGGCGGGCTTCGAGCCCGCGCCCTTCGACCTGTTCGTCTTCGCCTCTGGCCAGCCGGAGCAGCGCCGCCATCTGATGGAGGTGGGGCTGTTCGCGTGGTGGACGGCCGAGGACTTCCGGCTGGCGTTCTGGCGGCCGCTCGCTTCGCTGAGCCACCGGCTCGACCACAGGCTGTGGCCCGAGTCCGCGGTCCTGGCCCACGCTCACTCGCTGGTGTGGTTCGCCGCCCTGCTGGTGCTGGTGGGGATCCTCTACCGGCGCCTGCACACCCCCGGGGTGGCTCACCTGGCGCTCCTGCTCTACGCCCTCGACGATGCCCGCGGCGTGGTGGTGGGCTGGGTCTCCAACCGCAACGCCATGATCGCGGCCGTGCTCGGCGTGGCCGCGCTCTGGGCCCACGACCGCTGGCGTCGGGATGGGTTTGGGGCCGGAAGGGTCCTCGCCCCGGGCCTCTTCGCCCTGGCGCTGCTGGCGGGCGAGTCGGCGCTGGCCGTCACCGCCTACCTCTTCGCCTACGCCATGTTCCTCGACCGCGGGCCCTCCCTTCGGCGGCTGCTGCGGCTGTGGCCATTCGCCGCCGTGACCGTCGTCTGGCTCACCGCGTACCAGCTCCAGGGCTACGGCGCCACCGGCGGGGGCATCTACCTGAGCCCGCTCGACGACCCGCTGCGCTTCCTGGGCGCGCTGGTCGAGCGGCTGCCCGTGCTGCTGCTGGCCCAGTCGGGCGGCTTCGTGTCGGACCTATGGTTGATGCTGCCCCCACCGGCACGGCTCGTCGTGTGGGGCCTGGCCGTCGCCGCCCTCGGCCTGGCGATCTGGCTGCTCCGGCCGTTGTGGCGCCTTTCGCCCGTCAGCCGCTTCTGGTCGCTGGGCGCGCTGCTGGCGGCGGTCCCGGTGTCGGCCACCTTCCCGATGGACCGCCTGCTGGTGTTCGTGGGCCTCGGCGCGATGGCGACGCTGGCGCTCTTGCTGTCGACCTCGTTCGAGTCGGTGCCCGGCCCACCCCCCGCCTGGCGCCGCGCTCGGCGGCTCGTGGTCCCGGTGCTGGTCGTCGTGCACCTGGTCCTTGCGCCGCTGCTGCTTCCGGCGCGCGCCCTGACCACCGCCTTCCTGGGCCGAGCCTTCGAGGTGGTCGACGCGTCGATCCCGAGGGTCCCGGCGATCCGGGACCAGACGGTGGTCCTGGTCCGCACGCCGGCGGACGGGTCGGCCGCCTACGGCATCGTCAGCCGGGCGGCGCTGGGGATCCCGCGGCCCCGGGCGCTGCGCGTGCTGGCCACCGGCCTGGCCGAGGTCCGGGTGACCCGCCTCGACGCGCGGACGCTGCGGGTGCGGCCGCAGGCGGGCTTCTGCGCCACCGAAGGGGAGCGGATGGTGCGGGGGCTCTCCCGCCCGTTCCGCCCGGGTGATCGGGTGGTCCTGTCGGACCTCGAGGTGCGGATCACCGAGGTCGAGCCCGACGGCCGAGCCGCCGAGGCCGAGTTCCGTTTCGATCGGCCGCTCGAGGATTCCGCCCTGGTCTGGTTGACCTGGCAGGCGGGCCGCCTCGCACCCTTCTCCCTTCCCGCGATCGGCAAGACGCGCACGTTGCCGCGCCTCGGCCTTCCGGACCTGATCCCCTGATCGCGCCGGCGTCGGGATAGAATGCGCTGCGCCCGACGGGCGGTTCTCGACTGGAGGTGCCCGGGTGAGCCACAAAGTCAAAAGTCTAGACCTGACCCCGAGACGTCTCTTCCTGGCCTCGGTGGCGGGGCTGCCGTTCGTGGGCCGGTGGGCGGCGGGGGAGGAGGACGCGTGTCAGGGGCCGATCGACCAGGCGCTGGCAAAGCTCCGCGGGCGCGTGATGTTGGGCGAGATGGAGGACCGTGCCCGGTACCTGAAGCCGCTGGTGGAGCGGTTCGGCCCCGGGGTGCTGGAGGAGGTCCGGCAGGTGACGATCGCCGAGGCGCGGCGCTCGATGCAGGAGGCGCCGCTCACCAGCCGTGGGCTGGAGGCGGTCAAGACCGCCCTGTGGGACCACCTCGGTCCGGACTTCGAGTACCAGGTCGTGGAGGAGACCGACGAGACGCTGCGGTTCCGGGTGACCCAGTGCCCGATCGCCGCCAGGATGCGGGATCTGGGGGCGCCCGAGATCGGCTTCGCCTACTACTGCGCCTACGACTACGGCTTCTGCCAGGGCCTCAACCCCGACATCGTCTTCGAGCGGACCAAGACGCTGATGTCGGGGGACGACCACTGCAACCACGGCTACGTGCTGAAGAAAGGGTGACCCCGATCAAGGGCGCTCCAGGACGCCTCCTGCGGCGTGGTCGGAGCGGCGGAGCTGGAACGCGCACACGACGCCGAGCACGCCCAGGCCGGCGAACATGACCATGCTGGTCTGGTAGCCGCCGGTGGCCTCCCGGAGCTGGCCGTTGGCCCACGGGAAGAAGGCCAGGCCGATGTTCTGGAGCTGGGTCATGACGCCGTAGGCGGTCCCGGTGACCCGCTTGTCGACCACCAGCGGGACCGATGGCCACATCGCCGCCGGCACCAGCACGAACGCGGCCCCGAGCAGGACCATCGGCACCCGCGGCGGGATGTGGGTGAAGCCCAGCGCCAGGTAGCAGGGGATCATCAAGAGCGACCCGCCGATCATCAGGCTGCCGCGTCGGCCGATCCGGTCCACCAGCCCTCCGGCGAAGGGGGCAAAGACCATCGAGGCGAACATGATGATCGAGGTGGTGCCGGGGGCGGTGGTGAACATGTGGCCGAAGCTGGCGAACACCTCGGCGAAGAAGCCGCCCCCGGTGCCGGCCGTCAACGGCAGCCCCCACTTCTCGTGGAAGAAGTTGGTGGAGAGCGCCGTGAACGGGAAGATGGCCGAGTAGAAGGTGAAGCAGAGCGCGGTCACCATCCAGAAGGGGGCCCCCAGCTTCTTGATCTCGCCCAGGACGATGCGGTCGCCCGCCTGCCCCTCGGTGAGCCTGAGGACGCCCTCGGCGTGGCGGTCCATCATCACGTAGATCACGTTGGCCAGCATGCTGGCGGCGCACAGGCCCGCCGCCACCCACAGCGCCGCGGAGGGGCCGAGACGCTCGGCGATCAGGGCCTCGGTGTTGAAGCTGAAGAGGGTGCCCAGCCGGCTGATGGTCAGGGTCACGCCGAACGCCAGCGCCAGCTCCTTGCCCCGGAACCAGCGAACCAGGATCGCGTTCTGGGCCACGATCGCGGCCTCGGAGGCGAAGCCGAAGACGAAGCGGCCGGCGTACATCGGCCAGATGCTGAAGGAGACCGCCACCACCACGGCGCCCAGCGTGATCAGGCCGGTGAACAGCAGGCTGGCCACCCGGGTGCCCAGCCGGTCGATCAGGAAGCCGGCCAGGAACAAGAACAGCATCGGGCCCCAGCTGTAGATGCTGTAGAGGATGCCGATCTCGCTCTGGCCGATCCCCAGCGCCGGCATCAGCGAATCGGCGATGGCGCCGATGCTGTCGTAGGCGAAGTAGCTGCCGTAGATCATGAAGCCCGCGAACAGCAGGACCGTGAAGCGGTAGGCACGGCGCGCCGGATGGAAGAATCCGCGGGCCTTCTCCGCCTCCGGTGTCCCGGGTTCACTCATCGAGGTCCCTCCTCGCGGGCCGGATGACAGCCACAGACGGCCATCATACCTTCCCGTCGCCGCCCCGGGGGCTGGTGGTCGCCGGGGTAGAATCACCGGCCATGTACCGCTTCCTGCTGATCTGCCTGGGGGGCGCCGTCGGCACCGGCGCCCGGTACCTGATCGCGGTGGGGGTGCCCCGGTTCCTCGGCACGTCGTTCCCGTACGCGACGCTGGCCGTCAATTGCCTCGGCTCCTTCCTGATCGGGGCGCTCATGCACGTGGGCCTCAGCACCAACCTGATGACGCCGGGCCTCCGGCTGGCCGTGACCACCGGTGCGCTGGGCGGCTTCACCACCTACTCGACCTTCAACTACGAGACCGTCGAGCTGCTGAGGGAAGGGGCGGTCTGGCTGGCCGGCCTGAACGTGGCGGTGACCGTCTTGCTGTGCCTGGCGGCCGGGGCGGCGGGCTTGGGCGTCGGGCGTTGGATGGTGGGGAGCTGACCATGCGTGTCCTGGAAGGCGAGCAGTGGCTGGTCCGCATCTTCGTCGGAGAGAGCGACAGGTGGCACGGCCGCCCGCTGGCCGACGCCCTGGTCGAGCGGCTGCGCCGAGAAGGGTTCGCCGGCGCCACCGTGCTGAGGGGGCTGGGTGGCTTCGGCGCGCGCAGCGTCATCCACACCACGCACCTGCTGGCGCTGTCGCAGGACCTGCCCCTGGTGATCGAGGTGGTCGACACCGAGGAGCACGTCTCGCGCCTGGAGCCGATCCTCGACGAGATGGTGGCCGACGGCCTGGTCACCCTGGAGAAGGTCCGGGTGCTGCGCTACAAGCCCGGCCAGCCGCGCGCCCAGTGAGTGATGCCCGCGATGAAGATCCGTCCCTTCGTGGAGGCCGACCAGGACCGGGTGGTGGAGCTGTGGGACCGGTGCGGCCTGCTCCGGCCGTGGAACGACCCGCGGAGGGACATCGCCCGCAAGCTCCAGGTCCAGCGGGAGCTGTTTCTGGTCGGCGAGATCGAGGGACAGATAGTCGCCGCCATGATGGTCGGCTACGAAGGCCACCGTGGCTGGGTGAACTACCTGGCGGTCGAGCCCGGGCGACGACGGCTGGGGCTGGGGCGGGAGATGATGGCCGAGGCCGAGAGCCGGCTGAAGGCCCTCGGCTGTCCCAAGATCCAGCTCCAGGTGCGCCAGGACAACGCCGAGGCGATCGCCTTCTACCGCCGGCTCGGCTACGCGGAAGACGCCGTCGTCAACATGGGCAAGCGCCTGATCGAGGACGGACCAAAGACGGGGTGACCCCGGCCTAGAGCAGGTTGCTGGCCAGCTCCGAGAGGCGGCTGCGCTCGCCCTTCAGCAGGTTGACGTGGGCGAACAGCTCCTGGTCCTTCATCCGGTCGATCAGGAAGGTCAGGCCGTTCGACTGGCTGTCCAGGTACGGGGTGTCGATCTGGTAGATGTCCCCGGTGAAGACCACCTTGGAGTGCTCGCCGGCGCGGGTGATGATGGTCTTGACCTCGTGGGGGGTGAGGTTCTGGGCCTCGTCGACGATGA
>CAZNNH010000176.1:0-13245 GCA_964574335.1 uncultured Acidobacteriota bacterium | reverse complement strand
TCGCGGGCCACGCAGTCGGTGAACGTGCCCCCGGTGTCGATCGAGACCTGCCACCCACCGGTTCCCGCGCCCATCAGTCCGGGCATTGTAGTCCGGGCGCGACGCCCCAGTCGACACACTGAGACTGCCAAGGCGCTCTCGGAGAGCTGGGCCAGCAGGGACGTTCGCAGCGGTCGGGTCTTCGTGGAGCACGATCGCTCGCTGGCCAGGCGTGGCCATCGGTGTCGAGGGCCCGAGCCAGGCGTCAAGGAGGGTCGACGCCGCCCTGTCCAGAACCCTCAACGACTTGCCCGAGGCGACGGCCTCGGGTGCCAACCTGGGTTGGCACCCGCGAAGTCCTGCGGGGCGCCCACCGAGTAGCCAAGGGCTTGAGCCCTCAGCGATTGCCCCGAGCCACGCGGGCAGGCACGCGGCTCGCCCTTGCCGTGAGGCGTGGCCGTTGCCTTTCCGCCGCCTGCCTACCGGCGTCACCGTCCCGCGACGACGGTGCCGTACGATGTAGTGCGCGACAACCTGAGGGCCGAGCCTGTGGCGGGGCCCGACGAAGAGCGAGCGGCGGCGCCGAAGGCGACGGCGGCTCGGTCAACCTGGAGACGCTGTACGGGGCGATCGACGACGGAGCGCTTTCGGTGCGGCTCCCCAAGCATGCTCGGAAGGAGCTGGAGGCCTACCTTGGCTGTGGGCTTCTCTGCCGAGGTCCGCCGTACAGGAAGAGCCAACTCGTCCCCGCTTCAGCCCAGACGCGCGCTCGGCGCCTCGGCGACCCGCGCGGGACCCGAGCCCGGCAGGAACCTCCCGGCCGTCTTCTGGTATTCCCGGTAGGCTTCACCGAAGAGGTCGATCATCAGGCGCTTCTCGGACCGCACGAGGTAGTGCGACACAGGGTGGAGCAGCGCCGCCCACAGCACGAAGATCCGGCTGTTGAGGCAGACGGCCAATCCGAAGTTGAAGAAGGAGAGGAACTCAGGCTGCCTTCGTTCCGTCTCATCTTTCGTGCTCACGAGGCGGCGGCCGCGGTGGCTCGCCATGGTCTTCAGGCTGAGACTCCTCGACACCACCAAGGGAGCCGGACCATGCGATTTGGGCGAGTCGTCACGGCCCTCTGGCTTGCGGTCGGGGCTGCGGGTTTGCTGTTCGCCAACGGGCGATGGATGGTGCCGGCGGCGGCCTGGGTCGCCACGACGTGCCTCCTGCTCTTCTGCCGCCGGGCCACGGTCCCCGTTGGTGGCGGGCTGATCCTCGTTGCTGCCTTCCTCTCCCATCTTCTCGTGTGGCAAGGGCTGCTTCCGCTGCCCGCACCGCTGTATCAGATCGTCGGCCTGATCAGCGCCCTCTTCTTCACCGCGCCGTTCGTGGTTGACCGCCTGCTGTTCCGCCGACTTCCGGCGAGCGTTCGGAGCCTCGTCTACCCCAGCGCGAGCGTCGTCTTCGCGTACGCCTACGCCGCAGTTAGCCCGTCGGGCACGTTCGGGTCGCTCGCCTACTCCCAGACGAGCACCCTCGTCCTGCAGGTCGTGTCGCTCGCCGGTATCTGGGGCATCCTGTTCGTCATCGGCTGGGTCGCGGCTACCGTGGCGGATCTGATCGAGTCCATCGGGGTCGGCGAGGTGCGGACGGTGCGCCGGCCGACGGCCGTTTGCCTGCTCACCATCCTCGCTCTGCTGGCATACGGGCACGTGCGGCTGAGCTCGGCTCCCGCCAGCGGCAGCTCCGTGCGCGTGGCGGCCATCGTCCAGGAGCTGACGTTCCAGGGCCCGATCTCGGGGAATCTGGCGGCCTTTCGGCGCGCCTCCGCGGCCCACGCGGACCGCCTGTTGGAGCTGTCGCGTCTGGCCGCCGGACGCGGCGCGCGGGTCATCCTCTGGCAGGAGGCAGCTGAGGTTGTCCTGCGCGAGGACGAGGGTGCCCTGGTCGATCGTGCCCGCCTCCTCGCCCGAGGCCGCCACGTCTACTTGGGGCTATCGCTGTTCACAGTCTCGGAGCGATTCCCCCAGGAGCCCGCGGAGAACAAGATCCTCTGGGTCACTCCGGAGGGGAAGGTCGGGCCCTCCTACCTCAAGGCCTTTCCAACGCCCGCCGAGAACGTGGTGCGAGGCCGCGCGACCGCTTCGGTCCTCGATGCGGACTTCGGGCGGCTGTCGTCCGCCATCTGCTTCGACCTGAACTTTCCCGCCTTCGTACGGGAGATCGGCCGCGCCCATGTCGACTTGCTGGCGGTGCCCGCGAACGACTGGCGCGAGATCACTCCCTACCACGCTCGGATCGCCCGCTTCCGCGCCATCGAGAACGGGTTCCCGGTCGTGCGGGCCACGGGGCACGGCCTCTCCGTGGTCTACGATGCGGAGGGGCGAGAGGGCGCATCGCTCGACTCCTTCGTCAATCCCGAGCCGTTGTTGGTTGCCGACGTGTTCGCCGGCCGGCGTCCGACGCTCTACAGGTTTCTGGGTGACGTCCTGCCGGCGTTGTGCCTTGTCGGACTGCTGCTCGGTTCCGCTATGGTCCTCGCGCGCAGGCAGCGGCACCTGGCTCGCCGGGGTCTGCTGCGGATCGAGGAGGAACTGATCCCAACCTCCCAGCGATCCTGAGTCGGGCACCGGCGTGGCCGCCGGTCAGTTGGGGACGGAAGCCCTCACTGTCATCCTGAGGACCCCTTCGAAGCTCTACCCCCGAAGGATCTACTCCGTGGCCACCGCGACGCGACGGCACGACGGACCCCTCTCACGGCCACTCGTGCGGGAGCGCTGGATCGGTCGGGGCGCGAGGCGCTGCTCTGCTACGTGCTGCGCCCGCCGATCGGGGAGGAGCGCCTGGAGGCTCGGCCCGACGGCCTGGTGCGCATCCAGTTGAAGAAGGCGTTCAGCGACGGGACGGTGGCGGTGGAGATGGACCCCCACGGCAGCCGGGAAGACGAGGAGGCGTAGCAGCGGGGGGCGCGGGGCCTACTCGTCCGCGCGCTGGCCGGAACCGGCGCCAGGTGCCCGCCGGCGCGCACGGGCGCGATGGGACGCTCAGGCGCGCCGCCGAAGCCCCAACCGGAGCGCACGCGACGTCCCGGTTGCCACTGAAACCCCCTCGTACTGCCTACGCTCTGCGCTGCTGCCCGGCTTCTGGCTGGCCCACTACGAGCTGAGCCGAGCGTATCAGAGCGGCTCCAGGCTCCAGGAGGCACGGGCAGCCGGAGAGAAGGCGGTGGAGCTGTTGGGGGGCGTCTCCAGCTTCCTGGCCTGGTCCTACCTGGCCCGCGGAGACCTCGAGGAGAGCCTTGGCTGGCTCCAGAGAGCGCAGCAGGGCAAGGACCTCTCGCGCTGCTTCACCCGGATCTACACGCGGCCGTTCCTCCCCGCCGGCTCCCGTGAGGAGGCCTTCCTCGAGGAGGTCGGCTGGTGAGACCGCCTCGCGCCTCAGTCCGCTGACCGAAGCCCGAGCCGATCGCGTATCTCCCGGAGCAGGGTCTGGACCTCGGAGTCCGCGGAGAGGGTCGTGTCGAAGCGGAAGCGGGTGCCGTCGCTTCCGCGAATCGTGCAGGCGAAGGTCGCGCTCTCCCTCTCGCCGAACATGCCATCCGCGGCGATGGCCTCGACCTGGTCCGCTCTCCACCGCCTGGTCCGGGAAAGCCCAAAGCAGCCGAGGGTCACCGCGATCTCGTCGCCGCTGACCCGTATGCGGTTGACCGATCGCAGCACGGCGGCCACGAAGAGGCCGGCGAAGACGACCGCCACGCCGGCGATCACGCCCGCCGTCTCCCGCGCTCCGGGACTCGTCCAGGCGACCAGGGAGGCCCCGATCGCCAGGAGCAGGCAGCAGACTATCGCCCAGCCGAGATTCGACCGCGCCGGGAACACGACCTGCGATCCGCCGCTGGGGACGGGCTCGAAGCGTAGCGCGCCGGCCGAGGAGAACGACGACGGCCTGGCCATGAAGCTCGGCGAGACGGAGCGCCGGCTCTCGGCCGCGGGCGCCTCGAAGACCGGGATGTCGAAGCAGCAGGTGGACAGCTCGGCGGGAAGCGATGCTTGGAGGGTCAGCCGCCACTCGATCCACTCGGTGCCCATCGGGGGAAGGCCTGCCATGGCCCGCAGGCTGCGGCTGATCGAGACGCCGCCGTCGCGGTTCCTGGCGAGCGCCGTGTAGGGCGAAGGGACCTCGCGTGACGTCTCGGGCAGGCCCTCCGGGATCTCGAAGTGGACGGGGATGGTGACGCCTCCCGGGCGCTCGCCGCTCGGCCCCGCCGGAGCGTTGTAGACGGTCTGCCACACGGGCGTGTGGCGGGTCGTCGTGTGACCCGGTCCCCCCGGACGCGCGATGACCTTGGCCCGCAGACATGTGAGACGGACGTCGAACCCATCACGCGGAGGCTCGCCGCAGACAGCTTCGACGGTGCCCCGCAGCTGACCCCCGGGCGTCGCCGGGACCGTCTCCATCCCGAGGGCGAAGCGGCCGTAGTCACGACCCCGCAGGGTGCGGCGGATTGCCCAGGCCAGAAGCAGCAGCCCCGTGAGTGGGAGCAGCGCGAGGGCGACCCGGGCACCAGGCCCGGCCTGCTTGATCTGCTCGACCGGTGTGAGCAGGGCGACGGCGCCGAGGATGACGTTGAAGACCAGGGCGACGATCCACACGGATCGGGTCCCGATCGCCTGCCAAACGATCCTCCCCTCGGCCCAGTCGTCGCGCCAGAGCCAGGGCTGGTCGGGTGCCTGACGCCTCCTCTCTTCCCAGCGGGCCCTTCCCTCGAGCATCATCCGCGACCCCCTTTCACGGGCCTCCACGCGGCTCGGGCAACGCAGCGCACGGGCTGCCACGGCCACACCTCATGACGCCCCACCGTTCCCCGCCAGAAGGAAGGTCAGCGCCTCGATGTAGCTGTCGAGGCCCCTGCCCTTGACGAGCTTCGCCGCCCCCGTGGCGGTCACGAGCGGGTGACGAAACGGCTCGCGAGCGGAGGGACCCGTGATGTGCACCTCCACCACCGGCTTCCGCAGGTCCGCGAGGGCGTCACGAAGGGCGACGCTGTAGTGGGCCAGGCCTCCCTCGGCCTGGAGCCAGTCGATCAGATGACCCTCGTGATTCGACTGGAACGGCACGACCTCGGCGTCCAGCGCCCGGGCTCGCTCCGTGACCGCCTGGACGATGCGGTCGAGGGTCACGGTTCCGTAGAGGTCGGGGTCCCGATCTCCGAGGCGATTCAGGTTGGGTCCGTGGACCAGGAGTATGCGCACCGCGCCTCCCCGGATTCGTCGGGTGCACTGTCTCACGTGAAGCCGGCGGACTCCAAGCCGCCGACTCGGGCCCCGACCTGCCAGGCGATCCTGAGAGCGAGCTGGCCGCCTCGGCGGTGTCGGGCCGGATGCCACCCGCCGGTCCGCAGTGGGTGATGGGGTTCTCGCCGCTGAAGCCACAGCCCCAGTCCTACGACAAGCCGTTGTGCGCTGCGTTCGATGGGTTCACGTTGCACGCGGCCACGTGCCCGCGCGCGAGGGGACGCTCAGGCGTGCCGCCGAAGCCCCAACCGGAGCGCGCGCGACGTTCCGGTTGACACTGAAACCCCCTCGCATTACCTACGCTCCGCCACCGCAGGGCGCCGCTCGGCGGCCCGGGGAGGCCGGGGCGGTGCGGCGTCTGCAACGGAGTCTGAGGGCTCGAGCCTATAGCGACTGGCCCAGGCGCGCCTCCAGCGCGGCGCGGTAGGTGCGGCTCACGCGAAGACGCGCCCCGTCCGTGAGCACGGCGACGAACTCGCCGTGGCTGTGGGGCTCCAACCGGGCGATGCGATCGATGGCGACGATGGCCGAGCGGTGAATGCGTGTGAACTCGAGAGGGTTCAGTCCCTGCTCCAGGTCGTTGAGCGACGCTCGATGCAGGATCGACATCCGACCGACGTGGAGGTTCACGTACATGCCCTGCGCCTCGATCCAGTCGATCTCGGAGCTGCGCAGCAGTCGCACGCAGTCCTTCCGCTTGACGACCAGGCGGTCCAGGTAGCGCCGCTCGCCGTCCCGCAGCAGCCCGCCCAGGCGATCGGCAGAGTCGCCAGGGGATCGGCTGGCGATGCGGCTCGACGCCCTGTCGAGCGCCTGCTCGAAGCGCTCGTCGCTGAAGGGTTTGAGGAGGTAGTCGAGGGCGCTCGCCTCGAAGGCTCGGATCGCGTACCGGTCGTATGCGGTCGCGAAGATGGTGACCGGCATGCGCGCGGCACCTACGTTGGCGATGACCCCGAAGCCATCCAGCTCGGGCATCTGGATGTCGAGGAACACCAGCTGCGGGGCGTGGTCACGGATGGCAGCCACCGCCTCGACGCCGTTCGCCGCCTCGTGGATGACACGCACGAGGGACGACCGGCGCAGAAGCTCGACGAGACGCCGGCGTGCCGGCCGCTCGTCGTCAGCGACCAGGACCGACAGGCTGTGTGCTCTCAGCTTGGGCATTCTGGGATTCCGTGGACGAGTCCGTGCGCCAGGGGATCGTGATCTCGACGACGACACCGGACTCGGGGCCGTTTCGCATCTCGAGCCGCGCCCGCCCGGCGGGATAGAGGCAGGCGAGACGCTGCCGTGTGATCGAGAGCCCGCGTCCCACCGCGCCGCGAGAGAGGTCGCCCTCCCCCAACCCGACACCGTCGTCGACGACGCGGATGCGCAGGTCCGCGCCATCGTGTGCCGCCTCGACGCGGACCGAGCCCCCCGCTGCGCGTGGCGCCAACCCATGACGCAAGGCGTTCTCCACCAGCGGCTGCAGCACCTGCGAGGGCACCAGGGCATCCAGGGTCTCGGGCGGGGTCTCGATGCCGATCCTCAGGCGGTCTTCGAAACGCACCCGCTGGATCGCGAGGTAGTGGCTGAGCAGCGCCAGCTCCTGGGACAACGGCACCTCCTGCCGATCGTGGATCTCCAGCGAGCAGCGCAGCAGCTCCCCCAGCTCCTCGATCATTCGGCGTGCCATGCGCGGATCGGATTCGACGTGGGCCGAGATCGTGTTGAGGGCATTGAACAGGAAGTGGGGCTCGACCTGCATGCGCAGCACCTGGAGCTGCGACTGGACGACCAGCTTCTCCAACTCGATGGCCCGCAAGGCCCGCTCCTGGTAGCGGGTGTAGTAGTGAAAGGCACGGCAGCCCCCCAGGATCATCCAGTAGGTGATCGTCTGCCACGCCAGGCCCCAACGTTGGGCCCGACGGAGAGGCTCGAGCGACAGATCGATCGTCTGCCCTGGCACCGACAGCAGCCAGCCGAAGGCCGGCAAGAGGTACAGCGAGAGTGCCGTGACGAGGAAGCTGATCGGCAGGTGCCACAGGAAGCCTGCCGCCAGCGTCCCGGTGCGGCGAACGATCTGGCGGTCGACGGCCACGATCAGAAGGGCGAGCGCCCCCCAGGCGTAGGCGGCTGCCAGGCCCGATCTCAGCACCTCCCACCAGGTCCGGTCGCTCGGCACCACGCGCACCGAGAGCAGCATCCCGACGAGGGACGCCGCCAGGAACGTGCGCAGGACGACGACACCTGCTCGGCGCGGGAGCGGCAACGGCATGCTAGACCGTAGCACGTCCGCGCGCCGCGGCGTTTCGGATCGCGGGCCGACCGCTCCGGAGCGCCGCCGTCCGTTTCGACACAGCGCTCTTGCCTCCGCGCACGCAAGCACGCACGATCGCAGCCGTGAGAGGAGAATCTCTATGCCTCAGCTGAACCACGCACGACTCTTCGGACTGGTCCTGATGTCCCTCGGCTGCGCGCTCGCGGCTGCGCCCAGCCATGGCCAGACCGTGGACGTCCAGCGTCTCTCGGACCGCGTCCTGGTCGCTCGCCTTCCCGCCCTTGGCCACAGCAACGTCGTGGCCGTCGCGGGAAAGAATGGCTTGGCGCTAGTCGACACCGAGAGATCGCCCTTCGTGATGGGCGTCCTGAAGAAGGAGATCGAGCGACAGTTCGGCCGCACCGATTGGGCCTACGTCATCAACACCCACGCGCACGACACTCACCCTGGAGGCAACGCGCTCTTCAAGGGCATCCCCATCATCGGACACGAGGCGATCGTCGCCGAGATGAAGACCTGGTGGATCGACGCCATGGCCAAGCCCGAGTGGCACACCCGACGCGTACAGGGCATCCACCAGTGGGCGGAGCAACTGCAGAAGCAGGCGCAGGAATCGGGCATGGACGCCGCGGCCCAGCGACAGCAGGCCGCGTTCTGGGCCGACCTCGAGAAGGAGACCGCCCAGGGCTTCGAGGTCGCGACGCCGACCGTCACCTTCACGGACGAGCTCCGGATCGACCTGGGTGACCTCACGCTCCTGGCGATCCACGCTGGTGGGACTCACAGCCCGAGCGACGTGCTCGTCTACCTCCCGGCGGAGAGGCTGGTGGTTTCCGGCGGCACCTGCTGCTCCCCCTTCTTTCCCGATCTCGTTTACGGGACGAACCTGCCCGGCCTGAAGCGCGTGATTGCGGTCCTCGATCGCGTTCTCGAGGCGGGCGTCGACCACGTCGTGCCCGGTCACGCGGGCATCATGGGGCGGCAGGGTCTCGAGAAGCGACGCGACTACGATCGGACCTGCTCGCAGGCCTCGTCGATGCGCGCAGCAAGGGACTCACCCTCGAACAGGCGCAGGCGAAGCTGGCGCTCGACCAGGCCTTCCCGTACCTGAGCGACGTGAAGCCCCACCAGGGCAGCGCCCAGGAGCGGCACGCGGCCAATGTCGCCGCCGTCTGGAAGCTGCTCGCCGAGCCGGCCCGCCTGACACCTTCGTCATAGCCTGCTTCTGGCCCGAGTGAGGGTCAGGACCGACGGCTTGCTCCGCATCGCCGCCCAACGCGACCCGAAGCCGGTCGATGTCTTGTCATCGATCGGACCCCAGGCGTTCGGTGGTGAGCAGTGGGGCGCGGCCGATCTCTTGCGGTATGAGAGAGCAGTTGCCTTGATCAAGACCGGCACGCCGGAAAGCCTGTCGAAGATCCACGATACTCTGGCGCCAATGAGCCACGAGGAGATGAGGCCCGACCTCTTGCGCCAGGCGCTTCGGTTGCTGGCGCAGGAGATCCCAGGGGGCCGGCTTCCCAGCGGGTCACCTGGTCCTCGCCACGTCCTCGGTGGATCAGCCCAGAGGGCGTGACGCAAGCTGTATACTCCGCGAGGCCTGGCTACCGTCCTCGGAGGGCGCGGCGGTCGTTCCGGAGACACAGGTCCTCTTGCGGCGATGGAGGACGGACAGACCAGAGACGAGGACGCTGCAAACCGACCCAGGCCGCTTGAGTCACCCGCGGCCGGCCCCACGGGTCGTCCAGGTTCAGACTGACTCTCAGGCCCGAGGTCGGCCTGATTCGGAAAGAGACGGCCGATGGCCCTCATCCAGTGCCCCGAGTGCCAGCAGGAGATGTCATCCCACGCCCCCTGGAGAGACAACGATGGATGTGTCACACATGAGCCGGATCACGCGAGCCACGCTGGCCCTTCTCGCCGCCACCATGGCGACGGGAACGGCGGCCACGGCAGGAGCCCGGGGCCCCGAGATCCTGGGGCTCTCGCGGGGCTGGGAGCTCAGACGAGCGGGCGAGGGCGAGTGGCTACCGGCCACGGTTCCGGGCTCGGTCCACACGTCTCTTCTGGCCAACGGTCGGATCCCGGATCCCTTCTTCCGCAAGAACGCCGAGGCGGTCCGGTGGGTGGACGAGGTCGACTGGGAGTACCGGACGACCTTCCAGGTTCCAGGGGAGATCCTCGCCCGGGACCGGGTGCGCCTCCTGTTCGAGGGCATCGACACCTACGCCCGGGTCTATCTCAACGACACCCTGATCCTGACGACGGACAACTACTTCCTCCAGTGGCCCGTGGACTGCAGGAGCCTTCTGAAGAAGGGCGAGAACCGGCTGCGCATCCAGATCGAGGCCGCCACCAGGAAAGGGCGTGAGCTCCTGGCGGCGTCCGACCACCCCCTCAAGAAGATCCCCGACGAGCGGGAGATGACGGGCGCACTCAATGAGAAGAAGGTCAACGCCTTCACCCGCAAGCCGGGCTACCAGTTCGGCTGGGACTGGGCCGACCGCTTCGTCTCGGCGGGTCTCCCGCTCCCGGTCCGACTCGAGGCCTGGGACACGGCCCGCTTCGACAGCGTCCAGGTTTTCCAGGGCCGTCTCACCCCCGAGGTCGCCGAGCTGACGGCCCGATGCGAGATCGACTCGGAAGGAGAGACGACGGCGCGGCTCCAGGTGGTCGACCGGGCCAGCGGTGCCGTTCTGGCTCGAAGGGACGTCGACCTGAAGAAGGGCGCCAACCCCGTGTCCCTCGACTTCGCCATCGAGAGCCCTCGGCTCTGGTGGACCAACGGCCTGGGGGAGGCCCACCTCTACACCCTGGCCTTCCAGCTCCTCGACGGTGAGAGGGTGGTCGCCGAGGATTCCGAGCGCGTGGGCCTGCGTACCCTCCGCCTGGTGCGGAAGCCCGACGCCCTGGGGTCCTCCTTCTTCTTCGAGCTGAACGGGGTCCCCGTCTTCATGAAGGGCGCCAACTACATCCCCAACGACAGCTTCCCCGCCCGCGTTTCCGACGAGAGGTACCGCCAGACGATCCAGGCCGCCGTCGACGCGAATATGAACATGCTCCGCGTCTGGGGCGGCGGCTACTACGAGCGTGACATCTTCTACGACCTCTGCGACGAGAACGGGATCCTCGTCTGGCAGGACTTCATGTTCGGCGGTGGCATCTACCCTGCCGAGGGCCACTACCTGGAGAGCGTGGAGGAGGAGGTGAAGCAGGTCGTGACCCGCCTTCGTAACCGGCCCTCCATCGCCCTCTGGTGCGGGAACAACGAGACCCTCGAGGCCATGGATCACTGGGGCTGGGACGAGGCCTTCACGAAGGAGGAGTGGCGCGGGCTGTGGGACGACTACTTCCACCTGTTCAACGAGGCGATCCCGGCCGTGGTTCGGGCCCAGGACCCGACCCGGTCCTACTGGCCTTCGTCGCCGGCCGCCGACTGGGACAAGGTCAGCGACTGGGACGGCTTCGGAGGGGACCTGCACTACTGGGGCGTCTGGTTCGCAGACGCTCCCTTCGAGAGGTACAACCGGTCCTACGGCCGCTTCAACAGCGAGTTCGGCTTCCAGTCCTTCCCCGAGAAGAACACCATCCGGGAGTTCTCGATTCCCGAGGACTGGAGCCTCCAGTCGGAGGTCATGAGTCACCGCCAGAAGAGCGGTGGCGGCAACGACAGGATCCTGGGGTACATGGAGAGGTACTACGGGTCTCCCGAGTCCTTCGAGGACTTCCTCTATCTCTCCCAAGTGCTTCAGGCCCAGGGTGTCACGAGCGGGATCGAAGCCCACCGGAAGCACATGCCGATCTGCATGGGATCTCTCTACTGGCAGATGAACGACTGCTGGCCCGCCATAAGCTGGTCGTCGATTGACTACTCCCTTCGCTGGAAGGCCCTCCACTACTTCGTCAAGGAGGCCTTCAAGCCCGTGGTCGTCGTGCTCGGATCCGAAGGCGGACGGGTCGAGGCCTTCGTCGTCTCTGATGAGCTCGAGCCTCGTCAGGCCACGCTTCGCCTCACCCTCTCGGACGTCTCCGGCCACAGGCTCTGGAGCAGGGAGGTAGCCGTCACCGTTCGGCCCAACCAGAGCGCCCTCTGCTTCTCCATCTTCGAGCGGAAGCTGCTCGGGTCGGCAGCCAGAGACCAGGTTTTCCTCTCCGCCGAGCTCTCGGGCGAAGATGGCACGATCGACGACGCCCTGCTCACCTTCGTGCGACCGAAGGACCTGAAGCTCCCCGAGCCCGAGGTCCGGGTCGAAGAGACGCTGGTGAACGGCCGGGCGGCCCTCACCCTTTCGTCGGCCGTTCTCTGCAAGAACGTCTACGTGCATGCCGCCGAGGGGGACCTCGTCCTCGACGATAACTACTTCGACCTGCTCCCGGGCATCCCCAAGACGGTTCTGCTGAAGGCGGGGGTGGCACCCGGCGTCGAGCAGATTCGCGTCACATCCCTGGCCGACGTGATCCCCCGCCACCCATCAGCCGGGGAGCGGTAGTCCGGAAGACCCCGTGGCGGCGGCGTCTGTCACAGGATGGGGCGCTGCTGGGGCATATTCGCCGGAGGCGGGGCCTCGCCCCGAAGGAACGGTGGGTGTTGCCCGTCGGTCGCGTCCCGTGACAGACTCGCTCCGGCGGGTGACACTTCGCCCGTCACGGCCTGCGTGTCGACCGGCCGGTTGGAGGTGCCCGATGCCCTGGAGAACCCTTGCCGCCGCCGCCTGTCTCGCCGTTAGCGCCGGAGCGTTTGCCGGAGAGAACGACTCCGCTGGTACGATCGCCTTCGGGGAGGAGACCTTCCGCATCGTCCATGTCGCGGCGCACGAGGGCCCAATGCCGACCACGGTCGACCTGGAGTTCTTCAACCAGCCCCTCCCCGCCGGCGAGACGTTCTTCTCTCTCGAGTCCGACGTGACCGACCGGCTTCGCGGGATGCGCCTGCGCATCAGTGAGGAGCCTGCGTACAAGAACGGCACCTGGGTGTACCCGAGCATCGAGGCTGGCGATGCCTTCTACTACTTCGACGAGAGCGACCCGATCGTCCTGCGCTACCAGAAGAGCGATGGCCGGATCAGTGGCTCCATCCTCGGTGAGGACGACGTCGCCGGCACCCGGGTCGAGGTCGACCTGAGGTTCGACCTGCCGATCGCGGCGGAGCCGAACGACTGACGCTGCTCAGGCTCGCCGCCTGCCACGGGACGGTCTCATGAGCGTCAGTTGACCCCCTCGTATTACCTACGCTCCCGACCGATACCCGACATGCAGGTCGACCTGCTCCGACTTGGGCGGGAGCTCAGCCGACACACTCAGGAGGGCGCACCGTGGAGAGCGCGCGATGCGCTCGACGTCGTCGCCATGCTCGACACGACCGTTTGGGCCAGCCTGCTCGGCCTGCTGGACGAGTGCCCCGTCATACTGGCCTCGATGATGGTCACCCTCGAGCGTGAAGAGGTCGAGGGTAGGTGCGTCGAAGTCGGTCCGCGAGAGGGATGGCTCCGCGTCGAGAAAGGGGGCCAGGTCGATCAGGCCGCCGCGTTGGGTTGAGAGGTAGCCACCGTAGTCGAGAATCACGTCTCGGCCCGCGAGGTGACTTCCCTCAGGCGGGTGGCCTGCCAGAGTGACGCTCACCCCGGGATGAGCAGCTTCGAAGGCTTCAACGAGGTGTGCCTACGCGGGCTCGGCAACCGACCTGGTCGTGACGAGGCGTGACAGGGCCAGGTGCAATGTCTCGGG
>CAZNNH010000175.1:0-13285 GCA_964574335.1 uncultured Acidobacteriota bacterium | reverse complement strand
CGGTGCAGGGCGGTGTCGGCGCCGATGGTCATGTCGGTGCCGAACATGTCGTTGTCGATGGAGCCCACCAGCCCCACCAGGAAGAGGTGGGGGTGGGCCTCGGCCAGCTCGCGGCCGATCCGGCCGCTGTCGGCCAGCTCCCGCACCAGGTCCGGCCAGTCCGCGCGGAACTGGTTGGCGCCGGTGAGGCTCCCGTCGCCGCCGATCACCACCAGGTAGCCGATCCCCCGCTCCAGCAGGTTCTGGGCCGCCAGAAGCCGCCCCTCCCGGGTGCGGAACGCCTCGGAGCGGGCGGTCCCGATCACGGTCCCGCCCTGGTGGATGATCCCGCCCACCGAGTCCCAGCTCATCTTCTTGATCCGCTCGCCCCCCTCCACCAGGCCTTCGTAGCCGTCGTAGACGGCGTAGACGTCGACCCCGAGGTCGAGGGCGGTGCGGACCGCTGAGCGCACGGCGGGGTTCATCCCCGCGGCGTCGCCTCCGCTGGTGATCACGGCGAGAGCCTGCTGTCTTGCCTCGGACATCCGGTCGTCCCTGCCCTCCGTCGCGCCCTCCCCCCAGCGGTCGGGCCTCGAGCCGCCGGCTCGAGAGCGCCCAGTTTCTCCCCGCCACCCTCCGCACGCAAGCGTCCCACCGGGCTTCCGGGGTTCGGCCGGGTGGCTGAGTTCCGGGCGATGTGCCAGAATCGCGACCGCGGGAGATGGAGCAGGAGACCCCACCTCGGTTCGGCAAGTTCGTGCTGCTCGAGCAGCTCGAGGCCCCCGCCATCGGCGTCGAGTACCGGGCCGCCCAGCTCGGGCCGCAAGGTCTCGAGCGGATGGTCCGGCTGGTGCGGCTCCTGCAGACCCCCCAGACCGACACCTACATCCAGGGGGCCAAGCTGGCCGCCCACCTGAGCGCCCCCAACGTCCTCAAGGTGCTGGGCGTGGGCCGGATCGGCAACGAGCTGTGGATCAGCCACGAGCTGACCGAGTCCCGGAAGCTGCGCACGGTGCTCGACCGTTGCCTGCGCGGATCCTACCTCTTCGCCATCGACCACGCCCTGATGGTGGCCACCAAGCTCTGCTCGGCCGTCGAGCACGCCCACGCCCACCCCCTGCCGCACGGGAAGGCCTACTTCCACGGCCGCATCACGCCGTCGCGGGTCCTGGTCTCTTACGAGGGCGAGGTGTGGCTGACCGGCTTCGGCCAGTGGCCGGCGCCTTTGGGAGAGAGCCTGGGCGAGGGCAGCTACCTGGCCCCGGAGCAGGCGGCGGGCGGACCCGGGGACCCGCGCTCCGACCTGTTCGCGATCGGGGTGCTGCTTCTGGAGATGCTCACCGGCTCGCCGCTGGAGCCGGGGTCCCAGGGCGACGAGATCTACGACCAGGTGGCCGAGGCCAAGCTGCGCCGGCCCATCGGCGACGACACCTCGATGCCTGCGGCCATCGCCGAGGTCCTGTTCGGCGCCCTGGCCCCGGATCCCGACGCCCGGCTGCAGGACGGCCGCGCCCTCAGGAAATCCATCGACAACCTGCTCTTCACCGGCGACTTCACCCCCACCACGTTCAACCTGGCCTTCGCCATGCAGACGCTGTTCGGGGCGGAGCTCTCCCAGGAGGCGGCCAAGCTGCGCCTGGAGAGACAGGCGACCTATCCGCCCTATCCGCCCCCCGCCGCGGCCCCAGCCGCACCGCACCCGGCCACCGCGGCTCCGCCTCCACCGCAGGCCCCGGCACCGCTGCCGGCCGCCGTGCCGCCGCCTCCCCAGCCCCCCGCGCCGCAGCCAGCGATGCCTCCGCCGTTGCCGCCTCCGCTGCCCAGCCGGGCGGCCGAGGCCCCACGGCCCGCCGAGCCGACCCTCCCGCCTCCCGCGGACCGGGACGATGTCGCGGCCCCCGCCCCGGAGCCGGCGCCGCCGCCTTTCGAGGCGCCCAGCCCGCACCCCGACCCGGCCGCCGGCCCGCACGCCGTGCAGGTTCCCAGGGCGCCGGCGCGGGTGCGGCCCAGGCCCCCCGCTGGCAGGAGCCGCTCGCTGCTCTGGGCGGCGGTCGTCACCGTGGTGGTGCTGCTGCTGGTGGGGCTGTGGGCAATGACACGCGGGCCAGCCGCGCCGACACCTGCGCCCCCGGCCGCCGCCGCCCCGGGCAGCGAAGAGGCCCAGGCGATCGCCCGGATGAAGGAGCTGGAGCAGCGGCTCTCCGAGCTCGAGGCGGAGAAGAAGGACCCGGACAGTGAGGAAGGCGCGGGCGAGAAGGCCCAGCCCCCCAAGAAGGCCTCGACCCCCAACAAGCGCTGAGCGAGGAGACCATGCCAAAGAGGATTGCGGTCGTTCTCTCCGGCTGTGGGGTGTATGACGGCACCGAGATCCACGAGTCGGTGATCACCCTGCTGGCCCTCGATCGCCACGGGGCCGAGGCCGTCATCTGCGCCCCCGACATCGACCAGATGCACGTGGTCAACCACTTGACCGGCAAGGTCGAGCCGCGAGAGAAGCGCAACGTGCTGGTGGAGTCGGCCCGCATCGCGCGCGGGAAGATCCAGGACGTCGCCAAGGTCACGGCGGACCAGGTCGACGGGCTGATCCTGCCGGGCGGCTTCGGGGCCGCCAAGAACCTCTGCGACTTCGCGGTCAAGGGCAAGGACTGCCGGGTCGACCCGGGAGTGGAGCGCCTAGTGCGCGAGGTGCACGCCGCCGGCAAGCCGGTGGCCGCCGTCTGCATCGCGCCAGCGCTGCTGGCCAAGGTGCTGGGAGCCGAGTCTCCGAGCCTGACCATCGGCGACGACGCGGAGACAGCGGCGGCGCTTCAGGCGATGGGCGCCCGTCACGTCGTCTGCCCGGTCGAGTCCACCACCGTGGACCGTGAGAAGAAGCTGATCACCTCCCCCGCCTACATGCTGGCGGGGCGGATCTCCGAGGCAGCCGAAGGCATCGAGAAGACGGTCACCGAGCTGCTCTCAATGACGTAGGGGACATGACCCGAATCCGCCGGATCAATGACGCGGGGACATGACCCGAATCCGTCCGGAGACCGGCGGATTCGGGATCGTGTCCCCCCCGGTGTCCCCCCCGGTGTCCCCCGTCCGGCCGGTGCCAGACTCAAAACTGCGGCTTGGGGCCCGCCGCCAGCCGCTCCGGCCCCAGGATCCGGTCGCCGAAGTCGATGCACTGGCGGACGTACTCGCGCTTCTCGAGGTAGCTCCCCGGGAAGAAGCTGCGCTTGAAGCCGTAGACCAGCATGTCGCGCAGCTCGCGCGGGTGGAGGTCGAAGGCCTCCACCGCCCGGCCAATCTCGCGGCTGACGGTGGTGCGCGACACCAGCCGGTTGTCGGTGCAGAACGTGATCGACAGGCGGCGGCGGCGCATCTCGCCGAACGGGTGCTGGGACAGGTCGTCGGCCAGCTCGGGGACGGTCTGCTGGTTGGAGGTCAGGCAGACCTCGATGGTGATGCGCTTGTCGGCGATGAACTCGGCCAGCCGGTCGACGTAGGCGTGGGGGTCGGCGATGGCCGGGTCGTGGACCTTGGTCTCGTCGAAGAGCCAGGTCCCGTGGCCGATCCGGTCGGCGTGCAGGTCGCCGATGGCCTGGAAGATCGACTCCGGGCCGTAGTCCTCGCCGGCGTGGACCGTCTTGCCCAGAAACGCCTCGTGGGCCACGGTGTACGCCTGTCGGTGCGCCTCCGCCGGGTAGCCCTTCTCCTGGCCGGCCAGGTCGATCCCCACCACCAGCAGGCCCTCGTCCCGCCGCAGCCGGGCGGCGGCGCGGGCCACCTGGAGGCTGGCGGCGGCGTAGGTCTCGGCCACCGAGGCCTCGGGCAGCGCCTCGAACAGGCGCGAGTAGCCGGCCGAGAAGCCGGGGGTGAAGTGGCGCAGGGCGCACAGGATGATGCCAGCGGCGAAGCGCGGCTCGGCGCCACCGTGGACCTCGGGCCGGGCGTTGAAGGCGGCCGCCGCCTTGCGCAGCCCGCGGTCCACGGCCGCCACCACCTGCAGCAGCTCGAAGCCGGGCCGCACGTGGAGCTGGGGAGCGAAGCGCACCTCCAGGTACCGGACGCCCTCCGCCTGGTTGTCCTCGGCCAGCTCGCAGGCCGCCCGCTCCAGCGCATCCTCGTCGGAGAGGACGGCGGCCGTGTACTTGAACCCCTCGAGGTACTCGGCCAGGCTCTGGTAGCGCTCGCGGAAGACGAGCTGCAGCAGGCCGTCCTCGGTCTGGGAGGGCAGGGCCACCCGCCGCTCGCGCGCCAGCTCGATCAGGGTGGGCAGCCTGAGGCTGCCGTCCAGGTGCACGTGCAGGTCGGTCTTGGGCAGCCTGCGGATCGTCTCGGGGTCCAGATCTCCCATCACTTGAGAAGCCTCTTCTTGAGCGTGGTCAGCGCCGCGTCGTGGGGCGAGAGGGCCTCGAGCTCGCGGCGCGCCTCGGCGTCCTTGGGATCCAGGGAGACCGCGGTGCGCAGCTCGGCCAGGGCCCGGTTCCGCAGTCCCATCCTCTTGTAATACAGGCCGAACTGGTAGTGGATCCAGCCGTTGTCGGGCTCGAGACGGGTCGCCTGGAGAAACTCCCGCTCGGCCTGGCGGGCGGTGGGCGGCCAGCAGGTCATGGCGATCGCCAGCCGGACCCGGTAGGCGGCCACCCGGGGCGCCTTCTCGACCAGCCTGCCGAAGATCTGCGAGGCCCCGGCGAAGTCCTGGATCTTCATCCGCACGTCACCGTCCAACTGGAGCTGCTCGAGCGGACCGGGCGTCGGCGAGGCGAGGGTGGCGGCGGGCGCGGAGGGCTCGCCGGCCGGCGACGGCGCGGCGGCCTCAGCCTTCGGGGCGGCCTCGCCCTTCGGGGCCGCTTCCGCCTTCTTTGTGCCCCCCCCCTTCGGGACACCCTCACCTTGCGCGGCAGCTTCGGCCTTCTGCGCCGCCCCGCCCTTCGGGACACCCTCACCTTGCGCGGCAGCCTCAGGCTTCGGCGCGACCGCCACCGGGGTCTCGGAGCGCACCACCAGCAGCTTGCGCAGCGCGGCCTCGGTGGCCCCCCGGTGCGGACCCTTGGACGGCGGCGGCGAGCCGGTCCGCTGCTTCACCCAGTGCTGGAGGGCGGCGGCGCGGCCCAGCACCACCTCCACCTTCTGCCTCAGCTCGCGGTCCTCGTGGACGGCCTCGAGGACGCCAAAGTAACGCTCCATCTTCTCTTCGATCGCCGCCTTCATCTTCTGGGGCGAGGAGAGCCGGAACCAGCCCTCGCGATCGATCTTCTCCAGGTTGGCCAGCTCCTGCTCCACCTCGTGGCGGATCACCTCCAGCCGCGGCGTCTCCGACTGGCGCTGCATCGGGGAGAGCAGGAAGCCTTCCGGCTCCATCTGGACCACCGGCTGCATCTCCTGGGCGTTCCTCAGGGTGTCGGCGTCCTGCAGCACGCCGGAGGCGAACAGGGCGTAAACCACCCGCGCCCGGGCCGTCGACACCCCCAGCCGCGTGGAGGCCAGCTCCCGCAGGGTGATCTCCTTGCGGGCGGCCTCGAGGATGCTCAGCTCGCCCGCCGGGCACTTGTGCAGCACGAAGCGGAACGGCGGCACCGGGGCCAGCGCCACCTTGCGCTCGAGGTCGCCGAGGCCGACCAACACCAGGCTGTCGGCGCTCATGCTCCGGATCCCAACGTACAGCAGCCGGTGGACCGACAGGCTGACCATGTACTCGACCGGCACGCTGGGGGGCCGGGCGTCGAAGACGGCGGCGCCGCCCTTGAGCTTGAACAGCGACAGGACGATGCGGCGCACCTGCTTGGCCACCGAGCCGCCCAGCTCGTCCTTGTCCATCAGCCCCATCTCGACCAGGGCCTCGCCGAAGCGACGGCTGTGGTCTCTCCGCATCAGCAGCGAGGCGCGCCGGAAGTCGTCGTCGCTGATCCGGCCCATCGCCACCAGCGACTCGCCCAGCCGGTCCTCCTTCAGGCTGGAGGCGGCGAAGACCAGCCGGCCGCGATCGAAGATCACGGTCTTGGTCTCGTGGTCGAAGCGGACCGAGAGGTCACCGGAGCGGCGCTCCGCCGAGATCTGCCGGATAACCTCCGAGATGGGGGTGAACGCCAGGTCGACCAGCATGGGGCCTGGTCCTGCTCTTACCACGACCCTCCGCTCCGGACAAGCGGCGCTTGAGCCGGCGGGGAGCCGGCCCTAGACTGGAGGCTCGGAGGGCCACTTGGAAACCAGCGTAAAGAGGACCTGGCTCGGGATGAGCCTGCTGCTTCTGGCCGTCGCCACCCCGCCGGCTCCGGCCACGGCGGCTCCGGGGCGCTCCGGACCGTCCTGGTGCGGCAAGGACCGAAACGGCGCCCGTGACGCGGTGTGGGCCCACCGCGCCCGCCGGCCGGATCGCGAGGTCTCGGGCCGCACCGCCGGCATGCGGTCCGAGGACGTGGGCCAGGTCGCGGTCCTCTACGACGAGGGGGACCTGATCTTCCGCAGGAACCCGGTGGACCTTCAGGGGATCGGCGTCCAGTTCGCGCCCAGCGCCGCCGGCTACCGCGTGGTGCGCCTCGACCAGCCGCCGAGCACGGAGAGCGGGGAGCCCCTGGCGCTGGGCGACGACGACTCGATCGAGGTCGCCCTGCCCTTCCCGTTCCCGTTCTACGGGCGGACTCACACCAGCGTGCACGTCCACTCGGACGGCAACCTGACCTTCGACGCCGCGGACAGTGCCTCTTCGACCCGCAGCCTGGGGCGGATGCTCGCCGGCCCCCCGCGCATCGCGCCGCTGTTCGCCGACTTCGACCCGAGCGCCGGCGGGCAGGTCGTGACCTCGGCCTCCGCCGACCGGTTCCGGGCGGCCTGGCGGGAGGTCCCCCAGTACGGGGCGACGGACGCCAACAGCTTCGAGGCCATCCTCTTCGCCGACGGCCGGATCGAGATGGTCTACGGCTCGGCGCTGGCCACCGATGTCCAGGGCCAGGCCGGCATCGCGCCGGGGGCGAGCGCGAACGGCGTGGTTTCGCTGGACCTGTCGGGCGCGGCCGGGGGCGAGGGGGCGGGGGCCCTGGTCGAGAGCTTCACCGACCGGGAGGGGCTGGACACGCCGGCGGTGGCTGCCAAGTTCCTGGCCACCCACCCCGACGACTACACGTACCTGGTGGTCTTCGCCAGCCAGACCCTGCTCACCGGAAACACGTTCGCCTACGAGCAGACGGTGCAGAACGCCGTCAGCGGGATCGGGATCCGCCCCTTCGACTTCTCGGCGGACTTCGGGAGCGCCGGTCGCCTGGAGAGCTTCGTGTTCATGGACGCGATCGGCAAGTACCCCGAGGACCTGACCGAGCCCCTGGTGGGGACAGACACGTCGCTGGCGGTGCTGGCCCACGAGACCGGCCACCGGTGGCTGGCGGACGCGGTGTTCCGGGACGGCTCGGCCAACAGCCGCGAGCTGCTGGGCCGGGACGGCGTGCACTGGAGCTTCTTCATGGACACGGACGCCTCCCACCTGGAGGGCAACGACCTCAACGACCTGGGCGGCGGCCAGTTCCAGACCGGGAGGTCGGGGCTGCAGTACAGCCCGCTCGACCAGTACCTGATGGGTTTCCGGTCGGCGGCCGAGGTCCCCCCGTTCTACGTGGTGCGCGACCCCACCGGGCTGCGCGACCTGGACCCGGGACGGAGCCCGCGCCCCGGGATCACGTTCACCGGCACCCGCGTCGACGTCACCGTCGACATGCTGACCGAGGCGATGGGGGCGAGGACTCCGGCCGTGGGCGAGGCCCCCACGGTCTTCCGCCAGGCCTACATCTACCTGGTGGTCGACGGGACGGCGGATCCGGCCGACATCGATCGCATCGACCGCTTCCGGCAGGCCTTCGAGGCCCAGTTCCTGGCCTCCACCGGCGGCCGGGCCCAGGTCGACACCCGCCTGTACTAGCCAGCCGCCGAATCCGGTGGCCGAACCGCCGGTTCCGGCCGCCGAACCGCGGATTCCAGTTGCCGAGCCGCGGCTCCTGCGCTACCGTTGCGCCCTCATGGGCACGCAGGCCGACGATCCACTCTCCCTGGCCGGTCGAGTCGCGGTGGTGACGGGGGCCGGGCGAGGCATTGGCGCCGCCACCGCCAAGGTGATGGCCCGGGCCGGGGCCCTGGTGGCCCTGGTCGACGCGGACGGGGCCGGCGTCTCGAATACGGCGCAGGAGATCGCCGTCGAGGGCGGCGAGGCGCTGGCGTTTCACAATGACGTGACCGACTCCTTCACCATCGAGACCCTGCTGGATCGAGTGGTCCACGAGTGGGGCCACCTCGACATCCTGGTCAACAACGCCGGGATCGTGACCGAGTCGCCGCTCGTCGACATGACCGACGAGGTCTGGGCCCGGACCCTCGAGGTCAACCTGCGCGGGGTGATGTTCTGCACCCGGCTGGCGGTCCCCCACATGCTCGAGCGGGGCTGGGGCCGGATCCTCTCCGCCACCTCATCGGTGGCCCTCTCGGGGGCGCCGGGCACCACCGCCTACGCCGCCAGCAAGGCCGGGATCATCGGCATGACCCGCACCTGGGCCCGCGAGTTCGGCCCCCGCGGCATCACCGCCAACGCGGTGGCGCCGGGCCTCATCGACTCGGAGATCGGCCACGTGGTGGATGCCGCCACCGCCTCGGAGCGGGCAGCGACCACACCGGCAGGACGCCTGGGCACGCCCGAGGAAGTCGCCAACGTCTACCTGTTCCTGGCCTCGGACCTGGCCTCCCACATCAACGGGACCGTGGTCCGCGTCGACGGGGGGTTGCTGCTCTAGCCCCCCCACCCCTTGTCGCGACGCCCGGCTTGCGGCATAATCTCCGTCTCCGCTGTGGCCCGCTAGCTCAACGGAAGAGCAGGAGACTCTTAATCTCTTGGTTCGGGGTTCGAATCCCTGGCGGGTCACCACCCTACGAGCTTCCCGGAATACCGTGCGAGCTGGGTGCGACCGGTAAGCCCGGACCGACTGGATCGCTGAGTCGGCGGTCGCGTGCCCTGGGGGGCGGCAAGGTGATGGTCCCCTCGCGACCCAGGATCCGCGGGGCACCGGAATAGACGTCAGCGGGCCGCTGGCCATCCCAACTCAGGGGCAAGCCGTCCGGGTAGGTGAGATGCAGCATGTGGATGTACCAACCCGCGTAGAGCCAGTCCTGCCCCCACCCCAACTCAGCGACTCGTGGCAAGCGTCGGAGGAGGACCTCCGCCAGAGCCGACGGCGTGCCATGGTGCTCATCCTCCCACCCGACCCCAGGCCGACGGATCTGACGGCCCCGGGAGGTGGCCGCAGCCCTCCCAGCCGGGTTGCCACCCTTCGGCCCCGCGTGCGACAGTTGGGCCGCCGTACACACTCGGGAGCAGGCGGAATGAGCCTCTCCACCACCTTCCGGTTCGGGCCCGTCCGGGTCGATTTCGTGCACGGGGCCCAATTGTGTCGATCCCCCCTGGTCCCAGCCGGGGATCTCATGCCGCCAGCCCCCCCCCAGGAGCACTGAGCCCGTCGAGGCGGAGGCGCCCCAAACCGGCGCCCCCCCGTCAGAGGCCGGACCGCGGCGCACATCAGGCGAACGGGTTGGCGATCTCCAGCGACCCGAGGTCGGCCCGACCCGGCAAGTCCTCGGAGTAGAGCCGAGTGACTCCCGCAGCGGTGCACGCGGCCAACAGCATCGCGTCCCAGAACGCCACTTGCTGCTCGGCGTGCAGTCGTCTCGCGCCGTCGAGGACATCCGGAGTCGGGAGGACGAGCGGGAACAGATCCAGTAACTCGCTCAGCCGCGCCCAGGCCGCCGCAGCGGTGAAGCCCTGGGAAGCCAACTTGCGGGAAGCGGCAATGAACTCCGCGGCCACCTGCCAGAGCAGCACGCCATCATCGGCGCTGGAGACCAGATCGAGGGCGACCGCCCTTCGGCGAGGATCGCCCTTGTCACAGCAGTAGATCAGAACGTTGGTGTCAAACGCGATCATGTAGCTCGTCGCGCGACGGCAGAGGGCCGCTGAGGAAGAAATGCATCTCCTCGGTCCCTGCGCGCAGCCGGCCGACAGCGGTGGCTCGATCGGGACGACGGCGATCGACCGGCTCGATCACGAGTCGGACACGCTGCTGCTCCTCGAGGTGCAGCTCACCTATGGGCCTCAGAACCCCCTGCGAGAACACCGCCTCTGTCACTTGTGCCATCCTTGACCTCGGGCTTCGGGGCAACTGGCCGGCCTGCCGAGCGGCAGCTCATTCCGCCGCCCGGTGCCATTGTCCCACGTCCGAGCCCCCATGCCCCACGCCGGCGATCAGTACGGGACGGCTGTGCTCTTGCCGATGTCGGGCAGGTGGATCGGGCCTTGCCGATCCTGAAGAAGGCGATCGAGGCGAATCCGCAGAATGGGCATGCCAAGACGGCGCTCGGATCCGCCTTCCTGATGAAGCGCGACTATGGATCGGCAGTCAGGTACCTGTCCGAAGGCATCGACAGCAGTCCCGCCGACAGCCGGCGGTCGGTCCGGGGAGCGGCGCTTGCGCTGGCGCAGTTGGCCCTGGGCGAGCTGGACCAGGCGCTGGAGGCCGCCGAAAGCGCCTGCAAGGAAGACGACCGGTTGTACTTGCTTCGTCTCGCCCTGGCGGCGGTTCATCTCGTACGCGAAGACCGGGTCCGTGCAGCAGCAGCCGTTCAGGAATGCGTGCGCGCCAAGCCGGACCTGAGTCGAGACGAGGTCACCTGCGTGGTCGGCGAACGGCTCGGTGCCGGCGTCTGGGCTATCGCTCAAGCCCTGACGGACCGGGGCGCACAGGAAGCAGGTGCCCGCGGACCCTAAGGATCCAGACGACCTCGGCAGTTGTGGTGGCCGGTGCGGTTGGCGCACCAAGCGTTCGGGGAACCGTGCGTGGGCTTCGTCGAGCGGAGATCGGCCCTCAGCTCGCCGCCCCGTCCGCCGGACCGGGCCGCGCTTGATCCTGCACGTGGACGTAGCGGCCGAGCGCGGAGGCAAGGGCCATCGCAGCGGTGGGATCCCGCTGAACCAGCGCTCGGAAGTGCCGACCGTCGATCTCCAACAACTCGCCGTCCTCGGCGCAGCGAACCGTCGCCGACCGCGTTTCTCTGGTCACCAGGGCCATCTCGCCGAAGAACTGCCCCGGCTCGAGCACCCGCAGCAGCGACGGCTTCTCTTCCCCGACCGACTGGAGGACCTCGAAGGAGCCGCGCGCGACGACATAGAACTCCTCCGCCGACTCACCCTGCTGGAAGACCGTGTCTCCCAAGCTCACCTCCACCGTCCGGACGAGTCCGGCGAGTCGGGCGAGCGCGCTCCTCCGCAGATTGGTGAAGAGATCGACCTGACCGAGCAGGTCGATGTGCTCCGCGTTCACCGTGGCGCCACTCGGCGCCTTTCCCTCGCCGTGGTCCAAGGCGAAATCGCAGAACACGCGCAGCGCCTCCGCCGGGGCCTGGCGTGTGACGAGGGAGCCGGTGTCGGGGGCGACCCAGAGGCGGGATCGTGGTATGAGCTGATGGAACGTCATCGCGTCCGGCAGCGGGTGAATCGAGTCCTTGTTGTCGCCGCGAACGACCAGCGTCGGCACGGTGATTGCTTTGGCCTTCTCACCGACACTGAGGAACTCGTGCATGCCTGGCTCCTCTCGGTACCGCTCGCAGTTGCGCATGACCGTCCGCCAATCGTCACCGTGCATGGCGCGCAGCTCGGCGACGACCCAGGGAGGCGGCTCCTGGTCTGGTCCCTTCGCGCCGGTTGGCAGCTTCAGGTTGGCCAAGTGGAGGAAAGGAGCATCCAGCGTCAGCGTCAGTACGCGCAGCGGGTGATCGAGCGCGAGCCGCATGCCGACCGCAGCGCCCAGGCTGACGCCGTAGACGTGCGCGCGCTCGATGCCGAGCTGGTCCAGAAGCGCCAGCACGTCCTCTAGCCAGGCGCCCGGCGGCACCTCCTCGACGCGCTCGCTGAAGCCCATGCCCCGGAAGTGCGGCGCGATCACGCGGAACTCGGCCGCGAGACCCGGAATGAGCCTCTTGAAGTAGTAGGACGAGTTGCTGATGCCGTGCAGCAGCACCACGGGCTCGCCCGCGCCTGCGTCCTCATAGAAGTGGCTGAAGCCGTTGATTGTCGTGTATGGCAAAGGATCGCACCTCCCGGATCGTCCGCTCGCTGCCGTAGACCTTGCCACCCCGGAGGCGCCACACGCGAGCGAACTGTGCGTCGGCGGGCTCGGCCTCGTTCCATGCGATGCCAGCGTCGAAGCCGGCAAGCACTGCCGGCACGTCCCCCTTGCCGAAGGCGTCGTAGAGACCCCACACCGCGTCGGCACTGGTTCCCATGTTTCCCCTTCCCCCGGCGGCCACGTGGGACCGCGTCGGGCTACCAAGCCGCTCCGTCCAGGCGGACGGACACGCCCGTGCCTTCCCGGTCCGCAGCGACGACGGCCTGTCTAACGGATAGTGAGTTGATAGGATATCACTCTCGCCGGCGCCTCTCCCGGCCTGGGCGCGCCGGTGTCAGGGGCGCTCGCGGGCTGTGGAGACGAGCCACTTCAGTCGCTCAGCGTCTCCTCCTTGGCTCGAAGGCTCTGCACGCGCTCATCGATGCTCTGCAGCCTCGCCCGGTGGGCCTGGGCTGCTTCGAGGCTCGTCTCGAGCCGTCGGAGCTTCCAGCCGCCCAGCAGGGGCTCGGCCCGATGGCGTGAGGAGGCCCCGAACCTCGTGCCGCGGAGGCATCCGGCATTGCGAACACGCGCAGGCTGATCCGACCTTCGGAGCCCGCAGACTGCATCTCGTGGATGGTGAGCGGCCGTGGCCCCCCTGCCAGCCTGGCCGAGAGGAGTTGAAGGCGGCGACCGCGCGCTCGACGGCCTCCTCCTCGCTCTGGGCCATGAGATCGTAGGAGCAGACGAAAGGCGAGTCCCGCCGACCGGCGCGCAGCTCGTACGTCGGCTCGCGGGACTGGATGACCACGTAGTAGAGGCTGGGGCTCGACACGGCTGGGCCTCAGAGTCGCCCCATCATAGGCGACGGGTGGGCTCGGCGCTGGCGGCCGGGGGGTCGGCAGCACGAGGGCGGTTTCAGTTCGACCGGGAGGTGGCGCGCGCTCGGCAGCTGCCTGGGCGAAAGAGGCTCAGGCCCTGGCTCCGCCTCCGAGGATCCGGGAGGGGAGGAACACGACGGCCTTCAAGAACGCAAAGACCCCGTCGACGGCGATCCCCACCAGACGGAAGGGCAGGAGCAGGATCCAGACGATCGGATACAGGACGAGCGCCAGCAGCGCCAGCGGCCAGTAGAGCACCAACAGGATCACCCACAGCAGGACCTTCACCACGCCGACCTCCGGAGAGAC
>CAZNNH010000174.1:0-13592 GCA_964574335.1 uncultured Acidobacteriota bacterium | reverse complement strand
GAGCGGGCCGCCTTCGACATCATCGTCCTCGACGTGATGATGCCCTTCCTCGATGGCCTCGAGGTGACCCGGCGCCTCCGGAGGCAGAGCGTGCGTACGCCCATCCTGCTGCTAACCGCTCGGGACGCGCCCGAGGACGTGGTCCGCGGTCTCGACGCCGGCGCCGACGACCCCCTGACCAAGCCCTTCTCCTTCGAGGTGCTGCGGGCTCGGATCCGGGCCCGCACCCGCACTCCTGACCCGGGCGACGAGGAGACCCTCCGATACGCCGACCTGGTCCTGGACCCGGTCCGTCGTGAGGTCTTTCGGGGGTCGCGGCCGATACGGTTGACCCGGACCGAGTTCTCGATCCGGCAGCGCCGTCCGCCCGACTCACGCTACAATCCGCCACCGTATGGCTCGCTTCGCCTTCCTCTCCGCCGGTCAGCTCTACCTCGCCGACCAGGACGGGTCCCACCGCAGGGTCGACAGCCACTTCGGCGAGCAGGTCAAGCAGCGCGCCCGGGAGATCGAGGCGCGCCACGGATGGAAGAGCGAGGGGCGGGGGGCCCGGTTCATGAGCGGGGGACTGCTCTGGGGCACACCCTCCAGGGACGCCGCCCTCACCCAGGTCGCGGTGCGTTGCCTGTGCCGAGGCACACGTGAGGGCGAGATCCAGTACCTCCTCGATACCGGCGGCCTCACCGGGCTGTGCGCCTGGCACACCGGCTCGGGCGTCGAGCGCCGCCTGCTGCACGGGTCGGACCGGCGCCTGCAGCATCTGGCGACGGACCCGCAAGGCGAGCAGATGGCCTGCTCGGTGGTTCACCGGGACGGGACCTCGGCCCTCGGGATCATGACCGCCGACGCCTCAGACCTCTCGGAGATCACCGAGGGCGACGTCCGCGACGAGGCCCCGAGCTTCGTGCCGGGGCCGGGGCGGCGCCTGGTCTACCAGAGCGCCGGCATGGGCCGCGACCGGGACGGTCGGCTCCGGGACGTCGGCGCCTTCTCGGTCCACGCCATCGACCTCGATCGCGGAGAGGTCGAGGTCCTGGCCGAGGAGGAGAACGCCGACCTGCTCTGCCCCCGGGCGGCCCCCGACGGGGCGCTCTTGTACATTCGCCGTCCCCGCGGGAGGCGGCAGGGCTTCTCCCCGCTGCGCGCCATCCTGGATACCGTCCTGTTCCCGTTCCGCCTGCTGTTCGCGCTGGTCTCGTACCTGAACTTCTTCAGCGCCCGCTACACCGGCAAGCCGCTCACCACCGCGGGCGGGCCCAAGAAGCAGGGGGCCGACGTCCGCCAGATGATGGTCTGGGGCAACCTCCTGGACGCCGAGGCGGCAGCGGAGGTCGCCGACCAGGACGAGCCGCCCGCCGTCGTTCCGGCCTCGTGGAAGCTCCTGAGGCGGCGGCCCGGGGCCGCTCCGGAGGTCGTCGCCGACAGCGTCGGCTACTTCGATCTCTGCCGTGACGGCAGCATCCTCTTCACCAACGGCAGCGCCGTCTTCCAGCTCCGGCCCGACGGCTCACGGGCCCGCCTGCTCAAGGCGGCCCTCGTCGAGCAGGTGGTGGCCCTCGACTGAGCCGGCCCGACGACGCTGGATCCCGTCGCCCTGGCGGCGGATCACAGCACGAACCCGAAGCGGTCGACGGTGATCTGGATCTTGAGCATCGCTCCTTCGTGCTGCCGCGGGTCGCGCTCCTTCAGCTCCCGGAAGGTCTCGAACGCCGGGACCTCGCCCCGCTTGCGGAGCATCTCGTCGTAGGCGAGGTAGCCCGAGAAGAAGGCCTGCAGGCTGTGCCGGAGGTGGACGGTGGCGCCGCTCGCCTCCAGCAGGCTCAGGTGACGCTCGGCGGCCAGGTAGGTGGGGGTCACCTCCATCTCGGCCAGCCGGCTCTCGAGCGCCCCGGCCGCGCTACGCCTCGAGGCCACCCTCTTGCGAGCGCGGCGTTTTCCCACCTGACGTGCCGCGGTAGCCGGCATCATCGGCCGCCGCTACCTCCGCCCGGGCGTCCAGGGGACGGAGGCCGCGTCGAGGCGCTTCTCGAGGGCGGGCAGATCGACGCCTACCAGGCGGAGAAGCTCGGCACGCGCCTCGGCCAGTTCCTCGCGGGCGATCTCCAGGCTGCGGCGATGGGTCGGCGTCGGCCCGGCGAGCGAGAGCCGGTTGCCCTGCTCGACCACGCGCAGGCGGCGCTCGATCGAGATCGGGCCCGGATCTCCCATGCTCTGGCGGCGCTGGTTGCCTTCCAGCCGCTGCTTCAGCTCCTCCAGGCGCGCCGTCAGCCGTCGGGCCTCGGCCCCGAGCCCCTCGTCGGCCACCGTCGAGCGGACCAGGACCTCCTGGATCGCCCGAAGCCGGGTGAGCGTCTCGTCGATCGAGGCGCTGGACGCGCCCGCGTTCCGCTCCACCTCGGCGACCTCGCGCAGGAAGGCCGTCGTCTGGTCCGGTGAGCCGCCCGGCGCCTTCCGGATCGAGACCACCTCGAACGTCTGCGGATCGCCGAGCTCGGTCAGGACGCCGTCGACGCGCTTGGCCAGGCTGACCGTGTAGGTCCCGGGGGGCGCCATCCAGCCACCGTCGCCGCGTTGGTCGCCTTCCTCCTCCTCGGCCGGCTTCGGCTTCCAGGGCTCCGTCGACGGGTAGCGGAGGTCCCAGGCCACCCGATGGAATCCGGCTTCGACCGGTCCGACCAGGTGGCGCACGACATCGCCGGCGGCGTCGCGCACGGTGAGCACCACCGCGGGGTCCTCTTCCAGCTCCTCCTTGCGCAGCGCCTCCCATCCCGGGTAGGGCGTGTCCTTCCCCTGCTTCTCGAGCTCCTTCTCGCGCTCCCGGCGCGCCCCCTTCCGCCCCTTCAGCTCGTCCCGCAGGTAGTAGGTGAAGACCGCCCCGAAGGGCGGGTTGGGAGCGGTGTAGAAGGCGTCACCCTGGTCCGCCTGGCCTCGGCTCCCGAGGGGGCGACGCGGCAGGTACCACGGGGCCGTGCGTACCGGGAACAGCTTGGCCTCCTGCGCGAGCGCGGCCTCCGTCATCCCGCGCAGCGGCGTGTAGTCGTCCAGGATGAAGAAGCCCCGCCCGAAGCTGGCCCCGACCAGGTCGCACTCGCGCTTCTGGATCGCCAGGTCCCGGAAAGGGATGGTGGGGACGTCGCCCTTCAGCTCGATCCACCTCTCACCGGCGTCGGGGCTGAAGAACAGGCCGTACTCCGTCCCCACGAACAGCAGCTTGGGGTCGACGTGGTCCTGGACCAGGCGCCAGACCAGGTGGCGGTCGGGCAGGCTGGAGGCGAGGCTCCTCCAGGAGAGGCCCCGGTCGTCGCTTTCGAAGAGGTAGGGGGAGAAGTCGCCGGCCTTGTGCTGGTCGACCGAGACGTAGACCTTGTCGGGGTCGTGGAGGTCGGCCTTGATGTCGTTGACGAAGAACCTCTCGCCGGCTCCAGGCAGCCGATCGATCCGGCGCCAGGTGGCCCCGCCGTCCTCGCTGGTCTGGATCAGGCCGTCGTCGGTGCCCACATAGAGCAGGTCCTCGACCAGGGGCGACTGCGACAGCGAGGTGATGGTGCCGTACACGGACATCGCCGAGAGGTCCCAGACCGCGTCGATGCTCTGGACCCGCCCCATCATCGGCAGCTTCAGGCGATCCAGGCCTCGGGTCAGGTCGCCGCTCAACGCCCGCCAGGTCTCGCCGCGATCGTCGCTTCTGAAGAGCCGCTGGCTGGCGTAGTAGAGGCGGGCCGGGTCGTGGGGCGAGATCAGGATCGGGGCGTCCCAGTTGAAGCGGTCGTGCGGATCGCCCTTCTCCGGCTGGGGCTGGATGTAGACGATCTCGCCCGTGCGGCGGTCGTAGCGGACCAGGTTCCCCTCCTGCCACTCGGAGTAGACGATGTCGGGGTTGGTGGGGTCGACCGCCGTCTGGTACCCGTCGGCGAAGAGGGTGATGAACCAGTCGCTGTTGCGGATCCCGTTGACGTTGTCCGTCCGCGACGGCCCTCCCTGGGTGTTGTTGTCCTGGGTCCCACCGTAGAGGTTGTAGAAGGGCCGGTCGTAGTCCACGGCCACCTTGTAGAACTGGGTGAGAGGCAGGTTGGCCACGAACTTCCAGGTCCCGCCCCGATCGAAGCTCTCGTACAGCCCGCCGTCGCACCCCGCCAGCAGGTAGTCGGGGTCAGAGGCGACGAAGGCCAGGGCGTGGTTGTCGCTGTGCTTGTGCTTCTCGCCGATGGGCTCGAAGGTCTTGCCCCCGTCCTCGGAGACATGCAGCCAGACGTCGGTCTCGTAGACGCGGCCTTTCTGGTGGGGGCTGGCGAAGATCTCCTGGTAGTAGTGGGGCCCGGTCCCGCCGGGGAGGTAGTCGCTGCGCTTCTCGAAGCTCTCGCCGCGATCGGTGGAGCGGTAGAAGCCCCCCTTGCGTTGGGCCAGCTCGACGGTGGCATAGACGATGCTGGGGTCGAGGGGCGAGACCGCCAGGCCGATCCGGCCCATGTCCTCCTCCGGCAGCCCCTTCTTGATCCGTCGCCAGGTCTTGCCGCCGTCGGTCGACTTGTGGATCCCCGACTCGGGACCGCCGTCGACGAGGGCGGCCACGTCGCGGAAGCGTTGGTGCGTCGAGGCGTAGAGGACGTCGGGGTCAGTGGGATCCATCACCACCTCGTTGACGCCCGTGTACTCCCCGCCCCCGAGGATCCGCTCCCAGCTCTTGCCCCCGTCGGTGGTCTTGTAGAGGCCGCGCTCCCCTCCCGCATTCCAGAGCGGTCCCTGAGCCGCCACGTAGACGACGGCCGAGTCGCGAGGATCGACGACGATGCGACCGATGTGCTCGGAGGCACGGAGGCCCAGGTTCTCCCAGGTCTTGCCGGCGTCGCGGCTGCGGTAGACACCGTCGCCGTACCCCACGTGCCGGCCGCCGACGTTCTCGCCGGTCCCCACCCAGACCACGTCCGGGTCGCGGGGATCGAGGGTCACGCAGCCGATCGAGTAGGAGCCCTGGCCGTCGAAGATCGGCGACCAGGTGGTGCCGGCGTTCTCCGTCTTCCAGACCCCCCCGCTGCCCACCGCGACGTACCAGGTGCCGCGGCTTCGGGGATGGATGACGACGTCCGCGATGCGGCCGGACATCAGCGCGGGACCGATGCCGCGCAGCTTCAAGCCCTCGAAGGTCTTGGCCTGGAGGCGAGGCGCCTCGGGTTTCGCCGCGGCGCCTGCCGGCGCGCACAGGCATCCGAACGAGACACCGAAGATGAGCAACCGGAGCCACTTCATACGATCCTCCCTACTCGATGCGGTAGCCGCCTTCCCGCCAGGCCTTCATGTGCCCGGTGAGGCGACGGACGTTCGAGTAGCCGTTGGCCCGGAGCACCGCCTCCGCCACCGCCGCTCGCCCGCCCACCTCGCACAGGACCACCACCTCGTCGTCCTCCGACAGCTCCAGCTCGGAGAGCCGCGTGCCCAGCTCGGTGAAGGGGATGTTGCGGGCGCCCGGGATGTGGCCGGAGGCGAACTCCCGCGGGCTGCGCACGTCGAGGATCAGCGGCGCCGAATGCGAGGCGATCCGCTCCGCGAGCTCGGCGGGGGTGATCGGGGCGCCGCTCTCGTGGCTTCGGAGGGCAAAGCTGGCCAGCCCGCCGACCAGCACCAGCAGCGCCGCGCCGACCGTGAGCGCGACCCGTGGGGAAGGACCTCGTCTCGCCGGGCTTGCCGGCTTCGCCATCTCCGACGTCTTCTCCGACTTCTTCTTCTTCTTCTTCTTCGACTTCATGGGTCGCCTCGGGCTGGGCTTTGCGGCCCGCGGGCGCACTGTGAGTCATCCCGACCCGCACTGTCAACCGAAGCGCACCCGTTTGACTCCCGCATCTCCCCTCGGTAGCGTGGTCGCGCGTGAGCCTCCGAGAGGTCGAGGTCCTCTACCTTCGCGAGCTGCGCTCCGCGCTGCGCGAGCGCTCGGTGGTGGTCTTCAGCCTCCTGGTCCCCATCTTCCTCTACCCGGCGCTGCTGTGGCTGGTGTTCACGGGGATCGGGCTGGTGATGGGGACCAACGAGTCCTTCGTCTCCCGACTGGCGCTGCTTCCCCCCGGCAGCCAGCCCGATCTCTTCCAGCAGCTCGAGGCCGGCGACGAGGTCGAGGTCGAGCCCGACGTCGTCGAGGCGGAGGACGCCCTGGCTCGGATCCGGGACGGCCGGCTCGACGCGCTGCTGGAGCGCCTGCCTCCCGAGGGGGCGATCGCCTCGCGGGAGGGCTCCTTCTCGGCCCGGCTCAGCTTCGACGGCGCCAAGGACCGCTCGACCATCGCCAAGCGAAGGGTCGCGAGCCGCCTGGACCGCTACCGGGACCAGTGGCTGCACCGGCGCGCCCGGCGGCTGGGGATCAGCGAGACCGAGTGGCGGCAGGTGGAGGTCGAGACCCACGACGAGGCCAGCAAGCGGCAGCTCGGCGCCTTCCTGATGGGGCTGATGCTCCCCATCCTGACGATCGCCATGGTGGCGATGGGGTGCTTCTATCCGGCCATCGAGACCACCGCCGGCGAGCGCGAGCGGGGCACCTGGGAGACCCTCCTTACCACAGGTGCGTCGCGGGGGGCGATCGTGACCGCCAAGTACCTGCACGTGGCCACCCTGGGGACCGTTGCCGGGCTGCTGAACCTCACCGCCATGACGCTGTCGATGGGGCCGGTGCTGAAGGGCCTCCTGGGCAACCGGGCGGAGCTGGCCGAGTTCTCGTTTCCCCTCCGGGCGGTGCCGGTGATGGTCCTCGGCACCCTGATGCTGGCCCTGTTCGTGGCCGCCGGGATGATGGTCTTCGCGGTCTTCGCCCGCACCTTCAAGGAGGGGCAGTCGCTGATCACGCCCTTCTACCTGGTGGTGCTGCTCCCCGCCCTCTTCACCCAGGCGCCCGACCTGCGGCTGAGCTTCGGCCTCGCCCTGTTCCCGATCGCCAACCTCGCGATGGTCTTCCGCGAGGCCCTGACCGGGCATCTCGACCTGCCCTTGGTCGCCCTGAGCCTGCTGGTGGAGGCGGCCACCGTGGCGCTGCTGCTCTGGCTAGCCCTCGCCATCCTGCGGTTCGAGGACGTGATGGTGGGCTCCTACCAGGGGGGACCGATGCGGCTCTTCCGCGAGCGGCTGCTCGGGGGCTCGAGGAGGCGGACGTGAGCGAGACGACGGTGAAGACGATGGGGCTCACCAAGCTCTTCCACGACGAGGGCCGGGGCGAGGTGCGGGCGGTGGACGGCCTCGACTTCGAGGTCCAGGCGGGGACCGTCTTCGGCCTGCTGGGGGCCAACGGGGCGGGCAAAACCACCACCCTGCGGATGCTCTCCACCGTCCTCCGCCCGAGCGCCGGGACCGCCACCGTGATGGGCCACGACGTTCTCCGCTCGCCCAGAGAGGTCCGCCGCTGCCTGGGCTTCCATTCCGCCTCCACCGCCCTCTACCCACGCCTCACCGCCCGGGAGACGCTGGAGTTCTTCGCCAGCGTGGGCGGCGTTCCCCGCTCGGGGCTGGCGGAGCGCGTGGACGAGCTGATCCAGAAGCTCGGGATCTCGGCCTTCGCCGAAACCCGGATCGATCGCCTCTCGAGTGGGATGAGGCAGAAGGTGGCCATCGCCCGCACCCTGGCCCACGACCCGCCGGTCCTGATCTTCGACGAGCCCACCGTGGGCCTGGACGTGCTGGTGGCGCTGGAGATGCTGGACGTGATCCGAGCCCTGCGCGACCAGGGCAAGACCGTGGTCCTCTCCACCCACGTCATGAGCGAGGCGGAGAAGCTCTGCGACCGCATCGCCATCATCCACGGCGGCCGGCTGCTCGCCTGCGACAGCCTGGAGGGGCTGCGCGCCGCCACCGGCCAACGCTACCTCGAGGAGATCTTCGTCCAGCTCGTCACCGGGGGCGACGCCAGCCGATGAAGGACCGGCTGGAGGCGGCCTCGGTCGAGCGGCTGCTGCTCCACGAGCTCCGCCTGCTGATGCGCGACCGGCGGGCGCTGGTCTTCTCGGTGGTGCTCCCGCTGCTGCTGATGCCCCTCTACCTGTACTCGAACCGCCTGGTGGAGGAGAGCCGCGAGAAGCGCCGGGCGGAGACGGTGTTCCGCTACGCCGTGGTCGGCGAGCGAGCGGCGCTGCTGCGAAGGCTGATCGCCGAAGGGGTCCACCTCGAGGCCGAGCGCGAGCAGGGGCGGCGGCTCCGGCTCGCCGAGAAGAGGGTCGCCGATCCCGGGGCGGCGTTGCGCGACGACGAGGTCCATTTCTACGTGGAGACGCTGGCAGGGGAGCCGGTCCCGACGCTGCGCATCCACTACCGCGCCGACCGCGACCCCTCGCGCGACGGCTCCGAACGCCTGGCCCACCTGCTGGAGCGGGTCCTCACCCGTCACCGCCATCGCCTGCTGCAGGAGCGGGGCTTCCCGCTCCCGGCCGACCAGGTTTTCCCCCTCGTCACCCGTGACCTGGCCAGCGCCTCCCAGCGCACCGGCTCCATGCTCGGAAAGCTGCTGACCGGCTTCGTGCTGATGTTCGTCCTGATCGGAGGGTCGGTCGTCGCCAACGACACGATCGCCGGCGAGAAGGAGCGGGGCACGCTCGAGACCCTGCTCACCACTCCGGTGCGACGTGGCGAGATCGTGGCCGCCAAGCTGCTGGCGGTGCTGGCGCTGGCCCTGGCGGTGACCGCGATCCAGTCGCTGAACCTGCTGGTATACGTGGTCCTGGGGGCGATCCCGCTGCCGAGCAGCTTCGCCTTGTCCCTCTCGGCCGGCGACGTGGCCCTGGTCTTCGTGATGCTGCTGCCGGTAGCGGTGCTGGCCTCGGCGGTGCTGCTGCTGGTGTCGGGACGCTCGCGCAGCTACATGGAGTCGCAGATCCACTTCCTCCCGGTCTTCCTCGTGGGCCTGGCGCTGTCCGCCGCCGGCGCGCTGCCCGGAGTGGCCCTTCGCTCGGCGGTCGCGCTGCTGCCCATCGCCAACAGCTCGGTGGCGGTCCGCGAGGTGATGCTCGGGTCTCGGGACTGGCCGTTTCTGGGGCTGGCCTTCATGATCACAGCGTCCGCGGCAGCCTGGGCCTGCTGGCTGACCCAGCGCACCCTCTCCACGGAGCGGCTGATCGTTCCGAGCGCGGGCACCCCGGAGCCGGCGACGCCGGAGGGGCGTTTCGAGCGCGACGTCCCCTACTGGGTGGGCGGCGTCTGGGTGGTCCAGCTTCTGGCGTCGGCCAACCTGAAGGCCCTGGCCTCCCTCGAGCGCCAGGTGCTCTTCAACGTGGTGCTGCTGCTGGGCGGCGGGTCGCTTCTCCTGCTGCGGCGGTACCACCTGGACCCGGTGAGGACCCTCTCCCTCCGTGCGCCGCGGGCCCCGGTCTGGGTGGCGGTGCTGCTGGGCGCGCCAGCCGGAGTGCTGGTGTCCAACGGCCTGTTCCGCCTCGCCAGCCGCCTCTTCCCCCTCCCCGAGGCCTGGCAGCGCTCTCTGGCCGAGACGCTGCTACCGGAGCGGCTCCCGCTGCTGCAGCTCCTGCTCCTCCTCGCCGTCCTGCCCGCCTTCTTCGAGGAGGTCTTCTTCCGGGGGATCCTTCTGAGCGGGCTGAGGCGGCGCCTTCGTCCGCTGCCGCTGTGCCTCACCGTGGGCCTGGTCTTTGGCTTCTACCACGGCGTGATGGTCCGTATCGTCCCGGTCACCCTGCTCGGCGTGCTGCTGGCCGCCCTCACCCTGGAGAGCGGATCGATCCTTCCGGCGATGCTCTGGCACCTCCTCCACAACGGCCTCGGCGTGCTGCTGGAGCGCGCCGGCTTCCCGGTGGGCCAGCTCCCTCCCGCCGACTACCTGGCGCCGGCGGCCGTCTTGGGCCTGTGCCTCTTCATCGTCCATCGTTGCCGCGTCGCCTCCACCGGCTGAGCCCGCCCGGCGGCGCCCGCCACACGCCCGAGCCGCTCGGCTCAGCCCCCCTTCGGCTCGGGAGGTCGTACCGTCAGCAGCACCCGGCTCGGGTTCACCTGCCGCACCTCGAGCGAGGTCGGTCGGATGATCGCGCTCGGCGTCACCTCGAAGGTCCGGCGCCCCTCCCGGACCAGGAACGCGTCCAGCCGGACCTCCAACGCCTCCGGGTCGAGGAAGAAGAGGGTGCGGCGCGGCCCGCTCACGGTGATGCGCACGGTCTGCGGGCTGACCGCCTCCAGCACGTAGCCGGGGGGCAGGTTCTCCACCTGCACCGGAACCGGAACCGTGCGGGTGACCGCCTGGGAGCCGGGCACGACCAGCGCCCAGAGCAGGAGCGTGACCAGCACCGCCACCGGGAGGGCGAGCCCGTAGCGGCGGGCCAGGCTTCGGATCGTCCGCTGGCGCGGCGCCGGCTCGCTGGCCGTGGTGGGCAGGCTCCGCAGCCGGCCTTCCAGCTCCACCGGCGTCCCGACCGGGTGCAGCCTCCCCTGGATGGCGATGGACACTTCGCCCTTCTCCTCCGAGACCACCACGCAGGCGGCGTCGCAGCGCTCGGCGAGCCCGAGGCCGGCGGCGTGCCGGGTGCCGTGGGCGCCGAGCTCCTCGAAGCGGGTGGAGAGGGGAAGGTGGACGGCGAAGCGGGCCACCCGGTCCCTCCGGATCACCACCGCCCCGTCGTGCCCCGGGGAGTGGGGGTCGAAGAGGCTGAGCAGCAGGTTCTCGGTCACCAGGCCGTCCAGGGGGATGCCCCCTTCCACGTTCAGCTCGATCGGGTCGTGACCGGGGATCACGATCAGCGCTCCATGGCGGCTCCCGGCCAGCGAGAAGGCGGCGCGCACCACGGTGTCGAGGACGTCGGCCGGCGCCGGCGTGCTGCGCCTGAGGACGACCGCGGCGATCCTCTCGAACCGGCGCCTGAGGTCCTCCTGGAAGACGAAGAGCAGCATCACCGCCGAGACCAGGAGGGTGGCCTGCAGCAGGCGGGCGGTGAGGATCAGTCCCGCCTGGAGGCTCAGCGCGTAGCCGAGGCCGACCACCGTCACCACGGCGAAGGCCAGCCGCCCTCTGGCGTCCTTCAGCCACACGAGCAAGCTGAAGACCAGGGCGGTCCCTAGCGCCAAGTCGACGATCTCGACCAGCAGGCTCTCGCCGTTGGGAGGGGTCAACGTTCTCATGTTGACTCGCCGGACGCCGGCGGCGCAAGCACGAAGCCCCGCCGCCCGCGGCAGCGACTTGAGCGCCCGGGCGTTCGGGGGTAGCGTTTCTGGTGGTCGGGGAACGGAGTCCTCGTGAACGAGCTGCTCACCCATCTCGGCTACGGTGCCGTCTTCATCGGAACCCTGCTCGAGGGAGAGAGCTTCATCCTGGTGGGCGGGTTCCTGGCCCATCGCGGCTACCTCAGCATCGGGCAGGTGATCCTGCTGGCCACCCTCGGCGCCTAGGCTCCGCTAGAATGGGCCGACCTGATCGGGCGCTCCGGCCGGAGCCGGCGCCCACTGAGAGGTGCTCACCGAGATGGCCGGGGCGGACGAGCCGAACAGGCCCGGAGAGCGGACCCTCCAGGAGGAGATCCAGCGCCAGCTGGAGAAGCGGCCCCGTCTCACGATTCGCTTCCGTATCGCTCTCGTCTTCGTCGTCTGCACCCTCTTCATCGCCGGCATCACCATCGGCTCGACGCTGATGCTCTCCCACGTCCGCACCAAGATGCACTTCCTGGAGGCGGTCGACGAGTACGCCTTCCAGATCCAGGAGGCGCGGCGCTACGAGAAGAACTACTTCCTCTACGGGACCAGCCCCAACGACGCCCTCGAGCACGTGTACCGCGCCCAGCGGCTGCTCGAGGCCAACGCCCAGGGTGTCGAGGACATCGTCGGCAAGGCGGCGGCGCAACGCTGGAAGGAGGCCCTCCGGAGCTATGAGGGCCTGCTCGAGGAGCTGGCGACGCCAGCGCCGGGGACAGCCCCTTCCGAGAGGGGGCAGAGCGAGGCCCAGCTCCGAAGGCATGGGACCACGATCCTGGCCGACGCCTCGGAGATGATCGCCAAGGAGCGGCAGGCGATGGACGGGCTGCTGCGCAGCGCCTCGCTGGGCGCGATGGCGCTCCTGGGCATGATGGTGCTGCTGATCGTGATCCTGGCCGATCAGCTCACCCGCCAGGTGATCCGGAGGATCGGGCGCTTCATCACCTACGTGGAGCGGATCGCCGAGGGCGACTTCTCGCCGATCCGTCCCGCCCGGCGCTACAAGGACGAGTTCTCGACGCTGGCCCTGGCCATCAACCGGATGCTGGAGGAGCTCCGCGTCCGACAGGAGCAGCTCCTGCAGTCGCGCAAGATGGCGGCGGTCGGCTCGCTGACCTCGGGGATCGCCCACGAGCTCAACAACCCCCTCAACAACATCAGCCTCACCGTCGAGACCCTGCTCGACGACTTCGAGGAGCTCGAGACCGCAAAGAAGCGCAAGCTGCTCGACGACATCTTCACCCAGGTGCAGCGGGCCAGCGCCACCGTCCGGAACCTGCTCGACTTCACCCGCAAGGACCACCCGGTCTTCACCCCGATCGAGGTCGGCGAGCTGCTCGAGACCAGCCTGCGCCTGGTCGGCAACGAGATGACGCTGGCCAAGGTGGCCGCCGAGGTCGAGGTCCCCGCCGACCTGCCAAAGGTCAAGGGCAACCCGCGCAACCTGCAGCAGGTCTTCTTGAACCTGTTCCTGAACGCGATGGACTCCATGCCCGGCGGCGGCAGGCTGTCGGTGTCGGCCGGGCGCGCCAACGGCTCGGTGGAGATCGCGGTGCGCGACACCGGCGTCGGGATCCCCGCCGAGCAGCTCGACAAGATCTTCGAGCCGTTCTTCACCACCAAGGAGGCCGGCGAGGGGACCGGTCTGGGCCTGTCGGTGAGCTACAGCATCGTCGAGAAGCACGGCGGCCGCCTGCTGGTGGAGAGCCAGCCGGGCGAGGGCACCACCTTCCGGGTGGTGCTGCCGGTCGCCGACACGAAAGGCTGAGGTCGCTCCGTATGCTCTACATCTACCTGCCCGTGGCCGGCACCAGCGTCAGCCTCCCCCTCCTCTTGGGCCTGGGCGGTCTGGTCGGCCTGCTCTCGGGGCTGTTCGGCGTGGGCGGCGGCTTCCTGCTCACGCCGCTCCTGATCATGATCGGCATCCCTCCCACCGTGGCGGCGGCGTCGGACTCCAACCAGATCGTGGCGGCGGCCTCCTCCGGGACCTTCGCCCACTCCCGCTCGGGCAACGTGGACTACAAGATGGGGATCCTGCTGCTGCTCGGCGGTCTTCTGGGGGGGACCGGCGGCGTCCAGCTCATCAAGCTGCTGCGGGCCACCGGCCAGGCCGACTTCGTGATCCGCCTGACCTACGTGGCGATGCTGGCGCTGATCGGGTCCTACATGTTCCTCGACAGCATGCGCGCGCTCCGGGGGGCCGAGGTGAGCGTGGCGGTGGCCGGCCCGGGCGAAGGCGGCCGCCGGCCGTCCGTCTATGCCCGCGTGGTCCAGGCCCTCCCCTACAAGATGACCTTCGAGCGCTCCGGGGTGCGGATCTCGGTGCTGATGCCGCTGGCGCTCGGGGTCCTGGTCGGCGTGCTGGCCGCCATCATGGGGGTGGGCGGCGGCTTCATCATGGTGCCGGTGATGGTCTACCTGCTGCGGATGCCGATGCACGTGGTGGT
>CAZNNH010000173.1:0-13632 GCA_964574335.1 uncultured Acidobacteriota bacterium | reverse complement strand
AGCGTGTGGAGCAGCGAGCGCTACCTGAGCACGGTCCCGGCGCTGTTCGCCCGCCTCCGCCAGGAGCTCGGGCCCGACCTCCTGCTGCTGCACGACGCCCACCACCGGCTCACGCCGATCGAGGCGGCGCGGCTCGGCAAGGACCTCGAGCCCTTCCGGCTCTTCTGGATGGAGGACCCGACCCCGGCCGAGCTCCAGGAAGGCTTCCGCCTGATCCGGCGTCACACCACCACCCCGATCGCGGTGGGCGAGGTGTTCAACAGCCTGTTCGACTGCCACCAGCTCGTCACCGAGCAGCTCGTGGATTACGTGAGGGCCAGCGTCGCCCATGCCGGCGGGATCACCCACCTGCGCAAGATCGCCCACCTCGCCGAGCCCTACCAGATCAGGACCGGCTGCCACGGCGCCACCGACCTGAGCCCGGTCTGCATGGCGGCCGCCCTGCACTTCGGCCTGAGCGTCCACAACGTCGGGATCCAGGAGCACATGCCCCACAACGAGGAGACGGACCGGCTGTTCCCCCACGCCTACCGCTTCGAGGCGGGGCACCTGCACCCGGGCGAGGCGCCGGGGCTGGGCGTCGACATCGACCGGGAGCTGGCGGCGCGCCTCCCGTACCGGCGGGCGTACCTCCCCGTCAACCGCAAGCTCGACGGGACGCTGCACAACTGGTAGGGGGCTGCGAGGTCGGCGTGCCGCTGCCCCTAGGCTACTCGGCGCAGAGCAGGGTGGTGGTGCGGGTCACCCCGCGCATGCCGCCGATGGTTCCGGCCACCACCTGCGAGATCTCGCGGGGATCACCCACCTCGAGCAGCGCGATGATGTCGTAAGGGCCGGTCACCGGGTGGACGGCGCTGACCTGCCGCAGGCGGCGCAGGGACCGGGTGATGGTGGCGACGCGACCGGGAACCGCCTGAACCAGCACGAAGAACCGAAGGCCTTGGGTGGGGCGCGCGGGCAGCGCCGGAGGCTTGGGCAACCGGGTCACGAGCTTGAAATATACCACCCCGAGCGTGCCTGCGTGCCGGCGCGGCTCCTTGACTTCAACGAGGCTGGCGGCTAGCCTCGCCACGACCTCGTGCCGCGCAAGTGGGGGGCAGGAGGGGCCATGCAGCGTCACCGAATTCTGGTCTGCCTCATCAGCGACCAGAACGAGTTCCAGCTCCTACAGGCTGCCGATGCCCGGCGGGTGGCGGCCGGCGTCGGCTTCGACGTCGACATCAGCTACGCCGGCGGGAACGCCATCCAGCAGATCCACCAGGCCTTCGAGTCCATCCACGCCCCGGAGGAGAAGCGACCGAACGCCATTCTCATGGAGCCGGTGAGCGGAGACGGTCTGGAGCGTCTGGCCCGTAACGCCCTGAGGGCGGGGATCGGCTGGGTCTCGATCAACCGTCCTGCCTCCTGGATCGGCGACCTCCAGCGCGAGTTTCCGGCGCTGCCGGCCACCAGCGTCACCTCTGACCAGATCGGCGTGGGTCGCATTCAAGGACGTCAGGCCCAGAGCCTGCTTCCCGGCGGGGGCAACGCGTTGTGCGTCCAGGGGCCGCCGCAGCAGACCGCGGCTCGGGAGCGACGCCTGGGGCTCGACCAGGTGCTGGCGGGGACCGCCGTCCACCTGACCTCGGTCGATGCCCAGTGGACCGAGGAGAGCGGAGAGCTGGCGATGCAGTCGTGGCTGAGGCTGCGCACCGGATCGACCGACCGCCTCGACCTCGTCATCTGTCAGAACGACGACATGGCGGTAGGGGCGCGGCGGGTGCTCCACCAGCAGGCGCGTAGCCTCGGCAACCCCGAGTGGCGCAGCGTCCCCTTCATCGGCGTGGACGGCCTGCCGGAAGGCGGGAAGCGGCTGGTGGACGCGGGCGAGCTGGTCGCCACGGTGATCAACCCCTCGAACACGGGGCCCGCCCTCGAGCTCCTGGCTCGGTGGTTCACGAGCGGCGAGAAGCCTCCCGAGGTGCTGGTCCTGCCCCCCGAGTCCTACCCCCCCGAGGCCGAGATCGCCCGCAAGGCGGCCTTGCCAAAGGGCTGACGGGGCTCCCGAGGGCAAGGTCAGCGGGGCGGTCCGGCCTCGGCGGCGGTGCGTTGCGCCCACGACTGCAGCACCCGCAGATCGGCCACCGCCTCGACGCCGGCCGGGGGTGGAGACGGCGCGCCGGCGCCGCCGACCAGCAGCGCCATCCGACGCGGCAGCGAGGATCGCAGCCTGCGGAGCGCCGCGTTGGTGGCGGCGCCCCGGGTCGCCTCGGAGACGCTGATCGCCAGGGCCCGCGCCGGGAGGTCGTCGAAGAGCGCCAGGAGCTGTGGGATCGGTACGGCGGTGCCCAGGTTCAGCACCCGGCAGCCGGCCGCCGCCACCAGCAGCGCCGCGATCTGCAGCCCGAGGCCGTGCGGCTCGCCGGGCAGGGTGGCCAGGACCACGAGGGGCCCACGGGCGCGCTCTTCGAAGGGGAGGCGCAGCGTGCGCAGCAGGTCGCCGACCCGCTCAGAGAGGAAGTGCTCGTGCCGCACGTCGAGCCGCCGGGTTTCCCAGGCCTCGCCGACCGCCCGAACCAGGGGACCGATCCGTTGGTCGAGGAAGGACAGCGGCCCGAGCCGCGCCCACTCTGCCAGCAGCAGGTGGGTGAGACGCTCGGCGTCGAAATCCGAGACCAGGTTCAGCAGCTCCTCGGTGTCGGTCCCCCGTATCGCGTCGGCCGTCGAAGTCGGTGGAGGTGTGGCAGTGGCCGCGCCCAGCAGGTCCTGGAGGTCGGCCTCGGTCGCGGTCAGCACCTCCCCGGCCCGGTGCCCCTGGGCGAGGGCCTGGGCCACCCGGCGCAGGCGCGGAACGGTGGCGATTGGATAGACCCGGTGCCCCGAGGGCTTTCGCTCGGGGACCGGGAAACCGTAGCGGCTCTCCCAGGTGCGCAGGGTCTCGACCGGGATGCCGGTGGCCCGTGACAGGGCGCCGATCGACAGCCTGGCGCCGTTTGGGTGGTCAGTGGGAGGACGAGGCACTGGGACCATTCTATCTCAAGCTACTCAGAATCAGCTCAAAAAGAACCCACGAGCCAGGGGGCAGGGCACCGCCGCGGGCCGCTAGACGTGGTTGCGGAGCATCAGCTCCTTGGGGTGAGGCTCCAGGTAGACCTGGCCCAGCAGGTAGCTCGACTCGAGGCGACGGGCGTGGTGGCGGATCAGCGTCAGGGGCACCAGCAGCGGCACCAGGCCCCTTCGATGGTCGTCGATCAGCTCGAGCACCTCCTGGCGCTCGGTGGGGGCGAGACGCTGGCTCAGGTAGCCGAGCATGTGCTGGAGGACGTTGGCGTGGCGCCGGGGGGTGGCGACGGTGCGGAGGGCGCCCATCAGCCCGGCCTCGTAGCGCGAGCGCAGCGTCCCCCGCGGCTGTGACTTGGCCTCTCCCACCAGCCGGCCCAGCTCGGCGTAGGCCCTGGGGGAGTGGGCCATCACCAGCAGCTTGTGCGCGGTGTGGAAGGCGATCAGCTCGGCGATCCGGAAGCGGCCACCGAAGAGCCGGCGGAGCCGGCGGTAGGCGAACACCTGCACAACAAAGCTCTCGCGGAGCCGCGGGTCGTTGAGGCGCCCCTCCTCCTCCACCGGCAGGGTGGGCATCCGCTGGAGCAGGGCCTCGGCGAACAGGCCGCGGCCGCTCTTGGCCGGGATCCCGCCGGGGCTGTAGACCCTCACCCGCTCCATCCCACAGCTCGGCGAGTCCTTCTTCAGCACGAAGCCGCAGAGGTCCAGATCGGCCATCTCGGCCACCCGTCGCGCCGCGTAGCGCCTCATCCCGTCGCTGTGGTCGGCGCCGGACTTAGGCATCACCAGGTGGATGCGGTCGTCGCGCCTCTCGAGCCGCAGGGTCTCGCGGGGTGTGCCGAGGCCCAGCTCGACCTCGGGGCAGACCGGCACCCACTCCACGTATCGCCCGAACGTGTGGACCAGGAAGTCGTCGCGCTTGTGGCCGCCGTTGTAGCGGACCGGCTGCCCGAGCAGGCAGGCGGAAACCCCGATCCGGATCACCTCGTTGGACATGGAGTGAATTCTATCCTGCTTTGCAAAACCTCTGCAAAAGCCTTGACAGGCCGCGGGGAGGGGCCTAGCTTGCAGGGGCGATGAGCCTCTCGGTCGAGGGTAGCCCGGTCGCGGTGTCGGGGTCGTGGCGCCTCGCCGTCACCGGCGCCTCGGGTCTGATCGGCTCGGCGCTCTGCCCGGTGCTCGACGCCTCGGGTCACGAGGTGTGGCGGCTGGTGCGGCGCGAGCCGGTTCCCGGACGCCGGGAGGTCCGGTGGTTGCCCGACGGCCCGACCGACCTGGCGACCCTGGAAGGCCTGGACGGCGTGGTACACCTGGCGGGAGAGAACGTGGCCGGGGGGCGATGGTCGGCGGGGCGAAAGCGCCGCATTCGGGAGAGCCGGATCCAGGGGACCCGGAGCTTGGCCGAAGGGCTGGCCCGGCTGGGCCGGCCGCCGAAGGTGCTGGTGTCGGCTTCGGCCATCGGATACTACGGCGACCGCGGCGACCAGGTCCTCGACGAGGGCGCGGCCCGGGGAGAGGGGTTCCTGCCCGAGGTGGTGGCGGGCTGGGAGGAGGCGCTCGGGCCGGCGCGGCTGGCGGGGATTCGATGTGTCTCGCTCCGGCTAGGAATGGTGCTGACCCCGGAGGGGGGTGCCCTCGGCAAGATGCTGACGCCGTTCCGGCTCGGAGTCGGCGGGCGGATCGGGACCGGCCGCCAGTGGGTGAGCTGGGTGGCGATCGACGACGTCACCGGCGCGATCCAGCACGCGCTGGCGCGGCCGGACCTGGAGGGGGCCGTCAACGTGGTGGCCCCGGAGCCGGTGACCCACGCCGAGCTGGTTCGGGAGCTGGGAAGGGCGCTTCGTCGCCCGACGCCGTTCGCCCTGCCCGCCTGGTGCGCCCGGCTGGCGCTCGGGGAGATGGCGGGACCGCTGCTGCTGGCCAGTGCCCGGGCGAGGCCTGCGCGTCTGCTCGAGAGCGGTTATGCTTTCCGCCATCCCCGGCTGGGGGGGGCGCTGCAGGCGCTGCTTCGCCGGCGGGGGACGGGGGGCGATTGCTGAGCCGGCCCAGAGCTTTGGAGGAGCTTGCTGCATGAGTGCCAAGAGACGCACCACGACGAGAAGGTCGACCGCCGGCCGCTCGCGGAGAGGGCCCTCCCCCGTCAAGCGGGCCTCTCGCAAGGAGCTGCTCGAGGAGCTGCTCGCCGAGGGCGGCGAGGTCCTTCGCGGCCGGCTCCATCGCCTGCGCGAGCAGCTCACCGTCGAGCCCCCCAGCCAGGGCGACGAGGTGGACAAGCGTACCAGCTACGTCAGCCGGGACCTGGAGATCTCCCTGGCCCAGCTCGACTGGCAGACGCTGCGGACCGTGGACACGGCGCTCAAGCGCCTCGAGGCGGGGCAGTACGGCCGCTGCAACGAGTGCTTCCAGGCCATCGCGCCGGCCCGCCTGCAGGCGCTGCCCTTCGCCGACCTCTGCGTGATGTGCCAGGAGGGTCGCGAGAGCCGGTCCCGAGCCCGGCCGTCCTCGGGCGGGCCCGAACCCGACTCCTCCGAGCCGTGACCTGGCCCCCGAGCCTCCGGGGATCCGGTCGATCTTTAGAATAGCTTTTGACAAGTTTGTGAGTTGAATCTGGCCGGCCACGGGTGTACCCTCTAGCGATGAGAGGACATCCGGGGCCGAGGCGGGCGTCCCGCCAGGCGTGGGCGGCCCGTCTCAAGTCCCACCCGGTGGGCAGCCGGCGCTTCGCCACTCCCGACGACTCGCGCAACAACCCGGTGACCGCGTTGCTGACGTTGGGCGAGGGGAGGCACAACAACCACCACCGGTATCAGCGGTCGGCCCGCAACGGCTTCTACTGGTGGGAGCTCGACCCCACCTACTGGGTAATCGAGGGGATCGGCCGGCTGGGCCTGGCCTGGGACATCGAGCCGGTTCCCGAGCGCATCTACCGCGAGGCTCGCGCGTCGGCCCTGGCCGACCCTCCTGCGGTGGAGACCCTGTCGATCTGAGGAGCGGAGATGGAAGGGGCGCGACAGCACATCGCCGTGATCGGCTCCGGCATCGCCGGTCTCGGCGCCGCTCACTACCTGACCCGTCGGCACCGGGTCGAGCTGTTCGAGAGCGAGGATCGCCTGGGCGGGCACGCCCACACCCATCTCTGGCAGCAGGGCGACCGGAGCCTGGCGCTGGATACCGGCTTCATCGTCTACAACCACCGCACCTACCCCCGTTTCGTGGCGCTGTTGGACGAGCTGGGCGTGGCGGGCCAGCCCAGTGACATGTCGTTCGGTGTGAGGTGTCGGCGTTGCTCGCTCGAGTACTCGAGCCGGGGGCTGCTCGGCCTGTTCGCCCAGCCCCGACGGGTGCTCGACCCCAGCCACCTCCGGATGCTGCTCGAGATCCCGAGGTTCAACCGCAGGGCTCGCGAGCTCCTCGACTCGGCGGGCGCCTCCCGCCTCACCCTCGGTGAGCTCCTGGCGCAGGGCCGGCACTCCAGCAGCTTCGTCCGCCACTTCCTGCTGCCGATGGGCGGCGCGATCTGGTCGGCTCCCTTCGGCGAGATCCGCGCCTTCCCGGCCCGCTCGTTCCTCGGCTTCTTCCGCAACCACGGGTGGCTCACCCTCTTCGGCGCGCCACGCTGGTGGACGGTGAAGGGCGGCAGCCGAAGCTACGTCGAGGCCATCGCCCGTCGGCTCCAGACGGTCCACCTCGAGACGCCGGTGCGGGGCGTGCGGCGGCTGCCTCGGGGGGTCGAGGTGAGCCTGGATGGAGGGGCCCGACGCTTCGACGCCGTGGTCCTGGCCACCCACGCCGACCAGGCCCTGCGCCTGCTCGAGGATCCGAGCCACCTGGAGCGTCGGCTGCTCGGGAGCTTTCGCTACTCTCACAACCGAACCGTGCTCCACCGTGATGTCTCTGCCCTGCCCCGGGCCCGCGGCGCCTGGGCCTCCTGGAACTGCGAGATCGAGGACTGCACCGACGACCGGGCCCCGGTGTCGGTCACCTATCTCCTGAACCGGCTGCAGCGCCTGGCGGGGCCGACCCAGTTCTGCGTCTCGCTGAACCGGTCCAGAACCGCCACAGAAACGTTGGCCGAGATGGACTACACCCACCCGATCCTCGACACGCCGGCCCTCGAGGCCCAGGACGGGATCGCCCGGCTGAACGGACAACGCTCCACCTACTTCGCGGGCGCCCACCTCCGCTACGGCTTCCACGAGGACGGGCTGGTCTCCGCCATCCGGGTGGCCGAGATGCTGGGGGTGCGGCCATGAGCGGGGCGGTGGGGTCGGCCCTCTACACCGGTACGGTCATGCACCGTCGCACCACCGGCCCGGGCCATCGGTTCCGCTATCCGGTCTACATGTTGCTGCTCGACCTGGACGAGCTGGCCTCTCTGGACCGCCGGCTGCGCCTGTTTGGCTACAACCGGCAGCGGCCGGTCGCCTTCTTCGACCGCGACCACATGGGCGATCCTGCGCTGTTGGCGCGGACCAACCTCGAGCGGCTCTTCGAGCAGCACGGGATGGAGCCGCCGGGTGGGCGGGTACTGCTCCTGACCCACTGCCGGGTCTTCGGCTACGCCTTCAGCCCGGTCAGCTTCTACTACTGCTACGAGCCGGCCGGGTCGCTCCGGGCGGTGGTGGCCGAGGTGAACAACACCTTCGGCGAGCGGCACCCGTACCTGCTGGAGGCCGACGGCCCGAGGCGGGTGTGGCTGGAGAAGAAGGTCTTCCACGTGTCGCCATTCTTCCCCGTCGAGGGGAGCTACCGATGGGAGATCCCCGAGCCGGCGGAGCGCCTGCGGATCCGTGTCGACCTGCTCCGCAGCGGCAGCCACTGGTTGCGCGCCCGCCTCTGGCTCGAGCGCCGTCCCCTCACGGATGCCTCCCTGCTGCGAGCGTTGCTCCGCTACCCGATGATGACGCTGCAGGTGATCTCGGCGATTCACTGGGAGGCGCTGCGCCTGTGGATCAAGGGGACGCCTTTCTGGACCAAGCCGCCCTACGACCCCGAGGCGGCCCGAGGAGGACCCGTATGAGCCTCGATTCGACCCTGGCCCGGCTGGCGCGGCCACGGCTCTTCCGGATGCTGGAGCGATGGGAGGTGGGCCAGCTCGCGATCCACCTTCCGGACGGCGAGGTGCGCCGTTTCGGCCCCAAAGGCGCGCACCCCCGCTCCGAGGTCTTCATCGATCGGGAGGCCTTCTTCCGGAAGCTCGCCCTGGGCGGCGACATGGGGGCGGGGGAGTCGTACATGGACGGCGACTGGCGGGCCGACGACCTGCCCAGGTTCGCCTCTCTGGCCCTGCTCAACCGGCGGAACCTGCCGCTCGAGACCCCCCTCAGCAAGCTGATGAACGTGGGTCACGACCTCTTCCACCGGCTCCGCGCCAACACCCGACAGGGCAGCCGACGCAACATCCGTGACCACTACGACCTCTCCAATGCGCTCTTCGCGCTGTTCCTGGACGAGACCATGACCTACTCGAGCGCCTTCTTCGAGTGGCAGGGACAGGACCTGGCCGAGGCCCAGCGCGCCAAGCTCCGCCGCCTGGCCGACAAGCTCGAGATCGCCGGCCGGGACCATGTGCTGGAGATCGGCTGCGGCTTCGGGGGCTTCGCGATCTTCGCCGCCCGAGAGCACGGCTGCCGGGTCACCGGGATCACCCTCTCCCGGGCCCAGCACGATCTGGCCCGACGGAGGGTGGCGGAGGCGGGCCTCGCCGACCGCGTCGAGATCCGCCTGCAGGACTACCGCGATCTCTCCGGCCGCTACGACAAGATCGTCTCGATCGAGATGTTCGAGGCCCTGGGCCGCGAGCACTGGCGCACCTTCTTCGAGAAGTGCGAGGAGGTGCTGGCGCCCCACGGCCGAATTGCCCTCCAGACCATCTCGATCCCGTCGTTCCGCTTCCAGGAGTACACCCGCCATTGCGACTGGCTGCAGCGCTACATCTTCCCGGGCAGCCTGCTGGCCTCGATCCATCAGACCACCGGCGCCATGGTCGCGGCCGGGACCCTCGGCGTCCACCATCTGGAGGACATCGGCATTCACTACGCCGAGACGCTGGCGCGCTGGCGACGCCGCTTCCTGTCGCGCCTGGACGCGGTGCGCGCCCTGGGCTTCGACGACCGCTTCGTCCGGATGTGGGACTACTACCTGAGCACCTGTGAGGCCGCCTTCGCCACCCGCACCCTGGGGAACCTGCAGTGGGTCTTGACCCGACCCGGCAACGCCGCTTTGCCGGGGATCCCGGCGCGGCGCGCCCAGGTGGCCTGAGGAGCGGGGCGATGCTGATCCCGCTCTTCCTGCTGGGGCTCGCGTCGATGCTCCTGATGATGCTGGGGGTCTGGGCGCTCGCGATCCGGCTGCGCAACGCCGGCATCGTCGACGTCGCCTGGGCGGCCGGCTTCTCGATCCTGGCCCTCCTCTACGCCAGCCTGGGACCGGGCGACCTCACCCGCAGGGTGCTTGTCGCCGCCATGACGACCGTGTGGAGCCTGCGGCTGGCGTTGCACCTGGCCCGCCGCGTGTACCGGTGGCATCCGGAGGAGGACGGGCGCTACGTCGAGCTGCGGCGGGCCTGGGGAGAGCGGGCCGACCGCAAGCTGCTGGGCTTCTTCCTGGCGCAGGGGGCGCTCGACGCGCTGCTGGCGCTGCCGCTGCTGCTCTCGTGTCTGAACCCCAGCCCGCGGATCCACCTCCTCGAGTGGGCCGGCCTCGGGCTGTGGGCGGTGGCGCTCTGGGGTGAGTGGCTGGCCGACCGCCAGCTCGAGCGGTTCAAGGCCGCCCCCGGAAACGCCGGCCGCACCTGCCAGGCGGGACTGTGGGCGTGGTCGCGCCACCCCAACTACTTCTTCGAGTGGCTCATCTGGTGCGCCTACTCCGTCTTCGCGCTGGCCTCGCCCTGGGGCTCCGCCGGCCTCTTCGCGCCGCTGCTGATGCTCTACTTCCTGCTGCGCGTGACCGGGATCCCGGCCACCGAGGCCCAGGCGCTCCGCTCCCGCGGCGAGGCGTACCGGCGCTACCAGGAGACGACCAGCCGCTTCGTCCCGTGGCCGCCGCGGCGGATGCGGGAGGATGGCGCTCCAGGAGGGGCACGATGATCGACGCGCTGCTGGCTTCCGGCCGCTTGCCGGACTCCCTGGTCCGCTTCGGGATCCGTCGGCTGCTGCGCGAGCGGCTGCGGATCGAGCGCTCCCGTGGTGGAGCCGAGGCCCAGGCCGCTCATCGCCAGGAGTTCCTGGAGAGGATGCGCCGCTCGCCGATCGCGGTCCACACCCGCGACGCCAACCAGCAGCACTACGAGGTAGAGGCCGGCTTCTTTCAGCAGGTGCTCGGGCGCCGCCTGAAGTACAGCAGCGGCTACTGGCCGCAGGGCGTGGATGACCTCGACCGGTCCGAGGAGGCGATGCTCCAGCTCACCTGCGAGCGGGCCCGGATCGAAGACGGCCAGCGGATCCTGGAGCTCGGCTGCGGCTGGGGATCGCTGTCGCTGTGGCTGGCCGAGCGTTACCCGGAGGCACGGATCACCGCCGTCTCCAACTCGAGCTCCCAGAAGCGACACATCGACCAGGCGTCGGCGAAGGCGGGCCTTCGGAACCTGGAGGTGGTCACCGCCGACATGAACGACTTCGCCCCTGAGGGACGCTTCGACCGCGTGGTCTCGGTGGAGATGTTCGAGCACATGCGCAACCACGAGGAGCTGCTGCGGCGGATCGCCGGCTGGATGGAGCCCGAAGCGAAGCTGTTCGTCCACATCTTCACCCACTCCCGTTACGCCTATCTCTACGAGGACCGCGGCCCCGGCGACTGGATGGCCCGCCACTTCTTCACCGGCGGGATGATGCCCTCGGACGACCTGTTGCTGTACCTCCAGCGAGACGTGGCGCTGCTCGAGCACTGGCGGCTCTCGGGCCGCCACTACGCCCGCACCGCGGAAGCCTGGCTACGCAAGATGGACGCCCGCCGCAAGACGCTGCTGCCGATCCTGGCCGAGACCTACGCAGAAACCGGGAAGGTCCGCTGGTGGTGCTACTGGCGCACCTTCTTCATGGCCTGCGCCGAGCTGTGGGCGCACCGGGACGGGGAGGAGTGGCTGGTCTCGCACTACCTCTTCGAGAAGCGGCGGTAGGACGCCTCGACGGTCTGCGTCGGCAGCGGCACGGTCTCAGCCGCCCACGTATCGGTTGTGGAAGCTCACCCAGGCGGGAAGCACCTCGGCGAGCACGTCCTTGGGGGGGAGGAAGGCGATCCGGAGGTGATGGGTCCCCGGCTTCTGGCCGAAGCCGGAGCCGTTGACCGTCACCAGCCCTGTCTCCTCGAGCAGTGCCATGCAGTACTCGAAGTCGCCGGTCCCCCCGGGTAGGCGGCCGAGGCGCGGGAACAGGTAGAGGGCCCCGATTCGTCCGAAGCTGGCCACGCCGGCCATCTCCTCGAAGGCCCCGCGGATCGAGAGCGCCTTGTCCTGCAGATCGCTCAGGATCTGGTCGCGCTCGGCGCGGAAGCGCTGGTAGGGGCCGCTTCCCGGCGACGGCGGGCTCACCATCAGGAAGGTGAGGGCCTGGCCGATCGTGTTCGAGCACAGGCTCACCGAGGCTTGCTTCAGCAGCACCTGGTCGAGACGCAGCCGGTGGCCCTTGAGCAGCGGCGGGTTGCGCACCTCGAGGTAGCCGCCGCGGTGCCCGCACTCCCCGTAGAACCCCTTGGAGACGCTGTGCAGGCTGCAAAGCGGCAGCTCGCGCCGGCCCAGGGCGCGGGCAAAGGAGACGAAGCGGCCCCCGTAGACGTTCTCCTGGTAGACCTCGTCGGCGATGATCAGGAGCTCGTGCTCGGCGGCGAACTCGATCACCTCCTGGATGCTGGCCTCGGGCAGCAGCGCGCCGGTCGGGTTGCCCGGGTTGATCACCACGATGGCCTTGACCCGCACGCCCCGGGCCGTCGCCGCCGCCCACGGCTCCTCGAGATGAGCCCTCCCGAGGGTCCAGCCCGCCTCCTCGTCCGGGTAGTACCCGACCTGGGTCCCGCCGCAGCGGGTGACGGTGGCCGAGTAGAGGGGGTACTGGGGGATCGGGACCATGATCCCGTCGTCGGGGCCCGTGATCAGCAGCTCCAGCAGGTGGCGGGCGGCTTCGCTGGCGCCGTCGGTCAGGAAGACGTGATCCGGCTCGGCGGGCGGGGCCCCGGTCAGCGCGATCTCGTCACGGCCGTCGATGAAGCGGGCCACCGCGGCGCGGACGAAGGCGAGGCCGTTGCTGTCGGTGTAGGCGCCCACGCCGCCCGCCAGGTGGGTGAGGATCGTCTCCGCCAGCGCGATCTCGTACTCGGAGATCGGCTCGATCTCGGAGGCGATACCCTCGGAGGCGACGCCCGGCCGCTCCAGCAGACGGCAGAGGGCACGCTCCCGCTGGATCCCGGTGGGGTCCTCGAGCAGGCTCAGGACGTGGCGGCAGTAGGTGAGCGGGCGCTGCCCGAGCGCCTGCGGGTTGCCGATGTTGCAGGGGATGGTGCGGCACCCTTGCTTGCGCAGCTCCGCGGCCCGCTGCGGGATCGGGCCGCGGACCGCGTACTCCATCGCCAGGACGTTCGGGTTTCCGACCAGCTCGAAGGGCATGGTGGCCTCCGTGGATCCGCCCGGAGAGAGGCGGCGCCTCGACCGGGGCCCAAGGATAGCGTTTCAAGGGGGGGACCGTCTCGCGGGGAGCCGTCAAAAAGGGGGCGGCCCGCCCTCGACTTCGCGGCCGAAATCGCTCACCATGGATCCGATCCGACGAGGGGAACGTGAAGCGGGACCGGGGCCAGCCCGGACCGCCGGCGGACGCGTGGATCGAAGGAGGGGTGCGTGAAGACGATCCGGCAGATACTGGCGGAGAAGGGCGGCTCGGTGGAGACCACCACCCCCGACGCCACGGTGCTCGAGGCGCTCACCAAGATGGCGGAGCGGAACATCGGGGCGCTGGTCGTCCTCGAGGGCGATCGGCTGGCGGGCCTGATGTCGGAGCGCGACTACGCGCGGAAGGTGGTCCTCAAGGGGCGCTCCTCGCGGGAGACGCCGGTGCGCGAGATCATGACCGACGAGGTGGTGTGCGTGGGCGTGGAGCAGACCGTCGACGGTTGCATGGCGCTGATGACCGAGCGGCGCTTCCGGCACCTCCCGGTGGTGGAGAACGACCGGGTGGTGGGCGTGATCTCGATCGGAGACGTGGTCAAGGCGCTCATCGAGGAGCAGCAGTTCACCATCGACCAGCTCACCCACTACATCCTGGGCCGCGGCGTGCGCTGAGGTATATACTCCGCTCCGATGTCGCGGGTCCTGGTGTTCGGATGGGCCGGCCGGACGGCGGTGGCGCTGGCCACCGACCTGACCGCGCGGGGGCATTCCTCGTGGGCGACCAACGACCCCCACACGGCGGCGGAGCTGGTGCGGCAGCACCGGCAGATCACCTGTGCGGTGGTCGAGTGCAGCCGGGAGTCGGCCGAGGTCTGCCGGGGCCTGCTCTTCCGAAGGCCCGACCTCAGGATCGTCGGTCTCGGCGCCGACGGCTGCGCGGGCTGCGACCTCGCCTGCCACCGGGTGGCCGGCCTGGACGCCTCGATGGTCCTGCCGGCGCT
>CAZNNH010000172.1:0-13666 GCA_964574335.1 uncultured Acidobacteriota bacterium | reverse complement strand
AGCACCGAGAAGATCCCGTTGATTCCCCAGGCCCAGGGCACGTAGGCGGGGGCCGTGGGCTTGAGCTGCTCGAGGGCGGTCGGCACGAACACGCCCAGGCAGAGCCCAATCGGCAGGATCAGCGCGCTGGCCATGGCGACCCTGACGGGAAAGGCCAGGCCGACCAGTTGGTGCAGGAGGGGAAGCACCAGCAGGTACTGGAGCAGCACCCATCCGCACAGGCTGTAGCTGACGAAGCGGACGCCGCCCAGGGTCCTCACCAGCGCTGCGGAGAAGAGAGAGCCGAGGCCGCTCGAGAAGAGCAGCACGGCCAGGACCACCGAGAGGGCCAGGTTCGGATGGCCGAGGAACAGCCCCAGGCGCTGAAGCAGCGCGATCTCGACGGCCATGTACCCGAGTCCGGCGCCGGCGAAGTAGATGCCGTAGCGCAGGCTTCCTGGGCATCGGCGCCCGCGGCCGGCCAGGTAGCGAAGCGGGAGGTAGACGGCGAACAGGGCGGCAGCGCCGATCAGCCCGCTGAGGAGGAGGATGCTGTACTCCATCACGGGGGTGCTGAGCAGCGGGTCGCGGTCGAAAAGGTGCCACCAGAACGAGTACCGGAAGAAGAATGGACGGTCGTCATCCACCGGTTGGATGTCGTAGGGCGCCGAGGCGATGAAACGCGCCTCGCGCCGTGGGTCCCGGAGGGCGAGGAAGCGCTGGTAGTGGTTGCCGTCGAGCCGGTTCTTGCCCGGCGCGGCCGAAAGGAAGAAGAAGGGGCTGGAGTCGGCCCACCGGGCGAGACGCTCACCTCGGTGGGCGTGAACGGGCTCTTCTTGACCAGAAGGGCCGTGAACGTCCCGTCGTTCTGCGTCAGCATCACGATGTGGTCGGCGGGCCGCGCGACGCCGGCCCGCCGCAGCGCGCCCACCGCCGTGGTCAACGCGCGCAGCATCTCTCGGGGGGGGATGTACTCGAGGCGCATCACGTTCAGCACGCCCCGGTCCGTGAGCCGCTCCAGATACAGGTCGAAGGCCTCCCGCGTGTAGAGGTAGCTCTCCGAGAAGATGTGGGCGGCGGCGGCGGTGCCGGCGTACGAGTCGACGCCCGAGAGTTGCAGCACGTCGAAGCGCCTTTTGGTGGTGGCCAGGTAGTGGCGACCCTCGGCGACTACCAGTTCGACACGAGGATCGTCGACCCAACTCCGGAAATAGTCGTGGTAGCTCCCGGTCAGGATCTCGACGATCGCGGCGTTGATCTCGACGGCCGTGATGCGCCGGGCACCGAAGTACAGGGCGGTGAGGACGTCAAAGCCCCCGCCCACCCCGACGATCCCCACCTTCGGGTGCTCCACGGTCCGCGCCTGGTAGGCGGCCGCGTAGATCGTCTGCTCGATCCCCTCGAGCGACTCCCGCCGGCCGTCGTAGTGGACGGCGTAGGTGAAGGCGTAGTTGTTCTGCGTCAGCAGGCGCTGGAAGCGCTGGTGGAACCTCACGTCGCCACCGATCAGGGCGGGGTAGTTGTGGCCGGAGAGAGCCGGCGGTGGGATCCGTGTCATCTCGATCCGGGCGATCGGGTCCCAGACCACCCGCTCGATGCCGAAGGGTGGAGGCAGCCGGCTCAGCGCCGAGAGCATCGTGCCCTCGGGGTACCGCAGGTCGAACAGCCGGTCACGGCCGACCCAGCCACCGACAATGACGATCGCCGCCACGACAGCGAGGGCGCGGGAGCGGGCGCGCCGAGGCGGGAACAGCACCCAGGTCCCGGCCAGCAGCGCCGCCGAGGCGGCGAGAGTGCTCCGCTCGACCCCCAGGTGGCGGATCGCCGGGATCACACCGGCGGCGCCGGCCGCGGAGCCGAGCAGGTCGAAGAAGTAGATCCGCCGCGTCGGCAGCGTCGGGGCGGACAGCAGCGTGCCCAGGATCAACCCGCACAGCGTGAACGGCAACGCGAAAAGAAGCGCCAGCGGAACGGACTTCAAGAACGCGATGACGAAGTCACCGCGGGAGACGCCCAGGGACAGCGTGGCGGGAGCCTGGTAGAAGAGAGCGGCCGAGCCGAGCAGGCACAGCGCGAACAGCGCCGCACAGACCGTCATGGCGTCCTCGAGCTTCGCCAGCAGGGTCGGGAGCCACCGCGTCAACAGCACTCCCGAGAAGGCGAATCCCAGCATGGTCAGCGAGATCACCAGGAAGGCGTAGTTGTTCAGCAGCTTGGCCGACACCATCCGGTGGACCAACACCTGCACGAAGAGGGTGACGGCGGCGGTGAGGAAGGCAAGGGCGCTCGCGGCCGCAGGCCGCCGTCGAGGGAGCCAACCCACCATGGGGCCGCGATCATGATGGCAGGGACGAGGGATGTCAACCCGTTCATCACCACCGGGCCACCAGCCGCTCTGAGCCCCATCGGTCACGTGTGATTCTCATCACATCCGCGCCTTGCCCAGGTTCCCCGAGCCGAAAAAAGGGCTTGCCTCCCGCGCGCGTGGCAGGTACAAGGGAGCAGACGTCCCCAGCCCAGCACCTGGAGAACCCCAGGCTTGACCGAGAACCGAAGGATCCCCGTCTCTCGGGAGGTGGACCATGCGGCCGATGCAGGTCGACTTCTTCTTCAATAGCCGGAGCCAACCTTTCCTCAGCGCTTCCTGCAACGAGGCGCTGGCTACGGTGGCCGAGCTGAAGCGAGGTGGCGGCGCGGCCCAGATCGCGTTCCACGAGGCCGAGGAAGACAGCGACCTCCAGATCAGCCAGCTCCGCGAGCGGGCCGAAGCCCTCTCGCGGGGAGACGACGGCAAGGAGCACCTGCTGCTGGTCCTGCCGATCACGCTGCAGGCCGTCGACTCCATCGCTCGCTCGGTGCTGCTGGCTGCCGATCGCCGGCTCGCGTGGGTCTTCATGCAGCAGGGCCTGTCCACCAAGCTGATCGAGCAGGAGCCCGACCTGAGGAGCCGCCTGGTGTGGAGCGTGGGCGCCGACCAGGACGAGATGGGACGGCTCCAGGCACTGCAGCTCCAGCGCCTGTTTCCGGCGGCCCCGGAGCGGCAGGTCGACGTGATCTACATGCAGGGGCCGATCCACAGCTCGGCCACCTACCGGCGCAGCGCCGGGTTCCGGCAGCAGCTCGCTCGCACCCCCCACATCCGCATCCAGACCCAGATGCTGTTCGCCCCGTGGAGCAAGGAGAGCGCCGTTCACGCGCTCACGACCTCCGGTGTGGAGAGGCTGCTGCCGTTCACACGAGCGGCGCTGGCCCACAACGACGAGATGGCGATCGGGATCCGGGAGTTCTGCGGCCCCCGGGGACGCGGCGACCTGGCCTTCCTGGGAATGGACGGGCTCAGCCGGTTCGGCCGGGCCAAGGTGGATGCCGGTGAGCTCAACGCGACGGTGGTGCAGCCGCATTGCATGCGTGAGGCCATCCTCATGTTCGCCAAGCTGGTGATGCCTGATGCGATGACCGAGTCCCTGCGCCGCCACACCCGGGACATCGAGCCCTGCATCGACGTGGTGGTTCCCCCGACCTCCTACCCGCCCCTCGAGGAGCTTCGGCCACTGCCCGACGTCGTCCCGACCGCCCGGCGCCAGGCTGCGTCCTGAGCGTCCCTTCGAAGCTGCACCCCGGAAGGATCCCGGCCCGAGGTTGTGCCGCCGTCGTCGATCCGCGACCATGTAGCCTCGACGAAGCGGGAGGACCTCGACGACATGCGGCTCGGAGCCCACGTTTCCGTCGCCGGCGGTCTCGCCGAGGCCCCGGCGCGGGGCCGGTCGATCGGCGCCGACGTGATCCAGATCTTCACCCGCACCCAGGTGCAGTGGCGGGCGCGCGGGGTGGGACGGGCCGAGGCGCAGCAGTTCCGCGCCGCCATGGCCGCCAGCGGCTTGGAGCTGGCGGTGAGCCACGGCTCCTATCTCGTCAACCTGGCCAGCCCCGATCGCGAGATCTTGCAGAGGAGCCGGCGGGCCTTTGTGGGCGAGCTCCAAAGGTGCGCGGTGCTGGGCCTCCCCTACGTCGTGTTCCACCCCGGCGCGCACATGGGAGCGGGGACCGAGGCCGGGATCCGGCGGATCGTGAGAAGCCTGGATCAGGCCCTCGAGCGCACCCGCGACAGCGACGTGATGCCCCTTCTCGAGGTCACCGCGGGGCAGGGCTCGAGCATCGGCCACCGTTTCGAGGAGATCGCCGAGGTCCTCTCACGGGTCAGACGGCCGGAGCGTCTCGGTGTCTGCTTGGACACCTGCCACCTCTTGGCGGCGGGCTACGACCTCGCCTCGCCGCGCGGCTATGAGCGCACCCTCGACGAGCTCGCCGGCCGGATCGGCCTTGCGCAGGTGCGATTCATCCACCTCAACGACGCTCGTGCCGGGCTGGGCAGCCGCCTCGACCGCCACGCGCCGATCGGCCAGGGTCACCTCGGACGCCAGACCTTTCGGCGACTGCTCCAGGACCCGCGCCTCCGCGAGGTGCCGATGGCGCTCGAGACACCGGGCCCGGAGGCGGTGTGGAGGAAGGAGATTGCGCTCCTCCGTCGGCTGGGCCGAGCCCGGAGCCGCCCACAATAGCTCGATGACGACCCGATCCAGGAGGAGCCCGTTGGCCAGAGCCACGATCCGCGCCACGTCCTGTGTCACGCTGCTGCTGTTGGCCGCCGCGCCGAGCGGCCGTGCCGGCTCCGCGCCCACCGTGGCCCGTCACGGAATGGTGGTGTCGCAGAACGCCATCGCCTCGGAGGTGGGCGCCCGGGTCCTGGCCGAGGGGGGCGGCGCCATCGACGCCGCGGTGGCCGTCGCGTTCGCCCTGGCCGTGGTCCATCCCACCGCCGGCAACATCGGGGGCGGCGGGTTCCTGCTCTACCGCCCGGTCCAGGGCGAGGCCATCGCCTACGACTTCCGGGAGACCGCGCCCTCAGGCGCCCGCCCGGAGATGTTCCTGAGCGACGGCGGCTACGATGCGGAGCGCCACCACCACGGCCACCTCTCCGTCGGCGTGCCCGGCACCGTCGCCGGGCTGCGGATGGCCTGGGAGGACCATGGGCGGCTGCCGTGGGCGAGGCTGGTGGAGCCGGCCGTCGCCCTGGCCCGCGACGGGTTCACCGTCAGCTACGGTCTCGAGCGCTCGCTTCTCGGCGTGCTCGACGACATGAAGCGGCGTGGGTACGCGGCGTCTGTTGCGCAGTTCTCCAAGCGCGGCGAGCCCTTCCGCATGGGCGACACCCTTCGCCAGCCGGACCTGGCACGGACCCTCGGCCTGATCGCCGAGGGGGGAGCCGCCGGCTTCTACCAGGGCGAGACGGCGCGGCTGATCGAGGCGGAGATGAAGGCCAACGGCGGCCTGATCACCCGGGAGGACCTGGCCGCCTACCAGGCGCGGCGGCGGGCTCCCGCGCGCGGTAGCTATCGCGGCTACGAGGTGCTCAGCATGCCGCCGCCCAGCTCGGGAGGGACGGCGCTCGTGGAGATGCTGAACGTCCTGGAAGGCTACGACCTGACCGCTTCGGGCTGGGGGTCGGCCCGGACCATCCACCTGGTGGCCGAGACGATGCGCCGGGCCTTCGCCGACCGCGCCCTCCACCTGGGCGACCCGGACTTCAACCCCGAGATGCCCCTCGATCGACTGACCTCGAAGGGGTACGCCGCCGAGCTGCGGGCCTCGATCGACCCGGACCGGGCCAGTCGCTCGACCCCCGACCGTTTCGACTGGCCCGAGGTGAGCCCGCAGACCACCCACTTCTCCATCGTCGACGGCGCCCGCAACGCCTGCTCGCTGACCTACACCCTCGAGCAGGGGTACGGCTCGCGGATCGTGGTCCCCGGCGCCGGCTTCCTGCTCAACAACGAGATGGGGGACTTCAACGCCGGACCCGGCCTCACCGACGCGGAGGGACAGATCGGCACGCCGCCGAACCTGGCGGAGCCCGGCAAACGCATGCTCTCCAGCATGACCCCCACCATTCTGGCTCGCGACGGGCAGCTCTTCATGGTGATCGGCAGCCCCGGCGGGCGCACCATCATCAACACGGTGCTGCTGACAATCCTCAACGTCGTCGACTTCGGCATGAACATCCAGGAGGCGATCGACGCGCCGCGCTTCCACCACCAATGGCTGCCCGACCAGATCAGCTACGAGTCGCTCGGCTTCTCGCCCGACACCCTGGACCTGCTCCGGGCTCGCGGCCACGCCCTGGCCCCCACCGACGGGCAGGGGGTGGCGGAAGGGATCCGGTACCAGCCACAGGACGACCGGCTCGAGGGCGGCAGCGACCGGCGCGCCCCCGACGGGGGCGCCGTCGGCCTCTGAGGCGGGTTGCCTCTCGTCATCCGGCTCGCAGAGCCGGGGCCCGACGAGTCCTCGGGCCTCGGATCTCCTGAAGGTCAATACCCGCCCAGCGGGAGAGAGGTTGCATCCGGCCGTCCTCGCCGAAGAGGCCGGCCGGGTCGCTATTCCGGCTTCGGGGGTGGGGGTGAAGACGACAGGTACAGGTAGACGCTCCCCTCGCCCGAAAGCTCGGTGACCTGGGGCAGGGCAGCGACGGCCGGGTCCTTCCCTTGCACGGTGAGGACCGCGTCTTCGGTGCCGTTCGGCGTCCACCGGCCGCCGAGCTGGAAGGGACCGAAAGGCTCGACGGCGAAGTGCAGGGGCAGCTTGTCGAGGGCCAGGATCAGGGCCACGGCCACGGGTCGGCTGACCGGTCCCACCACCCGCAGCAGCGGCCTGCGGGGTGGGGGGCTCGGCAGCCGCTTGCGGGTCTCTTCGATCAGGCGCGAAACCAGCGCCGAGTCCGTGTCCTCGCCCGCAGGCATGCGGGCGGCCGTCCAGGAGAGACGCCCGTGGGCGACGGTCAGGTAGCCGAGCACGGCCAGCGCCAGCACCGCCGTGACCCCCCTGAGCCGGGGGTGTCTCTCCGAGATCCACCCGCTCTTGTCAAGGCCCTGGCTCAGGACCACGCACCCGGCGACCCCGAGCACGGCCGACCACTGGAGCAGGTAGGGCAGGATCGGCCCGGCGATGCGGGTGGCGGCCGCCAGCGAGACCCCCGCGCCCAGCAGCACCATCAGGCTCAGGGCGGCCGCCGGGCCGTGACGGCGGCGTCGGGCCAGCCCGTAGACCGCTCCCGCCGAGAGGATGAGGGTGGCGGTGAGGATCTGACACCACGCCGCCGGCACCTCCCGCGAGGGGCGTCCCACCCAGCCGCCGATCAGGAAGTGGGAGGCGCCCTGCGAGATCGCCGCGGCCGCCTCCGCGAGCGGGTGTCCGGGCCGGTCCCTCCCCACGAACTCCGCGATCCTCTCGAGGTTTCCGTGCTGGCTGGTGAGCTGCTCGATCACGGGCGGGCTCCACAGCAGCGCCAGCAGCAGGCCCGCGAGCGCCAGACTACGGGAGCTCACCGGAGGTGCCGGGGGCAGGCCCGCCATCCGCCTGAGCCTCGGCACATGGCACAGCCCGGCGGCGAGACCCGACGCCAGCAGCAGCGGGGCGGTGCCCAGGTGGGTCTGCACCGCGAAGCTGCCCGCCACCACCGCCAGCGGCAGGGCCCCGGTCCTCCCCGCGGCTATGGCCGCCAGCGCCAGGAACGCCAGCGCTGCCGGGAGCGTCGCCACGTGCGGGTTCCAGCTCGATGCCAGCCAGGAGGGTCCGCTGGCGATGATCAGGAGGCAAAGTGCCAGGGCGGCTGCCACCTGGGCGGCCGCGCCCCAGACCGAGCGCACCAGCAGGACGATCGAGACCAGGGCGAGCACGTTGACGAAGAACGCCGCCAGCGTGATCCCCGCGTAGCTCTCGCCGCGGAGCCAGTAGAAGGGAACGCTGAAGTAGAAGAAGGCGGGTCCCGGGTGATGGAAGTGGAACCGCGAGTACGGGCCGAGAAGCTGCCGTCCGCCGGCGGCCAGACGCGTGTACAGCTCGAGCAGGGCCAGATCGCCGGTAGGAAAGGCCTCCGAAGCGGGGACGCCCGCGGGTCCGGCGGGGGGCAGGAAGAGCAGGGCGGCGGGGAGCACGAGCATCGCCGGCACCAGCCAGGCCCACGGGAAGGCGCCTCGGGATCGGCTCACGGCTTAGGCGGTACACCCGCGGCGGGCTTGCCCACCAGGATCATCTCGGTGCGGACGCGCTCCTCCCCGTTGACCAGGACCTTGTCCTCCCCGACCCGGAACTGGAGCGTGCGTCCCTGAAGGCGCAGCTCCGGGTCGTCGAGGGAGGCGTGGTCGCCGACGATGAGGAACGTCTGGTCCGCCGGCGTGAAGGTCGCGGTGCTGCCGCGCGCCTTGCGAGAGCCCGCCTGCACCTCGACGGGCTCGCCGGCGACGAGCTTCGCGATCCCCCGACCCGTAGAGTCGAGGGTGAGGGTGGCCGTCGCCGGGCTCTTCGTCTCTATCGTGCCCTGCTTGATGGTGACGTCCTTCTGGAACACGAGTCGCTGGGCCGTCCCATCGTAGAGGAGGCTCTCGGCGCTCGCCTCGACCAAGGGCGGCGGTTCTTCACCCTCCCGAGCCGCGGGCTGCAGCCGGGCCTCCACGCTCCCCGTCGCTTCCAGGCTGCCGCCTCCTTCGGCCGGCCGTTGCAGACGAATGGACTCGGCCCGGATCTCGTCCGTCCCGCTCCGCAGCACCACGCCGCCCTCGTAGTGGGCGGTGCGGTCCCGGGCGGTGTACTCGAACGTCGAGCACAGCACGATGGTCGGTGCCTCCGACGACGCCAGCATCGGGAAGGCGCGCACCTTCTGCTGCAGGCTCCTCACGTCGTCCCAGGCCTGAACGTCCCCCGAGTCCGCCTGGATGCGGATCACTCGGGCCGAGAGATCCATCCCCTCCCGCTCGTCCATGAGATGGGCCTCGTTCTCCAAGGTGAGGCCCACCCCGGCCGGCTGGTAGGACGCCTGGTCGGCCGACGCCTGCCGGGTGCCGTCGGCGTACTTCACGTCGCCGAAGAAGTCCACGTGCTCCAGGCCGCCCGCCTCGGGTTCGAGGTAGGCCAGGAAGCGCTTGCACCGCAGCGTCTCCCGGCGTGCCGGGGATGGCGGGAGCGCCTCGATCTCGAGCAGGCTCTCGTAGAGGCCGTGCACCTCTTTGAGCCGGCCCTGCTCGTCGAAGTGAAACCCCAAGGGCTGGCCCTTGGCCCGACGCAACTCGGGGCCGGTCGCACCCTGAGCCCGCATCTCCAGGGAGGCCTGCGGCGCCGCCACCGCCGACTGGAGCGATCCGTCCTCGCCGAACGCCAGGTCCAGCCGGAGGCTCTCGAGCTTCCGTTCCCCCGGCCCGCCGGGCACGAACGTGCTGGTGCCGAACGGCCGCTCTCCGGTGGTCAGGAGGGTGGTCCCTCCGAGGAACAGGGCTCGACGCACGATCTGGCTGTCCGGCGAGAAGCTCAGCCGCAGCTTCTCCGAGGAGATCCGATCGCCTCCCCTCTTCACCTTGACACCGTCCGCGAGCTCCAGCTCTCCCTCGTTGCGGAGCAGCTCGCCCCAGCCGCCGCGGACCTCGGTGGCCGCCTCCGTGCCGCTGTCGATCTTCAGCACGACGTCGGCCGGGAGGCGCACCCGCCCCTTCTCAGCCTCGTAGGCGAGATCCGTGGAGCTGCCTTTCAGCCGGCCCTTCTCGAACTCGGTGTGGCCCTCGCTGAACGCCCGGCCCGCCTCGCCCAGATAGGTGAGGTGCTCCGTCTTGAGCGCCAGCCCGTCGTCCGTCGTCACTGTCACCCGGCCGCGGAACACCGCCTTCTGGGGGGATGCCGTGTACTCGCCCGAGTCCGAGGTGACCGTCGCCCGCCGGCGCTCCCCGTGGGCCCGGAAGGAGAAGGATGCCTTGACCTTCTCGAGGCTCATCCCCTCCTGCTCGTCGCCCACCATTCGCTCCGCCTCGAGGACGAAGCCTTCTTCCCCGCCGGGGAGCTGGGCGATGCGGATGCTGTTGAGCCGAGGCACCTCGCGCTCGGCCGGTGCCCCGAGCGGTGGAGCGCCCGCTTCCCGATTCTCGCTGCGCTCCAGCATCGTCACCACGGACACCACCACCCCCAAGAGGACCAGCAGCGCAAGCGCCCTGAGAAGCTTCGGGCCGCGCGCTTTCATGGCCGGCTCCCGGGGGGCATCCGGCGGGACGGAATCATGCGCTCCACACCTACGGCTATTGTACGGGGGGCGGCCTCACTGGCCGTCCGAGCCGACCTCGTCGGCGTCGGCCGGCACCCTCTTCGTGTCCGAGCGTGCCGTCTCGGCCGCTCGCACCCTGGAAAGGAGCGATGCCCGCATCCGGCCCTTCACCCGCGCGTAGCCGGGCGCCGAGGCCACGTTGCGAAGCCCCTCCGGATCCAGGTCGAGGTCGAAGAGCTCCTCGCTGCCGTCGGGCCACAGCGTGTACCGATAGCGCTCGGCTCGCAGGCTCCTCCCGAGATGAGACGGGCGGGTCCGTCGGTAGGAGAGGGCCCCCCAGCCGAGCTCCGCATCGGGCCGCTCGAGCAGCGGCAGGAGGCTTGTCCCGTCCAGGCCCGGGACCGGCGAAAGGCCCGCCAGCCCGACCAGGGTCGGATAGACGTCCAGCAGCGCAACCGGCTCGGCGGCGGCCTCGCCCGGCCGGACCAGCCCCGGCGCCACCACGATCAGGGGGACCCGGAGCGCTTCCTCGAACAGCGTGTCCTTGCGCCACAGCCCCCGGTGCTCGCCGAGGTGGTAGCCGTGGTCCGAGGTCAGCACCACGATCGTGTCCTTCCAGAGCTGCGAGCGGTCGAGGGCCTCCATCAGGACCCCGACCTGGGCGTCGGCGAAGGAGACACACGCGTAGTAGGCGGCGGTGGCCTTTCGGCGGAACTCGTGGTCCACCACCAGCGCCGGGGGCTCCTGACCCATCAGCCAGGCGCCCGGCTCCTCCTGGACGCGCGACTTGATGGCGATCGCGGGGATGTCCGCCGTGTCGTCCGGCGGGGCCTCCTCGAAGCGCACCTCGTCGGGCGGGTACATGGCGAAGTACTCGCGTGGCGCCACCCACCGGCGGTGCGGCTTGTAGAAGCCCACGGCGATGAAGAACGGCTGGTCGCGGGGCGCCTCCATCATCCGGGCCACCAGCCGGGCCATCTCCCCGTCCGGTTCCTCCGCGTCCTGGTTGTCGGTCGGGCCCCACCACTCGGTGCCCGGCGGCACGTTCTTGGGCGCCGACGGCCGGCTCTCGTAGTCCCAGTGAAACAGCTCGTCGGTGGCGCCCTCGTAGACCTTGCCGATCTGGGCCGTGTAGTAGCCGGCGGCCGCAAAGTGCTCCTGGATCGGGACCACGCCCTCGAGGTTCGGGGTGGCCAGGTTGTGCCACATCCCGAGCCGCTCGGGGCCGTGGCCGGTCATCAGCGACGTCCGCGAGGGTCCGCACATGGCCACCTGCGCGTAGGCGTGGTCGAAGCGACGGCCCATCGTGGCCAGGCGATCGATGTGGGGCGTCCTCACCGGGTATCCGTAGGAGCCGAGCTGGGCGTTCATGTCGTCGAAGACGATCAGCAGCACGTTCGGCTTCCGGCGTGGGGGCTCCTGCCGGCCGGTCGGCTCGGGCTCAGGCTCGCCCGGGTTTCCCGCACGCAGGCGGGTCCGGAGCCCCGCCACCACCTTCTGCATCGACGGATCAACCGCCAGGTTCCGATACTCGAACGGGTCGAGCTGGTGGTCGTAGAGCTCCTGGCTGCCGTCGGGCCACTCGGTGTAGCGGTAGCGTACCGTCCTGAGGCTCCGGCCGATCTGGCCGGCCTGGCGTTCCACCACCGAGAGGGCGTCGGCCCTGACCGGTCGCTCTGGGTCGAAGAGGAGCGGCGCCAGGCTCCGGCCCTCGACCCCCTCGGCTGCCGGAAGACCGCACAGCTGGAGCAGGCCGGGATAGACGTCGGCCAGCTCCACCAGACGTGGCGTGGCCACGCCGGGGCTCGGCAGGCCCGGGACCGCGACCACCAGGGGAACGTGCAGCGACCCCTCGAACAGCGTGTCGGTGCGGCGGATCTGCCCGTGCTCGCCCAGGTAGCTCGGAGACGTCCCGGCGAGGACGAGGACGGTGCGGTCGTGTTGCCCGCGCCGCGAGAGCGCCTCGAGCAGCACGCCGACCTGGTCGTCGACGCTCCGGACGTAGCTGTGGTAGGCCGAAAGGGCCAGCCTCCGGCGATCCTCGGGCTCGGGGGCGAGGCGCCAGCGCCGTCCGGGCGGGTCGAGGAAGCCGAGATCCGCGACCGCGATCGCGGGCAGGGGCCCCGGGGCCTCTGCCCCGGTCTCGGCGCTGGGCGCCAGGGGGGCGGTCCGCTCCACCAGGCCCTCGGGACCCGGGACACGCACGGCCATGAAGAAGGCGCGTGCGCCGGCCGCGTCGAGGAGCCCCGCCACGTCCTCCGTCCGGCCCACGCCGTCGCGGCTCCCGTCCCAGGCGGCGAAGCCGTCGGCATCGGTGGGGCCGATCGCCAGGGTGGCGTAGCCGGCCGCCGCAAAACGTCCCGGAAGCGTCGCCTCCCCGGGGACGTCACCGGCCGCGCCGGCGCCGGTCGGGTACCTCCCCGTCATGAAGGCCCGCACCGAGGTCTCGGCGGCCGGGTACTGCGCGTAGGCCTGGCGGAAGATGCGGCCCCCCCGGGCCAGACCATCGATGTTCGGGGTGCTCACGGGGTAGCCGTAGCAGCCCAGGTGAGGGCCCAGACCGTCCACCAGGACCACCACCACGTTGTCGCCGGGCCGAGCCTCGGCCGCCTCGGGAGGAGGCTCTCGGCTGCACGCGGCCAGGGATGCCAGCGCCACCGCCGCCAGGGCGAGCCTCGACCGGCGGGTCGCAACGCGTGAAGGGCAATTCGAGAAGAACAAGAGGGCCGAGACTCCGGGCGCGGGTGCGCACGTGCCTTCTCGTGAACCGGCCGGGGTTCCCCGCGAGAGGGCCACGCACGGACGACGACGAGGAGACTTTCGCGCATACCGGAGGGGAGGTCAACCCGCCCACCCGAGCCGCGAGCGCTCGCGCCATGATGGGCCCCTTCCCGACGCGGCCGTCCGCCGCGCGCGAGAGGCGCGGATGAGCACGCTCTTCCGGACCAAGGCGGTCACGGACATCGTCGCCGACATCGAGCACGGCGGGTCGGGTCTCCGCCGCACCCTCGGCACCTTCGACCTGGTGATGCTCGGCATCGGCGCGGTGATCGGGGCCGGGATCTTCTCCGCCATCGGCACCGCCGCGGTCGGCGAGGTGGCCGCCGACGGAACCGTCGTCCGCTACGGCGCCGGGCCGGCCCTGGTCCTCTCGTTCCTGCTGCTGGGTGGAGTGTCCGCCCTGGCCGGCCTCTGCTACGCCGAGCTGACCGCCCTCATCCCCATCGCCGGCAGCGCCTACACCTACGCCTACGCCACCCTCGGCGAGCTGGTGGCCTGGATCATCGGCTGGGACCTGATCCTCGAGTACGCGGTGGGCAACGTGGCGGTGGCCATCGCCTGGTCCGGGTACTTCACATCCTTCCTGCGGTCGTTCGGGATCGACTTCCCCTTCTGGCTGGCCCACAGCTACCGGGACGTGCTGCTCTCCTACCCCGAGCAGATGGCCCGGCTCCCCACGGTCTTCGGCCACCACCTGGCGGTGAACGTCCCCGGGATGGTGGTGGTGGCCCTGATCACCTGGGTGCTGGTGATCGGCATCCGGGAGAGCGCCTGGGTCAACAACGCGATGGTGGTCCTGAAGCTGGCGGTGCTGGCGCTCTTAGTCGG
>CAZNNH010000171.1:0-13701 GCA_964574335.1 uncultured Acidobacteriota bacterium | reverse complement strand
CCGGCAGCGTCGAGGCAGGGGCCTCCGGGACGGCCTCCGGCGAGGGCACGGCCGAGGCAGGTGCTTCGGCAGACGGCGGTGTGATCGCGGTCGAGGCCTGCTCTGCGGGCGCGGGCTGGGGGGCCGGCGTGAGATGCCGGACCACCCACAGGGCGCCCACACCGGCGACCGCCAGCATCACCATCCCCACAAGAGCGATCCCGAGCCACATCAGGTAGCTGGGCCGGGGCGGCGAGGGCGGGGGGACGCTGGGACCCACCCGGGGCCGGGGGCGGCGGGCCACGGTCGGTGGAGCGGGAGCGGCCGCGACCGTCGGCTGCGCGGTGACTTGGGTCTCGGCGATGGCGGCGGGGGCCGGCGCTGCCGCCGGAAGCGGGCCGCGGGCGGTGGGCATCTCGGCCATCCGCACCGTCGGTGTCGCGCCGGGCCGGGTCAGGGGCAGCAGCGCCTCGGCCATCTCCCGCCCGGTCTGGAAGCGGGCCGCCGGGTCCTTCTGGAGCGCCCTCTGGATCACCTGCACCATCGCTTCGGGCACCCGCGGGTCCACGCCCTGGATCGGCGGAGGCTGCTCGGTGATGATCTTGAAGATCAGCCCGGTGATGGACTCTCCCTTGAACGCCTTGGTCCCGGTGACCATCTCGTACAGCACGCTGCCGACCGCGAACAGGTCGCTGCGACCGTCCAGGCCCTGGCCGCGGGCCTGCTCCGGGCTCATGTAGGAGGGGGTGCCGAGCAGGCTGCCGGTGGCGGTCAACGACTCGCTGGCGTTGGTGATCTTGGCGATCCCGAAGTCCGTCACCTTCACCCGGTCGCCGGCCTCGATCATGATGTTGGCCGGCTTGATGTCGCGGTGGACGATGTTGTGCTCGTGGGCGAAGGACAAGGCGTCGGCGACCTGGGCGGCGATGCTGGCGGCGCGCTCGATGGGGAGGCGGTGCTCCGCCTTGATCACGCGGTCGAGGCCGGTCCCCTCGATGAACTCCATCGCCAGGTAGCTCATCCCCTCGAACTCGCCGACGTCGTAGATGGTCACGATGTTCGGGTGCCGGAGCTGGGCGGAGACCTGGGCTTCCTGCTGGAAGCGCTGGACCAGCTCCTCGAGCCCGACGCCGCTGGCGGCCAGCCCTTCGAGGCGGATGGTCTTGATGGCGACCATCCGGCCCAGGACCCGGTCCTTGGCCTTGTAGACGGTCCCGAACGCGCCGGCGCCGAGCTTCTGGACCACCTGGTAGCGACGCGCGATCTCGGCGGGTTCGGGGTTGCTGCTGGTCGGAGTCGTCACGGTTCGCTCGATCCTGGTCGATCAGCCGGGCGGCCAGAGAAGGGGCCGTCCGCCCAGCAGGTGGAGGTGCACGTGAAAGACGCTGTACCCCGCGTCGGCGCCGCAGTTGAGCACCAGGCGGAAGCCCGAGTCGGCGATCCCCAGCGCGCGCGCCAGCTCCCGGGCCCGGCGCACCAGCGCGCCGACCAGGCGATCGTCGTCCGCTCGCAGCTCCAGAAGGCTTTCGATGTGCTTGCGCGGGATCAGCAGGATGTGGGTGGGTGCCTTGGGTTGGATGTCGTGGAACGCCACCACCTCCGGGTCTTCGAAGACGCGGCGGGCCGGCGCCCGCCCCGCCGCGATCTCACAGAAGACACAGGACATGGGGAATCGAGTTTACACCGTCCCGGTCGGGCCCGGGAGGGTACAATCCGCTACAGGCCCGGTCGGGCCGGTCCGGAGGTTCCATGCCCGCCACGATCCGCCGAGTCGAGTACTTCTACTCGCTGGTCCGGGATCGGCCCGGCGAGGCCTACCGGCTGCTGTCGGAGCTGGCGTCGGGCGGCGTCAAGCTGCTCGCCTTCAACGCCATCCCGATGGGCCTGGAGACCACCCAAGTGGTCATCTACCCCGAGAAGACCGAGCGCCTGGCGCAAGCCGCCGAGGCCAAGGGGCTGGTGCTGACCGGACCGCATCGGGCCTTCCTGATCCAGGGAGACGATCGGCTGGGCGAGCTGGCCGAGATCCACCTCGGGCTGTTCGAGGCCGGCATCAACGTGTACGCGTCGAGCGGCGTGACCGACGGCCGCGGCAGCTATGGCTACGTCGTCCACGTCCGGAACGAGGACTACGACCACGCCGCCCGCGTGCTGGCCCTCGGCACGGACGACGCCGCGAGCTGAGCCGCGCCGCCCGATCACAGCAGAAGCGGCCGCTGCCGCGCGTCCAGGCCCCGCACCAGCTTGCGGCTGAGGGCGGAGACCGGCAGCGTCTCCAGCTCGGCCCGGCTGACCCAGCGCACGTCCTCCCCGGCCTGGGGACCCCCGGCGACCAGGTGGGCCCGGTAGCCTTCGGCCCGGATCCGCCGGAAGGTGATCGCGTGGCGCGCCACCACCTCCAGCCGGCCCGGCGAGAGGCGAAGCCCGTACCTCGCCTCGACCTCCCGGGCCAGGTCGGGCAGGCCGCCGGACTCGAGCGACGTCTGCGGCAGCTCCCACATGCGTGAGAGCACGGGCCCCTCACGGCGTCGCACCAGCAGCAGACGGCCCTCCGACTCGACGATCGCGGCCGCCACGGTGACCCGGGCCGGGGCTCGCCGGGTGCGTCCTTCGGGGAGCTGGTCGGCGATACCCTCCGCCGCCGCCCGGCAGTGAACGCGCACCGGGCACGCTGCGCAGGCGGGCCGCTGCGGGACACAGACCGTGGCCCCCAGCTCCATCAGCGCCTGGTTCCAGTCGCCCGGGGCGTCGCGGTCCAGCAGCTCGTCGGCGAGGTTGTAGAAGGGGCCGTCCTTCTTCCAGGTGGCGCCGCGCAGGCAGAACCAGCGCGACAGCACGCGCCGCACGTTGCCGTCGACGACGGGGAGCGCCACCCCGTGGGCGATCGAGAGCACCGCGCTCGCCGTGTAGAGGCCCACCCCGGGCACCCCCAGCGCGGCGTCGAGCAGGCGCGGGAAGCGGCCGCCGTGGACCCTCACCAGGTACTGGGCGCCGCGCCGCAGGTTGCGGGCGCGGTGGTAGTAGCCGAGGCCCGACCAGGCGGCCAGCACGTCGTCCTCGCTGGCGTCGGCCAGGCTGCTGACGTCGGGGAACCGCGCCATGAAGGTCTCGAAGTAGGGGACCACCGTCTTCACCGTGGTCTGTTGGAGCATGACCTCCGAGACCCAGATGCGATAGGGGGCGCGGTCCTGCCGCCACGGCAGCCGCCGGCGCGACCGCCGGTACCAGGCGAGCAACCGCTTCCGGAGCGCCGCGTCGGCTCGCGGCGTCGAACCCGTGGGCGGCGAGGCCGGGGGCGCCTCCGATGACGGGTCGGCGGCCACTAGCGGATCCTCTCGATGTCCGCTCCCAGCCCCCGCAGCTTCTCGTCGTGTTTCATGCGCCGCCCTTCGGGCGTCGACGACCGTGCACCCGCGCCCGAGCGCGTGTCAGGGACGGACCTTGCCGGGAGTGAATCCCGGCTCGGCGAGTGGAGGAGGCTCGTGCGGGGGCGCAGGCCGGCCTGAGCTCGGCGGCCACTAGCGGATCCTCTCGATGTCCGCTCCCAGCCCCCGCAGCTTCTCGTCTATGCGGAAGTACCCCCTGTCGAGGTGGTAGACGCGGTCGACGACGGTCTCGCCGGAGGCGGCCAGGCCAGCCAGCACCAGGCAGGCCGAGGCGCGCAGGTCGGTGGCCATAACCTGCGCCCCGGTCAGCGCGGCGGGCCCGGTGACCAGCGCGGTGCGGCCGTCCACCCGGATCCTCGCGCCCATCCGGTCCAGCTCGGCGACGTGCATGAAGCGGTTCTCGAAGATCGTCTCCGAGATCGTGCTGACCCCCCTCGCCTGGGTCATCAGGGCCGAGTACTGGGCCTGCATGTCGGTGGGGAACCCGGGGTAGGGGAGGGTCTTGACGTTGGCCGCCTCGAGCATGCGGGGGGTGCGGACCCGCAGGTTGTCCGGTCCCTCCTCGATCCGCACCCCGGTCTCGCGGAGCTTGTCGGTGACCGCCCGAACGTGCTGGGGGTTGCAGCCCACGATCTCGATCTCGCCCCCGGCGATGGCACAGGCCGCCACGTAGGTGGCGGTCTCGATCCGGTCCGGGATCACCTCATGGCGAGCCCCGGAGAGCTCGGGGACACCCTCGATGCGGATCCGGCTGGTGCCGGCCCCCTCGATCCGCGCACCCATGCCGGTCAGCAGCTCCGCCAGGTCGGTCACCTCGGGCTCGCAGGCGGCGTTGAGCAGCACCGTTTCGCCGTCGGCGAGCGCCGCCGCCATCATCAGGTTCTCGGTCCCCGTCACGGTGACCGTGTCGAAGGAGATCTCGGCCCCCACCAGGCGATCGGCGCGGGCCTCGACGTATCCGTGCTCGACCGCGATCTCCGCCCCCATCTTGGAGAAGGCCTGGAGATGAAGGTTGATCGGCCGGGCGCCGATCGCGCAGCCGCCGGGGAGCGAGACTCGGGCCCGCCCGGTGCGCGCCAGCAGCGGCCCCAGCACCAGCACCGACGCGCGCATGGTCTTGACCAGCTCGTAGGGCGCCTCGACCGAGGTGACCGAGGTCGCCTCCAGCTCCAGCGTCCCGCCGACCCGCGACTCGATGGAGACCCCGAGGGCCTCGAGGACGCGGGCCATGGTCTTTGTGTCGACCACCCCCGGAACGTTGTCGAGGATCACCGGCCGCTCGGTGAGCAGCGCCGCGCACAGCTCGGGCAGGGCCGCGTTCTTGGCGCCGGCGATGCGGACCATGCCGCTGAGCGGCCGGCCCCCGACCACGCGGATCCTGTCCATGGGGAGAGTTTACCGCCGCCCCACCACTACCCGGGGGATCGACTGCAGGTCCGGGACCACCCGCAGGATTCCAAAGCCGCCGGCCTCCATCAGCCGGACCACCTCCGCCGACATGCCCTGGCCGATCTCGAGGACCAGGGAGCCGCCAGCGACCAGCAGAGGGTGCGCCTGGGTGAGGAGCCGCCGATAGGGACCGTAGGGGCCGTCCGGGGCGACCAGGGCCTCCCGGGGCTCGTGGTCGCGCACCTCGGGGGCGAGGCCGTCGATCTCGGCCGGGTCCACGTACGGGGGGTTGCTGACCACCAGATCGACCGGCTTGCCGAGCGCGACGAGCGGTGCGAGCAGGTCACCCTGGTGGAGCTGGAGCCGATCCGAAAGCCCCAGCCGACGGGCGTTCTCCCCGGCCAGCGAGAGGGCCCCCGCCGAGCTGTCGAGACCGTGGACCTCGGCGTCTTCCCGAGCCGCGGCCAGCGCCAAGGCGATGGCCCCGGTGCCGGTCCCGACATCGACCAACACCGGGCGGGGTCTGCCGGCCAACTCGGCGAGCGCCGCCTCGACCAGGAGCTCGGTCTCGGGCCGGGGGATCAGCGCGGCGGGCCCCACCGCCAGCTCGAGGCCGAAGAACTCCACCGTGCCCAGGAGGTGCTGCAGCGGCCGCCGCGAGGCACGCTGCTCGACCAGGCCCTGAAGCTCGACCAGGGCCGTCGCAGAGAGAGCCTCCCGGCCGTTGGTGTAGAGAGTGGCGCGGTCCCAGCGCAGCACGTGACGGAGCAGGCGTTCGGCGTCGACCTCGGGGGCGGGGACGAGGGCCCGTTCCAGGCTTCGTTGGGCCGCCTCTAGCGCTTCGTTCACCGTCATCGGGCGCGCCCACGCGTGGACGACCAGCCTACCGGCCCGGGCGTGCCGCGATCAGCGCCGAGACCAGCTCGTCGAGGTCGCCCTCCAGGATCTCGGGGAGCCGGTGGATGGTCAGGCCGATCCGGTGGTCCGTCACCCGGCCCTGCTGGAAGTTGTAGGTGCGGATCTTCTCGCTCCGGTCGCCGGTGCCCACCTGGTGCTTCCGATCGCTGGCGATGGCCGAGTGCTGCTCGGCCAGGGCCCGTTCGTAGAGGCGGGCGCGGAGCACCTTCATCGCCTTCTCGCGGTTCTTGATCTGGCTCTTCTCGTCCTGGCAAGAGACCACGGTGTTCGTCGGCAGGTGGGTGATGCGGACCGCCGAGTAGGTGGTGTTGACGCTCTGCCCGCCGGGGCCCGAGGAGCAGAAGGTGTCGATCCGGATCTCCTTCGGGTCGATCCTGATGTCCACCTCCTCGGCCTCCGGGAGCACCGCCACCGTGATCGCCGAGGTGTGGATCCGGCCCGAGGCCTCTGTGGTGGGGACTCGCTGCACCCGGTGCACGCCGCTCTCGTAGCGCAGCTTCGAGTAGACCCGATGGCCCTCGACCATGGCGATGATCTCCTTGATCCCGCCCTGGCCGGTGCGGTTCGCCGAGACCACGTCGGTCTTCCAGGACTGCTGCTCGGCGTAGCGCGTGTACATGCGGAAGATCTCGGCCGCGAACAGGGCGGCCTCGTCGCCGCCGGTGCCGGCCCGGATCTCCAGCAGGACGTTCTTCTCGTCGTTCGGGTCCTTCGGGATCAGGAGCTGTTGGATCTCGGCGTCCAGCCGGTCGCGCCGCGCCTCCAGGGCATGCAGCTCCTCGTGGATCATCTCGCGCAGCTCGGCGTCGGCCTCGCCGCGGATCATCTCCTGGACCTTGGTCAGCTCGCCGAGAGCGGCCTTGTAGGAGCGGTAGCGGTCGACGATCGGCGAGAGCTCCTTGGCCTCGCGGGCCAGCTTCTGGTAGGCCTCGGGGGCTTGGGCGATCGCCGGGTCGGACATCTGCGCTTCGAGCGAGTCGAAGCGCGCCTCGAGATCCTTCAGCTTCTGGAAGGTGATGCCGTCCATGGGAGTTCTCGAAAGGGCGGCGTTCCGTGCGGCCCCGGCCTCGGCCGGAGGCTCAGGAGGCGGCGGCCGACTCGTCCTTCTTGGGACCCCGCCGATACTTGCGGTTGAAACGCTCGACCCGGCCGGCCGAGTCGATCAGCTTCTGCTTGCCGGTGAAGAACGGGTGGCAGCTCGAGCAGATCTCCAGCCGCAGCTCCTGCCCCTTGGTCGAGCGGGTGGTCCAGGTGGCGCCGCAGGCGCAATGGACGTTGACGACCTCGTACTTCGGGTGAATCCCTGGCTTCATGGCGCTCCCTGCAGCGGGCCGCTTGCGACCCGAAACTGTGAATTTACCAGTCTTTGGCCGAGCGGGCAAGCCCCCTCCCCCGAGCGGACGATCTGATAGTATCCTCGCTCCCGGGGGCTGCTTCCGGGACCAGGGTCGGGTGCGTGGTAACCGGCAACAAGGACAACCTCAGCCGTGAAGCGCTCTGGGAGGCGCTGCGGCGTCGAGTCTGCTCGGTCTGCCTGGACCGCCGGGACGACGGGAGCTGCGGGCGGGGCGGCGAGTCTGGCTGCGCCCTCGAGGAGCAGCTCGAGCGCGTGGTCTCGGCCCTCTCGGCCAGCCGGGGCCAGACCCTGGAGGAGCGGGCTCGGGCCGTCGAGGAGCAGGTTTGTTGCCATTGCCTTGGACCGGACCACGGCGGATCCTGTCGGCTGGGGGAGCGCGGCGAGTGCGCGGTGCGCGCCTACCTGCCGATCATCGCTCGCGTCGTCGACGACGCCGAGCTCGGGCCTCCCGACCCGGGAGCCCCGCCTGAGGCAGAGGTCAGACATTCGATCGAGGAGATTGAGGAGAAACCGCAGTGAGTCAACACAAGAAGCTGGCAATCCTGGTGGGCGGCGGGCCCGCCCCGGGCATCAACAGCGTGATCAGCGCCGCCACCATCCGTGCTGCCCTCGAAGGGGTCGACGTGGTCGGTATCCGCGACGGGTTCGAGTGGATCATGAACGCCAACGTGGAGCACATCCAGACCCTCACCATCCCCGAGGTGAGCCGGATCCACTTCAGGGGCGGCTCCCACATCGGCATCTCGCGGGCCAACCCCACCAAGAAGGCCGAGCACCTCGAGAACACCGTGATCTCGCTGCTGCGCCTCAACGTCGACAAGCTGATCACCATCGGCGGTGACGATACCGCCTTCTCGGCGATGAAGCTCGAGGAGAAGGCCGGCGGCAGGATCCACGTGGTCCACGTGCCCAAGACCATCGACAACGACCTGGACCTCCCCGGCTACGTCGACACCTTCGGCTTCCAGACCGCCCGCCACATCGGCGTCGACATCGTCAAGAACCTGATGGTCGACGCCCGCACCACCTCGCGCTGGTACTTCGTGATCGCGATGGGCCGCAAGGCCGGCCACCTGGCCCTCGGCATGGGCAAGGCGGCGGGTGCCACCCTGACCCTGATCCCCGAGGAGTTCGCCGGACCCAAGATCCGCATGAAGGAGGTGGTCGACACCCTGGTCGGCGCCATCATCAAGCGGCGCAGCTACGAGCGGCTGGACGGCGTCGCCATCGTGGCCGAGGGCCTGGTCCTCGACATGGACCCCAAGGACCTGGTGGACGCCGAGCACGCCGAGCGTGACGCCCACGGTAACCTGCGCATCGCCGAGGTGAGCATCGGCGAGATCCTGAAGTCCAAGGTCCAGGGCCGGCTCAAGGAGCTCGGCGTCAAGGCGACCGTGGTGGCCAAGAACATCGGCTACGAGCTGCGCTGCGCTGACCCGATCCCCTACGACATGGAGTACACGCGCGACCTCGGCTACTGCGCCGCCAAGTTCCTGCTGTCGGGCGGCAACGCCGCCATGGTCTCGATGCAGGGGGGCAACTTCGTGGCGGTGCCGTTTGCCAAGCTGCTCGACCCGCAGACCGGCCGGGCCAAGATCCGGGTGGTCGACATCAACTCCACCCGCTACAGCATCGCCCGGCGCTACATGATTCGGCTCCGACGCGACGACTTCGAGGACCCGCACGAGCTGGCCAAGTTCGCGGCCACCTGCGGCCTGTCGCTGCAGGCCTTCCGCAAGGAGTTCGAGTACCTGGTCGAGCACGAGCCGGCCCCGCTGGCGGTCGACCTGCGCACCGCCGGGTTCACGGCGGGGGTCTGGGAGGCCGGGCCGGAGCCGCTCGGGGGGGCCGAGCCGAGCCTGGGCGACGCCGTCGAGCCGGAGGGGCACAAGCCGGCGGTCGGCGTGCCCGAGGCCGAGGCGAAGGACGGCAAGGGCAACAGGAAGAAGGGGAGCTGACTCCAGTCTCCTGGAGCCCCTGGGACGCCTCTCACCAGGGGCTCTCCCCCCGGGTTCAGCCGGTACAGATGTCGACCACCCGAGTCGAGGACACCCGCTCGTAGTCGGGGTACCTCATCCGAACCACCTCGTGGTGGTTGCCGGCCTGGAACACCACGTCATCGGCCTTGGCCAGGCAGGTGTCGAACGACGACCGGAACCCCGTAGGGCGCTCCGAAGGGCGGCATCGCACCGGCCTCGCAATCGGGGAACAACCGCTTCAGCTCCGCCTCCGGCAAGAGCGTGAGGTCGCCCTGGCCGGACGCCCGTGACAGCTTGCCGAGGTCCAGCCGACAGGAGGCCGGCAGCACCGCGCCGCCGTCGCCACCCCCTGTGTGGTGAAGGTCTCCCGGTGGGGGCACGATCGCGCGCAAGCCAGGACGGGAGAGGGGCCCGAGCCGGGCCGGGACGAGTTGGGGCTTGACAGGTCCGCTGAGTTACAGTAATTTCTGTACAAAGAGAAAGGCAGCCGAGTGACGACGACACGATGGCGGCAGGCGGGTCGGAGATGAGCGCCACCTTCGCCCGCGTCGGCGACGCCGGAGGACGGGAGTGGGCCGACCGGAATGAGAGGGCGCGGCGCGGCGTCTCCTCGATCGCCCGGCGGGCACTGCTGCGGCTGGCCGAGCGCCAGTCGCTGGACGGGGTGGTCTCGAGGCTCGAGACGCGCCCCGAGGCGGCCGTGGAGTACATCGCGGCCCTCGAGGGCCGACTGTCGGACCTGGCGGGTGCGGGGGAGGGACCGGCGCGCGATGCCGTCCAGCACCTCGTCGCCGCCGGGGGGAAGCGGGTCAGGCCGTTGCTGTGCCTGCTCTCGAGCCGGGTGGTGCCGGAGGCGAGGGCGGTCGGCTCTGCCGAGCGGCTCGCCCAGGCTGGCGAGCTCGTGCACTGTGCGTCGTTGCTGCACGACGACGTCATCGACCTGGGCGAGACCCGCAGGGGTCGGCCGGCGGCACGGCTCGTCTTCGGCAACGCGGCCTCCGTCTTGGGAGGCGATCTGCTGCTGGTCCAGGCGCTGGAGCTGGCCGAGGCGGCCGGCGTCCCCGGCGTGCTGTCCCGGCTGCTCGAGACCCTCGGCAGGATGGTTGAGGCCGAGTCGTTGCAGCTCGAGCGCCGCGGCCGCCTCGACGTCAGCGAGAACGACTACTTCGAGGTGGTGGCTGGCAAGACCGCCGCCCTGTTCGAGTGGTCCGCCGAGGCCGGGGCGCGGTCGGCCGGGGCCAGCCCTTCCCAGGTTCACGCCCTGGCGAGCTACGGAGCCGAGGTGGGCGTGGCCTTCCAGCTCGTGGACGACGTCCTGGACCTGGTGCGGGGCGCCGACGACGTCGGCAAGTCGGTGCTGCAGGATCTGGGGTCCGGAACCCTCACCTTCCCGGTGATCCGGGCGCTGCGCAACCGCAAGGATCTTCGCGGCCTGCTGCGCTCGCTGGCCGTCGGCGAGCGGGTGTCCGAGGCGTCACGGCTCGGGGAGGCGATCGAGCAGGCGGGCGGGATCGACGCCGGGCGTCGCGAGGTCTCGCGGCGCACCGAGCTGGCCCGCGAGGCGCTGCGCGCCCTTCCCCAAAGCCCGGCCCGAGACGCCCTGTTTCTGTTGGCTGGCCAACTGGCCCAGCGGCTGAAGTGAGGAAGACCCGAACCGGTCCATAATCGGGATCGCCGCCCGCGGACCGGGAGCGCCCCGGCCGCGCCCGTTCCCGACGCCATGGCCCTGCCCAGCCCCCGCGATCTGCTGCTCGCCCCGGACCTCGACGAAGGGCAGATCCTGGCCGTCTTCACCGGCCTCGGCTTTCGAGACCCCAGTAAGGCGGACTCGAACCTCCAGGCGATCGCCGACGACCCGCGGGCTCGCGAGGTCCTGGCCTCGATCGTCGAGGAGCTGCTCGACTGCGTGGCCGGCTCGGCCGACCCAGACCTGGCCCTCACCACGTTCGAGCGCTTCTGCGCCGCCGCCGTTCACAGGGTGCAGCTCCTCTCCTATCTGGCCGACGCCCCGCAGACGCTGGAGGTGCTGGCCCGCACCTTCGGCGCCAGCCCGTTCATGGGCGACATCCTGGTTCGCCACCCCGGCTATCTCTACTGGATCTCGGACCCCGAGGTGCTCGCCGCACCACGAACGCGCGGCGAGCTCCAGGACGAGCTGGGCCGGACCCTCTTGCCTCTCCGCACCGAGCAACGAAGGCTCGACGCGCTGCGCGCCTTCAAGCGTAAGGAGCTGCTGCACATCGGGGTCCGCGATCTGCTGCGGCTGTCCAGCGTCCCCGAGACCCTGGCCGGGCTGTCGCTGTTGGCCGAAGTGCTGATCGAGGCGGCGCTTCAGACGAGCTCCTCGGCCCTGGCGGCGGAGCTGGGGCTCGAGAGCGGGACGGCGGCGAAGCTCAACCGGGACTTCGTGGTGCTGGGGCTGGGCAAGCTCGGGGGCGGCGAGCTCAACTTCAGCTCCGACGTCGATCTCGTCTACGTGCACAGGAGCGACCGTGGCCGCGTGCCCCGGCCCGCAGCCGGCCGCCCGCCCATCGGCAAGGGCGAATATTTCGCCCGGCTGGCGCGGCGGCTGACCGCCGCGCTCAGCGAGGTCACTCAAGAGGGCCAGGTCTACCGGGTCGATCTGAGGCTCCGGCCGGAGGGCCGGATGGGCGCGATCTCCCAATCGGTGCGGACGCTACGGCTCTACGCGCGCTCCCGTGGCCAGACCTGGGAGCGGCTCGCCTACCTGAAGGCCTGGCCGGTGGCCGGCAGCCGAGAGCTGGGCGACCGGGTGCGGGAGCAGCTCCGACCTTTCGTCTTCGGGCGTCCCTTCGATGCCGCCGAGCTTTCGGACGTCCAGCGGATGAAGGAGCAGATCGACCGCAAGGTCGAGGCCCGCGGCCAGCGGCACGAGGACGTCAAGCTGGGCTTCGGGGGGATCCGGGAGATCGAGCTCTGCGTGCAGTGCCTACAGGTCGCCTTCGGGAGGCGCCGCGAGGCGCTGCGGAAGCGACAGACCCTGGAGGCGCTCCGGGCCGCGGCGTCAGCCGGGCTGCTCTCCCCCCGCGACGTCGAGCTGCTGACCGACGCCTACCTGTTCCTGCGCGACGTCGAGAACAAGCTCCAGATGGTCTCGGACGCCCAGACCCACACCTTGCCCACGGACGGGGTGGAGCAGCGACGGCTGGCCTTGCGGCTGGGGTACCGGGACGGGGCGGCGTCGGCCACCGATCAGTTCCGCGGAGACTACGAGCGGCACACCGGCGGCGTGCACCGCATCCTGCGAGAGGTGCTGCACTCCGAGGGGCGGCTCAGGAGCCGCCGAGCGCCGAGGCGAGCAGGGTGACCAGGGTGCCGTAGGTCTGGGTGCCGAGGAGTCGCTGGGTCTCGGCGCCGTCCTCGAAGAACAAGAACGTCGGGTAGCCGACGATCTGGAAGCGGGCGGCGAGGGCCGGTTCGGCGTCCACGTTCACCTGGGCCACCAGTGCCCGCCCTTCGAACTCCCGCGCCGCCGCCTCCACGATCGGCTCCATCGCCCGGCAGTGGGAGCAGCGCGGCGAGTAGAACTCCACCATCGCCACGACCCCCGGCCGGATCACCTGGGCGTCGAAGGTCGCCGAGGTCAGCAACACCGTGGTCTGCGCTTGTGGCGTGGTGGTGGTGGGGGCTGTCGGGCCGCTGCCGCCGCCACACCCGGCGGTGGCCGAGCAGGCGAGGGCCAGCAGGGTGGAGGGCAACCCCCGGCGACGTCCGGCGAGGCGCATGCGCATTGTCTACCCGATTTGCCTCGCGCCTGGCAAGCCGGCGCTCAGCGCTGGGCCGGCGCTTGGGGTCGTCGCGCCGAAGGCGGTGGGGGCAGGGCCAGCTCGGCGATCGCGGCCTCCACCCTCTCCCTCATCTCCGCCGTCAGCGGAGAGCCCTGGAACGTGAGATGGAGCTCGTCCTCGACCCACCCCCCGGGGGTGTCGATGTGGGCGAGGGAGATGTCGCAATCGCAGTCGGCAATGGCTCGGGCGATGCGACCCAGCAACCCGACCGAATCCGGGCCTCGCAGGCTCAGCAGCGTCGTGGCAGGGCTCCCACCTTCGCCCCAGCGGACCGCCAGCGGGCCCCGGGTTTGGTCGGCTTCAGGGACCGCGGGCAGGCGGGCCGCGGCGCCGGGCCGAGCTCCAACCGATTCCTCGATCAGCCGCTGGAGTCGCCGCCGTTCCTCGGGCTGGCCGAGGCGGCGATCCGGATCGGAGAGATGGAAGGTGTCGAGCACCAGCCCCTCGGAGTTCCCGATCGCCTCGGCCCGCACGATGTTCGCTCCTCGGGCGGCGACGCTCTGGGCGATGTGGGAAAAGAGCGCATGCCGGTCCCGGGCTACCACCACCAGCTTGTAGCCGCTCGGTTGCGGAGTCAGCGTCGAGACCGAGTCGCGCTCGCCCAGGCTCTCCACCAGGGCGAAGTGCTTCAGTACCTCGGCGGGCGACGTGGCCTCCAGGTACCCGTGCGGAAACCCCAGCACGAACCGGGTGAAGCGCTCCCGGTCGATCGCCAGCGGCAGCCGGGCGAGGAACGCTGCCACCTCGGCGGCGTCGGTGATGGGCCGGTCCTCGTTCAGGTGCATGCCGCCTACCGCTGGGGCCGAGGGCGGGTCGCCCGCCCTCGGCCCCGTGGGAGAGACGTGATCATGGATATGTGCGAGCCACCCCCGGTCAGGCGGTCA
>CAZNNH010000170.1:0-13727 GCA_964574335.1 uncultured Acidobacteriota bacterium | reverse complement strand
CGGCGGAGAGGTGACCGTTGACGACCGCCACGCCGTCCTCTTGCTTCTGCGCTAGCACGAGCGCTCGCAGCAGGCCGAGCAGGTCCCCCCCCGAGACGGCGGCCTCGAAGCCGACCCCACCCAGGCCACGCCGGTCGAGCTGATCGACCAGGTACTTGTAGGACTGCAGCGTCTGCAGCTCCATCCGGATCCGCACGCCGTTGGCGTACAGGTCGCCGGCGGTGCGCTCGAGGCGGAGTCGCCCCTCGCTGGCGCAGAGCTCTCGAAGCGCCGCCTCGGCCCGCTCCAGCGGCTCCAGGAAGACTTCGTTGGTGAGCTCGTGGAGGGAGGAGGTGCGGAGGAGCACCGCGAGCTGCTGCAGGACGTCGCGGCTCCGCGAGAGGAACAGCCGGGTTTCGGCGGAGGAAGCCTGCGGCGATCCCGTCACGCTTCCTCCTGGGCCAGCTCCTTGAGGCAGGCCGCCCGCACGTGCCGGTCGCTGGATCGGGACAGCTCGACCAGGCGCGCCCGGGCCGTCTCGGTGCCGATCCGGCGGATGCCGTGGGCCGCCGCCTCGCGCAGATCGCGAGCGCCCGCCCCTTCGAACCAGCCCGACTCGCGCCGCTCGAGACAGTCCACGAACCACAGAAGCGCCTGGTCGCCGGCCAGCTTGGCCACCGCCCGGAACAGGCGGCGCTTCTCCTGGGCGGCGAAGGATGGGAACCCCGGCGCTCCCAGCGACCGCTCGAGCATCGCCTGCGCCAGCTCCCGCCGCTCGTGGTGGACCAGCGCGTCGAGGGCCGCGCCCCGCACCTCGGCGTCCGCGTCCACGAGCAGCTCCACGCAGAGGGCGTGCGCCTCGGCCCGGTCGAGGCGGCCGACCAGGCGCACCAGCTCACGACGCGTGGCCTCGTGGGGGCTCGCCATGAGAGCCGGCGCGTGAGGGAGGATCTCCTCGGTGGGCAGCTTCGACAGGACGTGGAACCCTTCCCGTAGCAGCGGCATGGGAGGCTCGGCGTCGGCCCCGATCAGGTGAGGGAGCAGTCCAGGGACCGACCGCATCCCTCCCGCCAGCCACGCGTTCGAGAGCGCGCGGCGCAGCGGCGCGGTGGGCATCGTCGCAACCCAGGGCCAGACCCCGTCGACCGCCTCGGGCCCCAGCAGCACCAGGAACGCCGTCAGCTCCGCCGGCTCGACGGTCCGCTGGGTCACCACGCCCTCGAGGAACCGGGCCAGCCGCTCCGGCGCGGCCAGCGCCTCACGCGTCTCGCCGGCCAGGCGCTGCACCGCCTGGGCCTCGGGGAACAGGCGAGCCAGGCTGCTCAGGTGGTCGGCGCACCGGACCACCGCCTGGAGGTCCGGCTGGTCCAGGAGCTGGTCGATCACGGCCTGCAGGCAGTGGATGAGGTTGCGCCGGTCGGGCTCGGAGCTCTCCAGCAGCATCAGCTCCACGGCCAGCTCCACCAGGCGTTCCCAGAACGGCGTCTCGTGCTCCCGCAGCAGCTCGCCACGCAGCGCCGCCATCTCGTCCTCGCCGAGGCGGCACTGGTCGACGGGCAGGTGACCCACCGGCTGCTCGACGTCGCGCACGCTGAAGGCCTCGCCGCCTCCCCCGCTCGCAGCCTCGCCGCCGTGGGGAGAGGCGAGCTGCTCCTCCAGCCGTGGCCCGCTCTGTTCGGAGGACAGCTCCTCGACCGCGAAGTAGCGGATGGCGGAGAGGTCGCGCTCCCAGAGCAGGGTGACCATGTCGTCCTGCTGGTTGCCGGCAGCCGTCGACCGGGCCAGGGTCTCGATCAGGGCCCGTAGCTCGCGCCGCTCCAGGCCAGGCAGGAAGCTCAGCCGCCGGATGCCGTCCCGATACAGCAGGAAGGCCAGGCTGTCGTTCCGGTCCCGGCTCTCGTAGACGACGTCCTCGCCGCGGAGGATCTGGAACTCGCCTATGCCGAGCTCCAGGGTCTCGCCGCCTTCGAGCCAGGCGGCCAGCCCACCGTAGAGGTCCTGCTCCAGGCGCTCCAGCACCGGGCTCGACCCCTGGTAGAGGCGCAGCGCCTTCTGCGCCCGCACCAGGACGGCGAGCAGGTCACGGACGCTGGGAACGGCAGCGTGGGACGGGGTCGGGGTCGGTGCCTCGGGCATCCTGCCGCGCTCCGGGCCAGAAGGCTTCGGCCATTGTCCGCCGGGGGGTCGGCGGGCTCAAACAGCGGACGGGCTCAGGGCCGGCCGGGTCCGCTGCCGGCCCCGGTCTTCTCGATCGCGGCCGCGACCTGGGACAGGTCCTCGGCATCGAGCGGCAGCGCCGCCGCTCCCAGCCAGCCGTCCACCTGCTCCGGGGAACGGGCGCCCACGATCGCGCCGCTGACCCCCGGCCAGGCCAGCGTCCACGCCACCGAGACCGCTGCCACCGTGGTCCCGTGCTTGTCGGCGATCGGTCGCAGCGTCTCGCGCAGGGCCAGGTTGCGGAGCAGCTTCGGCGGCTTGAACTCCTCGCCGAACCGGGCCCGCCAGTCGTCGGCCGCCATCCGCGCCACCCGCTCCTCCGTGAACGAGTCCGTCAGCAGCCCCGACTGCATCGGGCTGTAGACGACGACGCCGGTGCCGTGGGCGGCGCACCACGGCAGGGTCTCGCCGGCCGCCCCGCGGCGGATCATCGAGAACGGGGGCTGCAGCGAGACGACGTGGCGGCCCTTCTCGCAGCGCTCGAGCAGCTCGACGCCGAAGTTCGAGACCCCGGCGAAGCGGACCTTGCCCGCCTCCACCAGCCGGCCCATCTCGCCCCACGACTCCTCGACCGGCGTGCCGGACTCGTCCGGCCAGTGGAACTGGTAGAGGTCGATCCTCTCGACACCCAGGCGCCGCAGCGAGGCGTCGCACTCCGCCCGTATCGAGTCGGGTCGGAGCACCCTCTGGGGCGGCTTCATGCGGTCGGCCTCGTCCCAGCGGAGCCCGCACTTGGTGAAGACCAGGGGACGCTCCGAGGCCGGCAGGTCGGCGATCGCCCGCCCCACCACCTCCTCCGAGTGGCCGTAGCCGTAGACCGCGGCGGTGTCGATCCAGTTGACGCCCTGGGCGAGGGCGTGACGGATGGCCGCGATCGAGGCCTGGTCGTCCTGGGGGCCCCAGGAGAACGCCCAGCCGCCCCCGCCGGCGGCCCAGGCCCCGAAGCCGACCGTGGTGATCTCGGGACCGTCCGAACCCAGACGCCGTGTGGGCAGGCCCATGATGCCTCCTGTCTCGTCGTACCCGCCCCCGCGGGGCGACTTCCTTGATCCTACCAGCCCCGAGGGGCGACAGCCGTGGACGCGGACCTCCGCGGCAACCGCCGGGTGCTAGCATCCGGCCGATGCGGGCCATCCTCCATCTGGACATGGACGCGTTCTACGCGGCCATCGAGCAGCGTGACCGGCCCGAGCTGCGAGGCCGGCCGGTGATCGTGGGCGCCGATCCCAAGGCCGGGCGCGGCCGGGGCGTGGTCTCGACGGCCTCCTACGAGGCGCGGCGCTTCGGCGTGGGAAGCGCGATGCCGATCTCGCAGGCCTACCGCCTCTGCCCGCGCGGCGTCTACCTGCCGGTGGACATGGAGCGCTACCTGGACGTCTCCCGTCAGGTGATGGCGATCCTGCGTCGCTTCAGCGACCTGGTGGAGCCGGTCTCCGTCGACGAGGCCTTCCTCGACGTCACCGCGAGCCGCCGCGCGTTCGGCTCGGCGACGGAGATCGCGCGGAAGCTCAAGCAGGTTGTCGTCAGCGAGGAGCGGCTCACCGCCTCGGTCGGCGTGGCCACCTCGAAGCTGGTGGCCAAGATCGCCTCCGACCTTCAGAAGCCGGACGGCCTGGTGGTGGTGGCGCCCGGGACCGAGGCGAGCTTCCTGGCCCCGCTCCCGGTGCGCCGCCTGTGGGGGGTGGGGCCCAAGATGGAGGAGACGCTCTTCCGGGTCGGCGTTCACACCATCGGTGACCTGGCCCGGCTTCCCGAGAGCACCCTCAGCCACCGGCTCGGGACCCACGGCCACGACCTGGTGCGGCTGGCCCAGGGGGTCGACGAGCGGCCGGTGGTGGCCGACGCCGGCGAGGCCAAGAGCCTGGGCCAGGAGCGGACCTTCGAGTCGGACACCTCCGATCCCGAGGTGCTGCACGACACCCTGCTGGCCCTGGCCGACGCCGTCGCCCGGCGGCTACGCCACCACCACCTCGCCGCCCGCACCGTGACGCTCAAGTACCGCGACGAGAGCTTCAGCACCCGGACCCGAGCCGAGACGCTGGGCCATCCCACCGACTCGGCCACCGAGCTGTTCCGCGTCGTCTTCGAGCTGTTCCAGGGCGTGCACGTCGGCCGCCCGGTCCGGCTGCTCGGGATCTACGCCTCCGGCTTCGGTGGCGACTCTCAGCTCGAGCTGTTCGCGCCGCCTCCCTCGGTGCCGGATCGGCTGCAGGATGCGGTGGCCGAGCGTTTCGGACCGGGAGCGATCTCGCGCGCCAGCCTCCTGAAGCGGCGGAAGCCCGGCAAACCTTGACGCTCGGCGAGGGGAGCAGTAGGGTGTGCCCCAACGTCGCCTCAGGAACGACTCTTGAGCATGCACGGCCGCGCACGTGCCTCATCGGCTGTTGGCTCCGGCCAGGACGCCCACGTCCTGGCCGATACCGCCGAAGCTCGGCCGCTCTCACGCAGCGGGAGGTCTCTCATGAGAGGGTTGTCACTCGTCCTCGGTCTGGCGATCGGCGGGTTCCTGGCTCCGACTGTAGCCGGCCAGGAAGCGGCCACCGACCCGGAGGTGGTCAAGGGCATCCAGCAGGTCGAGAACGGCGAGTACGACGCCGCGATCCTGACCCTGGACACGGCCGCGCGGCGCCTCGCCACGGACCCGGCAAAGGCCGGGGAGCTGTCCCAGGCCTACCTGTACCTGGGCATCGCGTACGTCGGCAAGGGGCACGAGGCGGCCGCCCGGGCCAAGTTCCGCGAGGCCGTGATCCAAATGAAGGACCTGTCGCTCAGCCCCGACAAGTACCCGCCGAAGGTCATCAACCTGTTTGAGGCGGCCCGGCAGGAAGCGGCCCAGGCGGCTCAGGCGGCCCAGGCGGCTCCCCAGGAGGAACCTAAGCCGAAGAAGGGGGGCGGCAGCAAGGCACTCCTGATCGCGGGTGGGGCGCTGGTGGTCGGAGGGGGCGTGGCGCTGGCAGCGGGCGGAGGTGGGTCGAGCGGCAGCTCGGCCGCCCCGGCCTCCCCGGGCGCGGGCGCCACCACCACCACCACGATGCCGCCCAGCGAGCCGGTCACCGAGCACTTCGAGGGCTTCCTGACCCAGGAAGACAGCGCAGCCAGCATTGGGGTCGGCCCAGCCCCCAGCGCCGGCGGATGGCACGCCAACCTGAGCTGGTCGGCTGGCGGCAGCGATGCCATCCACTGGTTCGTGGTCAACGACATCACCGGGGCGAACGTCGGAGACGCTCGACTACTGACCGAGACCTCGGGTGTCCTCGAGTGGGAGGGCGCCGCCGAAACCCGCTACCGCGTGGACATCTTCCTCCAGGAGGGCGGTCCCCCCGAGGTCGCCTACGTGCTCGAGGTGACCCACCCCCGATGATCTGCCCCACCTGCCAGACCGAGAACCCGCCATTCGCGGAGCGCTGCCAGAACTGCGCCACCACCCTGGTCGCCCCCACCGCGGTGGTCGTTGCCGTGGACCTCTCTCCCGGGACGGTGTTCCACGACCGCTACGAGATCCTCGGGGCGCTGGGCCGCGGCGGCATGGGCATGGTCTACAAGGCCCGCGATCGCGCCCTGGACGAGACGGTGGCGATCAAGGTCCTGCGCCCCGACTTCGGCCAGGACCCGACCATGGCCGAGCGCTTCAAGAGCGAGATCCGGCTGGCACGCAAGGTGCGACATCGCAACGTCTGCACCATCCACGACTTCGGCGAGGAGAGGGGTCTCCAGTTCATCTCCATGGAGCTGGTCGAGGGGATGGACCTGAAGCGCCTGCTTCGCGAGCGCGGCGCCCTCCCGCTGGAGGAGGCCTACGAGCTGGCGATCCAGATCGCCGAGGGGCTGCAGGCGGTGCACGAGGCCGGCATCATCCACCGGGACCTGAAGACCCCCAACGTCATGCGCGACCCGTCGGGACGCGCCCGGCTGATGGACTTCGGGATCGCCAAGCGCCAGGGCGGCGAGACGCTCACCGCCACCGGCTCGATCGTGGGAACACCCGAGTACATGAGCCCGGAGCAGGCGCAGGGGCACAAGGCCGATTTCCGTAGCGACATCTACTCGCTGGGCATCGTCACCTATGAGTTGTTCACGGGCCAGACTCCCTTCCGGGGCGAGACGCCCATCTCGACGATCCTCAAGCAGATCAACGATCCTCCCCCCCTCGACACGGCGCCCGCACTGGGCCTGCCGCCCGCCCTGCGGACGGTGCTGCACAGGGCGCTGGCCAAGGACCCGACGGCGCGCTACCAGACCGCACAGGCTTTCGCCGATGCGCTACGTGACGCGCGCAGTCCCAGCCATCGCCAGGTGCCGGCCTCCACCGAGGCGCTCCACGCACCCACGGTCCTGTCGCCCTCCCGCACCCGGCGGCGTTCCGGCCCTCCGAAGTGGCTGCTCGGTGCCGTGGCGGTGGTGGGCGTGGGGGTCCTGATCTTCGCCCTCGGCCGTGGGAGGGCACCGGTGCCACCGTCCACCGGGCCGACCCTGCCACCGTCCACGGTTGTCGCCGCCTCGCCGACCGCGACCCCGGTAACGACGGCTCCCGCGGCGACGCCCCGCCCGACGCCCGTCTCCACGCCCACGCCTCGCGCCACGGCGACGCCGGCCCCGCCTCCCCGAGAGGCGACGCGGAAGCCTGCCGTCACGCGAACGGTGGCAACGCCGGTGACCACGGCTCCGGCAACCACCGTCCCGGCGGCGCCGGCCCCGGCTCGGACCCCGCTGCCGGACGGCACGCTGCTGGTGGTGGCACGCCCCTGGGGCGAGGTTGCCGTGGACGGACGGGTGATCGGCGAGACGCCGCTGGAGGCGATCCCCCTCTCACCCGGGTCGCACACCGTTTCGGTCCGGCATCCGGCCTACCAGCCCATCGAACGGCGGGTGCGCATCCGTTCGGGACAAGGCGAGCGGCTCCTCGTCGACTTCCCCAAAGAGGGCGTGCGCAAGCCGTAGCCGGCGCCCCGGAGCTGCGCCTGCCCGGGCGCGAGGGCGGTCAGCCGATCTGCCGGCGCACGCCGTCGACCACGGCTTGTGCGGTCAGGCCGAGGTGCCGATAGAGCTCCTTGTAAGGGGCCGAGGCGCCGAAGCGGTCGAGGCCGATCACCACGCCGTCCCGACCCACGTAGCGCTCCCAGCCCAGCGTCGCCCCGGCCTCGATGGCCACCCGCGCCGTGACCGCGGGCGGCAGCACGCTCTCCCGATACTCGACGGGCTGCTTCTCGAACAGCTCGAAGGACGGCATCGAGACCACCCGCGTCGCCACCCCGTCGGCGGCCAGCAGGTCCTGGGCCTCGAGCGCGATGTGGACCTCGGACCCGCTGGCAAGCAGCAGCGCGCGCGCGCCGGGCTGGTCGCGCAGCGTGTACCCGCCCTGCGCCGTGGCCGCCGCGTCGGGGAAGCTGGCGCGGTCGAGCACGGGCAGCGCCTGCCGGGTGAGGGCCAGCGCGGTGGGGCCGTCGCGACGCAGAAGAGCCGCCCGCCAGGCCGCCACCGTCTCGGTGGCATCGGCGGGGCGCAGCACCACCAGGTTGGGGATGACCCGGAGCGAGGCGATGTGCTCGATCGGCTGGTGGGTGGGACCGTCCTCGCCTAGGCCGATGCTGTCGTGGGTGAAGACGTAGATGACGGGTAGGCCCATCATCGCGGCCAGCCGGATCGAAGGTCGCATGTAGTCGGAGAAGACCAGGAAGGTCCCGCCGTACGGGCGGATGCCGCCGTGCAGCGCCAGGCCGTTCAGGATGCCGCCCATGGCGTGCTCGCGCACGCCGAAGCGGATGTAGCGCGCCTTGAAGTCGTCCCGGGAGAGCGAGGCCGCACCCTTCGGCATGGTGTTGTTGGAGGGGGTCAGGTCGGCCGACCCGCCGATCAGGCTCGGTAGGTGCGGGGAGATGGCGTCGAGGACCGCGCCCGACGCCGAGCGGGTGGCCAGCGGCTTGTCCGTCGAGGGAACCGGCAGATACTTCTGCCAACCCTCCGGAAGCTCGCCCGCCATCGCCGCGCGGAGCTCCTGGGCCCGTTCCGGCTCGCAGCCGGCCAGGGCGGCGTTCCACGCCGCGCGCTTCTGGGCGCCGCGCTCCGTGGCCCGGCGCATCAGCTCGGACACCTCCGCGGGGATGCGGAAGCTCTCGTCCGCCGGCCAGCCCAGACGCTCCTTGGTGAGCCGCAGCTCGTCGGCGCCGAGCGGCTCGCCGTGGGCCTTGCTGGTGTCCTGGCGGTTGGGGCTGCCGAAGCCGATGTGGGTGCGGCACGCGATCAGCGAGGGACGGGCGGCCTCTGCCCGGGCCGCCGCGATCGCCGCCGCCACCGCGGCCGCGTCGTGCCCGTCGACCTTCTGGCAGTGCCAGCCATAGGCGGCGAAACGGGCCACCACGTCCTCGCTCATCGACAGGCTGGTGGGGCCGTCGATGCTGATGCCGTTGTCGTCGTACAGGACGGTCAGCCGGCCCAGGCCGAGGTGCCCGGCCAGGGCGCACGCCTCGTGGGAGATGCCCTCCATCATGCAGCCGTCGCCGGCGATCGCGTAGGTGTCGTGGTCGAACAGGTCGAGACCGGGACGGTTGAAGCGGGCGGCCAGGCAGCGCTCGGCGATCGCCATCCCCACCGCGTTGGCCAGCCCCTGGCCCAGCGGACCGGTGGTGGTCTCGACCCCCGGGGTCAGGCCGTGCTCGGGGTGTCCGGGGGTCCGGCTCCCCCACTGCCGGAACGACTTCAGCTCGGAGAGCGGGAGGTCGTAGCCGCTCAGGTGCAGGAGCGAGTACAGAAGCGCGCTGCCGTGGCCGGCCGAGAGCACGAAGCGGTCGCGGTCGGGCCACGCCGGATCGGCCGGATCGTGGCGCAGGAACTGGGTGAACAGCACCACCGTGACGTCGGCCATGCCCATGGGCAGTCCGGGATGGCCGGAGTTGGCCTTCTGGACCGTGTCGGCGGCCAGCAGGCGCACCGTGTCGGCGGCGAGGCGTTGCCGCTTCGGGTCGAGGGTGGGGGTGGAAGGGCTAGTGGGCATGATCATCTCTCCAGGGTCTATTGAGGGTGCGGTCCGCTCTCGTCCGCAGCGTATGATCTCGGTCCGGCGATCAGGTTGGCGAGCAGTCGGTAGGCCCCCGGGACGCCTTCCGGGAGCTGGCGGAACAGGCCGACGCCCACGTAGGTCCAGGAGCCCGCGCCCACCGGTGCGGTGACCAGCAGGCCGAGCTTCTCGCCGGCGTTGTTGGGCCAGGGGTCCTCGGAGGACAGCAGCTCGACGTAGCGGGGATCGAGCGCGTCCAGGAAGTACAGGCCGCGCTCCTGGACCCAGCCTTCGAAGTCGCGGGCCGTGATCCGGTTGGGCCGGCAAAGCAGCGGTTGGTCCGGCCGGAGCATCCGCACCGGCGCCTCCTCCACGGTCACCCGGTTGGAGCCGACCCGGGCCGGGAAGGGGGTGAACGGGCTGACCTTCTCGCCGTCCGGCCCCGACAGGGCGGGCACGTTGAGCTCGAACTTGTTGTACATGACCACCAGGTGGCCGCCGCTCTCGACGTAGCGCATGAGCCGCTGGTGGTGGGCCCGCAGGTCGGTCCGGTCCTTGTAGGCGCGGACGCCGGTGACGATGGTCGAGTACCGTGAGAGGTCGCCGAAGGCGAGGTCGTCCGGCCCCAGCAGCGTGACCGGGATACCCAGGGCACGGATGGCCTCCGGAATCTGGTCGCCGACCCCCATCACGTACCCGACGCTGGCGCCGGGCGCAGTGCGCACGTCGATCGCGCGCACGCGGGTGGCGGCCGGGTGGAGCATGTGGCGCTCCTGGATGTGGTCGTAGGCGATCACCTGGAGGCCCTGGCGGTACTCCTTCCCCGCGCAGGTGGCGATCGCCTGCAGCTCGTGCTCCCCCTCGGCCAGGCCCCGGGGAGATGTGACGAAGAACCGCAGGGTGGCCTGCTCTCCCACGCTCCGGAGCTCGACTCGTCGATCCTCGGGCTCGACCTCCCAGCCTGTCGGCGCCACCAGCCGCACGCCGACGCTCGAGGCCTCGGGGGTGGCGTGCTGGAGCTCGACCCGCATCTCGCGGCGCAAGCCCGACGAGGCCAGGGGGACCACCAGCAGCTCGGGGGTCAGCCGCACCGACACGGCCGGGACGACGTTGACCACCTTCTGCTTCTCGCCACCGCCCGTCGCCGGGTACCGCCACTCGACCGGACGCTCGACGTCGACGGGGACGCCACCGGTGACGTACGTCAGCTTCAGGACCAGGTCGGGCGGGCTCCACGGCAGCGTGGCGTCCGCCGGCACATCGTTGATGAAGCGGTCGGCCTTGGGGTCCTTGTGCCAGTAGGGCTGCGAGTAGCGCGCCTGGCTGCTCACCCGCACCTTGACCTTGTGGGTGAGGCCCGAGGCGGCTCCCAGCGCCTGGAGCTCGACCGGGGCCGCCTCCTCGACCGTCCAGCCCTCGGGGGCTCGAACGGCGAGGCGGCCGATGGCGATCGGCTCCGGGCCCGGGTTGTGGACCAGGACGGTGACGCCCAGCTCCTGGCCCGGCACCACGTCGCCGTCATCCGCCAGGGCCACGACGGACAGGCCGTGAGCGAGCGTCAACGCCTGTTCGAAGTCGCGGCGCTTGCCCTCGAGATCGAGGCGCAGGTTCGCGCGGACCGCCTCCTCCATGTCGCTCCCGGCGAGCGCCGCGGTGGCGCGGCGCACCGCCGCCAGGCCCTCGCGCAACGGCTCGAGGGTCGCGCCGGGCGCCTCCGGGTCGAACGCCTGCCGGGCCTGGCGGACGCCGTCCTCGATCGCGTCGATCTCCCCCGCCAGCGCCGGGAGGCGCAACCGCTCCAGCGAGACATCGATCCCCTCGAAGAGATCGCCGGGCGGAGCGGAGAGCGCGGGCTCGCTGTCGACCAACGAGTAGTAGGAGCGGCCCCGGCCCGGGAGCGCGTGAAGCTGCGACATCCCCTGGCAGCGATGGGACGCGCGGGCGAGCGCCCCGAGCTGGAACCACGACAAGCCCAGCAACGGATCGTATCGGCTGGTGTCGAGGACCAGGTCGCCCTCGGCGATCGTCTCTGCCCCGCCGCCCGCCCCTACCCAGCGGGCCTGGAACAGCCGCTTCGCCTGCCAGGGCCGAAGCCCGCGCTTCATCTGCTCCGGGTAGCGCTCCGGGTCGGCGGCGGCACGAAAGGCCGCGGCCGCCAGCCGAGCGGCGGCCTGGTGGTGCTGGCCCCCGCCGGGCGCCTCGAGCGGGAGCGTCAGCATCACGTCGGGGCGGAAGCGGCGCACCACCTCGACGACGTCGGCCAGGATCTCGTCCTTTCCCCACTTGTCGAAGGTCTCCTCCACGCTGAACGAGTAGCCGAACTCGTAGGCGCGGGAGAAGTACTGCTCCGCGTCGTCGTGGCGGTGCACGGCCATCAGCTCCTCGGTCCGCAGCACGCCGAGGGCCTCGAAGAGCTCCGGGCCGATCTCGTTCTGGCCGCCGTCGCCTCGGGTCAGGGAGAAGAGAGCGGTGCGGAGGCCGAGGCCCTGGCGGAGCCTCACCAGCAGGCCGCTGTCCTCGTCGTCGGGGTGGGCGGTGACGAACAGCACCCGACCCACGACCGGTAGCCGGCGCAGCGCCAGACCCAGGCCCGAGACGCCCTGCTGCTGGGGGAGCGGGGCGAGCTGGGCCTTCGCCAGAGGGCCGGTCGCCAGCGCGATCAGCAGGGCGAGGGCCAGAGGGGCCGGCGATAGCCCGAGGCCCCGGCGCACCGCGTCGCGCGGCGGGCTCGGTCTCGACAGGTTCTCGGGTGAGACGTCGGCCACGTTCAAGGTACCTCCACCCGAAGGCGGCGTGGCAGGGCGGGCCACGGAATCAGCGCTTGAGCTTGATGCGGAGCTTGAGCCGGACCTCGACCTCGGTGGTCCGCTCGCCGAGCACCACCTCGATCGGAACCGCCACCTCGGCCTCCGCGACCCCCGCCGCGTCGGCTTGTACCTCGGCCTCGACGGGGATGGTGTCGATGCCCCCGGGGCGCACCAGCGGCCTGGGGTTGGGGGTCGGTCGCGGCTCCGGCATCGGGACAGGCATGGCTTCCGGCAGGGGCTCGGCTTCCGGCAGGGGCTCCTCGAGGCTCAGCTCCTCCAGTTGGAGGTCGCGCGGCTCCGAGGTCGGCTCGGCTTCCGGCAGGGGCTCGTCGAAGCTCAGCTCTTCGTCTCCGCCAGGCGTGGGCTGGTCGAAGTCCAGCGCCTCGTCCGGCGCGGGGGCCTCGGGCTCGCCGAGGTCGAGGTCCTGCTCGGGCTCGCCCAGATCCAGCTCCGGCAGCTCCCCGGGGGTGCCGTCGAGGGAGTCCAGCAAGCTGTCAGCGCTGGGTGCGGACGCCGCCTCGAGCGGGGCCTGCAGCAGCGGGTCGGTGTGGGTGGTCGGGGCCTGCGGCGGCGCAGGCGGCGGTGCCGCCGGCTGGGGTGCCGCCGGCTGCGGCGCGGCCCTGCCCCTGGCGTCGCCGCCCGAGCCGTACTTGGCGGCCAGCATCTTGAAGACCAGGCCGGTAGCGGCCTTGAGGGTCTCCTCGACCCCCTCGCCGCGGACCGCGACCGCTTCCTGGAACGGATAGCCCTTCTGGTTCAGCTTCTGGTTCAGGACCGAGACCGGCAGCGCGTTCGGAAGGTCGCGCTTGTTGTACTGGATCACCACCGGGATCTCGTCCGGATCGATCTCGTTGACCTCCAGGTTCTCCCGCATGTTCTGGAGCGAGTCGAGGTTGGGATCGAGCATCGGCTCCTGGCTGTCGACAACGAACACCACGCAGTCGGCGCTCTTGAGCACCATCCGTCGGGTGGCGTTGTAGAACACCTGCCCCGGGACGGTGTAGAGCTGGATCCGCGTCTTCATCCCGCGGATCGTGCCCAGCTCGATCGGCAGGAAGTCGAAGAACAGGGTGCGGTCCGCCTCGGTGGCCAACGAGAGCATCTTCCCCTTGTTCTTGATGGGGATCTTCTCGTGGATCCACTGCAGGTTGGTGGTCTTGCCGCACAGGCCAGGGCCGTAGTAGACGATCTTGGCGGTCAGCTCCTTGGTGGAGTAATTGAAGAGGACCATGGAGATCCGCCGCATTTTACGGTCCGCTGCGGGCCGAATCAACCGTGGGCGTCACGCCGTCACGCCGGCGGTGGGCCGCTCCCGGCGCCCGGGAGGTAGAATCAGGCCAAGTTCAAGAGACGAGGTGACGATGAGCCTGCCGTACCTGGTCCTGCTGACCGCCCTGCTCCAGGCCCCGACCGGCCAGGAGCCTGCCGCCCCACCGACACCCACACCGACACCGGTGCCGAACGGGCCGGTGGTGGTGCTGGAGACGAGCCTCGGCCCGATCAAGATCGGTCTCCATCAGGACAAGGCGCCGATCACCGTGGCCAACTTCCTGGAGTACATCCGCACCGGCCACTACGACGGGACCATCTTCCATCGGGTGATCGCCGACTTCATGATCCAGGGAGGCGGCTACGACGCAACGCTGGCTGAGCGATCCACCCGCGAGGCGATCCGCAGCGAGGCGCGCAACGGGCTGCGCAACGTCCGCGGGGCGGTGGCGATGGCCCGGGTC
>CAZNNH010000169.1:0-13968 GCA_964574335.1 uncultured Acidobacteriota bacterium | reverse complement strand
CAAAATCCCGAGAGGCTTCCGCCTCGTGTGGGTTCGATTCCCACCTCCGGCACCAGCTCACCCGTCGAGGTGCCTCGACGCCATGTCGCCTCCTGGGGACCAGAGCGAAGAACCCAAGGTGCCGGCCCCCGATCCGGAGCCGGTGGACTCGGCGCCCACCTCGGCGGATCTGGGTGAGGGCTGGCGTCCCGCCTCGGCCCCGCGTTTCGCGCAGGGGGCCCTGCTCGCCGGGCGCTTCCGAATCGTGCGCTTCATCGCCCGGGGTGGGATGGGCGAGGTCTACGAAGCCGAGGACCTCGAGCTGCGCGAGCGGGTGGCCCTCAAGATGGTGCGCTCGCCGCTGGCGGACGACGGCGAGATGGTCGAGCGCTTCCGCCTCGAGGTCCAGTTGGCGCGGCGGGTGACCCACCCGAACGTCTGTCGGATCTTCGACGTCTTCCGCCACCAGCCGGCGGCCGAGGGCGACGAGCGCACGGGCGTCGCCTTCCTCACCATGGAGCTGCTCGAGGGCGAGAACCTGGCGGATCGGCTGGCCCGCAAGGGGCCGCTGTCCACGGACCAGGCCTGGCCGATCGTGGAGCAGATCGGCGCCGGACTGGCCGCCGCGCACCATGCCGGGATCATGCACCGGGACCTCAAGAGCTCGAACGTCACCCTGGTCGCTAGCGACGCGGTCCGAAGCCGGGTGGTGATCACGGACTTCGGCCTGGCCGCCTGGAGACGGCCCGACGTCGAGAGCCAGAGAGACGGGCCCAAGCTGGGCACGCCCACCTATATGGCGCCCGAGCAGGTGGCCGGCGAGGCCGTCACCGCCGCCGCGGACATCTACTCCCTGGGCATCGTGATCTACGAGATGCTCACCGGGAAGCTGCCGTTCGCCGGCGACACCCCGCACCAGGCCGCGCTCAAGCGGCTCCGCGCCCCCCCCACGCCGCCGCGCGAGCACGTCCCTGGGATCGACCCGCGGTGGGAGTCAGTGATCCTGCGCTGTCTCGAACGCGACCCCAAGCGGCGGTTCGCGTCCGCGGAGGACGTCCTCGCCGCGCTGCGGGCGCGGCGCGACGCCTCGGTCCGCCGGCCGGTCACCTGGCTGACCCTGGCCGTCATCGTGGTCCTCTTCGGTCTCTCGATCGGGAGGTGGCCCTATCGGTCCCGCGACAGCCTGATGGCCCGCACCGTCCAGCTCACCACCTCGCGGGGTCTCGACCTCTTCCCCGCCTTCGCGCCGGACGGCCGCAGCCTGGCCTTCTCCTCCAACCGCAGCGGCCACTTCCAGCTCTACGTCCGGGGCGTCGAGCCGGCGGCCCCCGAGCGAGAGCTGACCGACGACGACGGCGAGAACCTGCAGCCGGCCTGGTCGCCCGACGGCTCCCGGCTGGCCTACCACTCGAAACGGCACGGCGGGATCTGGACCCTGCCGGCCCAGGGTGGCCAGCCGGCCCGCCTGACCGGCTTCGGCTCCCACCCCACCTGGTCCCCCGATGGCCACCAGTTGGCCTTCCAGTCCGACGCGGTAGAGGTGCTGGCCGCCAACGCCAGCCCCGCCAGCTCCCCTTCGTCTCTGTGGATCGTGGCGTCTTCCGGCGGGGAGCCTCGGCCCCTGACCCACCCCGGCGAGCCGCCGGGCGGCCACGGGACGCCCACCTGGTCGCCGGACGGGAGCCACATCGTCTTCGGGGCCTTCGGACGGCAGACAGCCTCGCTCTGGTCGGTGCGGCCCGACGGGTCGGGCCTGAAGCGGCTGGTGGACGGACAGCAGCTCTTCGACCCGGTCTTCGACCAGGACGGCCGCGCCCTCTCCTACTCGGCGATCCTGCCCAGCGGGGACCACGGCGTCTTCCGGGTGGGCTTCTCGCCGCGGACCGGCGGCGCCGAGGGCGAGCCGCGGCGGGTGTCGACGGTGACGGCCGGGGCGGTGCGGCACCTGGCGCGCTCCGCGGACGGCCGGATGGCCTACTGCGCCCTCACCATGGCCAGCAACCTGTTCCGCCTCGAGCTGGACGACGCCGGTCGCCCCGTCGGCCAACCGGTGCCGTTGACGGCCGAGACCGGTCGCAACAGCCGGCCGGCGTTCTCTCCTGATGGCCGCCGGATCGTGTTCGAGCGCTGGCAGTCGGGAACCAACCCGGACGTCTGGCTGATGGACCGCGACGGCCGCAACCCCCAGCCGGTGGCCACCGACCCTGCGGTCGACAGCCTGCCGAGCTTCGTCGCCGGAGGGACCTCGGTGGCATTCTTCTCCTTCGGAGACGGCCACCGTGGGCTCTACACCGTCGATCTGGCCCGACGCTCCCGCTCGCTTCTCTGCCCGATCGACCAGCGCCTCGAGTTCCCCCGGCTCTCCGCCCAGGGGGACCGGTTCGCCTTCGGGTCCCGAGAGGGTGGCGAGACGATCAACCTCTGGGTCGAGGACGTCAGAGGGGATCCCCCCCGCCAGATCACCTTCGACGAGGAGTCGGTGGCCTACCCCGTCTGGTCGCCCGACGGCCGGTCGATCGCGGCCCAGATGCGCCGGGGGCGGGACTCACAGGTGGTGGTGGTGGACGCGCAGACCGGCGCCCTGAAGCCGCTCACAGAGGCCCCCGGACAGAGCTGGGCCTACAGCTTCTCGCCGGAGGGCCAGCGGATCGCGTTCGGTGGGCTGCGAGACGGCTTCTGGAACATCTACTGGGTGTCGACCCAGGGAGGCGCCGAGCACCAGCTCACCCACTACGCCCGCCCCGACGTCTACGTCCGCTATCCGGCCTGGTCGCCGGACGGCCACGAGATCGTCTACGAGCTGGCCGAGACCAGCGGCAACGTCTGGCTCCTCGAGATCCTCGACTGAGCCGGCAACGGCCGGCGCTGGACCTACAATAGCCTTCATGTCAGACGAGGCACCCAAGAGAGCCGGTGTACGCTTCGACGGGCTGGTGGAGCTGATCGCGCGGCTGCGCGCGCCCGGTGGATGTCCCTGGGACCGCGAGCAGACCCACGAGAGCCTCAAGCCCATGACGCTCGAAGAGGCCTACGAGGTGGTCGAGGCCATCGACGCCGGAGACGACGACGAGCTGGCCGGCGAGCTCGGCGACCTGCTGCTCCAGGCCGTCTTCCACAGCCAGATCGCGGCCGAGCAGGACCGCTTCGACGTCGCCGACGTGATCGATCGGGTGGTGGCCAAGATGCACCGCCGCCACCCCCACGTCTTCGGCGACGATGAGGCGAAGAGCTCCGGCGAGGTGCTGCGCAACTGGGAGGCGATCAAGGCGGCCGAGCGGGCCGAGAAAGTGGCGCAAGACGCCCCCCCGGGGTCGATGCTCGACTCGGTCTCGCGCGGCGTCCCCGCGGTGATGGAGGCCTTCCAGATGACCACCAAGGTCTCTCGGGTGGGCTTCGACTGGCCCGACGCCGCCGCCGTGCTCGAGAAGCTGCACGAGGAGATCGCCGAGTACCAGAAAGCCGCCGCCCTCGAGGGCGGCGACGGGAAGCAGGTGGCGGAGGAGGTGGGCGACCTGCTCTTCGCCGCCGTCAACCTGGCGCGACTGCACGGCGTCGACCCGGAGAGCGCCCTCAAGGCGACCAACCGCAAGTTCCGCCGGCGCTTCGGCCACGTCGAGCGCCGGCTGCGCGAGCGAGGCCGGGCCCCGGCCGACTCGAGCCTCGAGGAGATGGATGCCTTGTGGGAGGAAGCCAAGGAGCTGGAGCGGCGCGGTTGACGAGCTGGATCCGCGACCCGCAGGCGCTGTGTGACCTGGCCTTGCGGCTGGAGGGCAGCGGCGCGGTGGCCGTCGACAGCGAGGCCGACAGCCTCCACCACTACTTCACCAAGGTCTGCCTGCTGCAGATCTCGTCGGAGGACGGCGGGGCCTGGCTGGTCGACCCGCTCTCCGTCCGGGACCTCTCACCGCTGGCGCCGCTCTTCGCCGCGGCTTCGACCGTCAAGGTCCTTCACGGCGCCGACTACGACGTCTCGATCCTCAAGCGCGACTTCGGCTTCGAGCTCGCCTCCATCTTCGACACCATGCTGGCGGCCCGGTTCCTCGGCTGGCCGGAGATCGGCCTGCAGGCGGTGGTCCGTCGCGAGCTGGGTCTCGAGCTGTCCAAGGCCAACCAGCGGGACGACTGGTCGCGGCGGCCGCTCAGCCCGCGGCAGGAGGCCTACGCGATCGCCGACGTCACCCACCTGATCGAGCTCCACCGTCGGCTCAGCGAGCGCCTGCGGGTCCTGGGACGCCTGTCGTGGGTGGAGGAGGAGAACGCGGCGGTTCAGGCGCTCCCCGCCGCCCGCCAGGGCAGCGCCCCGGACGCCTTCCTCCGCATCAAGGGAGCCGGACGTCTCGACCGGCGAGGCCTGGCCGTGCTGCGCGCGCTCTGCGAGTGGCGGGAGCGGGTCGCCGCGGCCGTGGACCGACCGGCCTTTCACGTGCTCGCCAACGAGCGGCTGCTGGAGCTGGCGCGCAAGCCGCCGCGAGCCGCCGCCGAGCTTCGGCGCCTGCCGGGCCTGACGCCCCGAGCCCGCGCCCGAGCGGACGAGGTGGTCTCCGCGGTGGCCGCCGCGTTGGCGCTGCCGCCTGGGGAGCTCCCCGAGCCACCCCGTCGGCAACGACCGGAGCTGACCGAGGCCGCCGCCCGCGCCGTCTCCTCGCTCCGCCGCTGGCGCCAGGAGACCGCCGCCCGCATCGACCTCGACGTCTCCGTGGTGCTGCCGCAGCGGTTGCTCGAGCGGGTGGCGCAGGCCGAGCCCCGTGACCGCGACCAGCTCCTCGCCATCGCCGGCCTGAGGCGGTGGCGGGTCGAGGCCTTCGGCGACGGGCTGCTTTCGGCGCTTTCGACCACCTGAGCGGCTCCCGGTCCTGCGGCGGGCGCGTATCATGGTCCGCGGCGAGGATGCAGAAGATCGGGAAGTTCGAGATCCTGGCCCGCCTCGGCGAGGGAGCGATGGGGACCGTGTATCGGGCTCGGGACCCGATCCTCGACCGCGAGGTGGCCCTCAAGACCGTCTCCGCCAGCCTCCTTTCCCGGCCCGAGGCGCTTCTCCGCTTCCAGCGCGAGGCCCGGGCGGCGGCACGACTCCAGCACCCGCACATCGTCACCATCTACGAGCTGGGCCAGGTCGAGGGCCAGCCGTTCATCGCCATGGAGCTGTGCGAGGGGTTTGACCTGGCCCAGGTGGTCGCCCGGCGGGAGCGGTTCCCGCTGGGACAGCGGCTGCGCATGGTGATGGACGTCTGCCTGGCGCTGGACTTTGCCCACAAGCGCGGGGTGATCCATCGCGACATCAAGCCCGCCAACGTCCGTGTCCTCCGCGACTCTTCGGTGAAGCTGGTGGACTTCGGGATCGCGCGGCTGGCCGACTCCAAGATGACCCAGACCGGCCTGGTGCTGGGGACCCCCAGCTACGTTGCCCCCGAGTCGCTGGTGGACGGGACGGTGGACCATCGGGCCGACATGTGGTCGGTCGGGGTGGTGCTCTTCGAGCTGCTGGCCGGCCGCTGCCCGTTCCGAGCCGACACCATCCCGGCCCTGATCTACCGGATCGTCAGGGAGCCACTGGAGCCCCTGGACGCCGACTCGCTCGGGGCGACGCCGGCGGTCGTCGAGGTGATCGAGCGGGCCCTCAGAAAGGCCCCTTCCGAGCGTTACCAGGACCTCGCCGAGATGGCGGCCGCGCTGGAGGCGGCGGCGGGGCTCTCGGGCCCGTCAAAGCCGCAGCTCGGGCCCGCCGAGCGGGCCCGAGCCTGCGAGGAGAGCCTGGCCGAGGCAGAGCGGCTCCTGGGGGACAACGACCTCGAGCGAGCCCTCGAGGCGGCGCGCCGGGCCCAGGCCCTCGAGCCCTCCCGAGCCGGGGTGGCGGCGCTCGTGCGGTCGCTCGAAGAGCGCCTGGAAGAGGCCCCTACGGTGACGGACGCCGAAGCGATCCCGCCGACGACCGTGATCGGTCCGAGCCCGACCCCAGAGCTCCCCCAGGTGACCTCGGAGCTGGTGCGCCGCCGAGGAAGCTCGGCTTTCGAGGACCTGGGTACCTTCGGCGAGCCGCCAGCGGTCCAAGCCGCCTGTCTCTGCCCGAGCGGAGAGCTGCTGGCGACCGCGGGCGCGGACGGGGCGACCCGGATCTGGAACCTGCGGTCCCGAGCCCGAGTGGCCACACTACGCACGGAGATGCACCAGCGGGCCGGGCACGACGCCCGGGTCCTCGCCGTGGCCTACTCGCCGGACGGCGAGCTTCTGGCCTCCGGACACGTCGACGGCAGCGTGCACCTCTGGCACGTGGGCCTGGCCCGCGAGTACCCGGTACGTCTGCGGCACGAGGCCATGGTCGGCGCGGTGTCGTTCTCCCCCGACGGACGCGTCCTCGCCTCGGGCGGGACCGACGCAAACCTCAAGCTGTGGGACGTCGATGCCGCCACCCACGGCGAGGCGAGGCGCGAGCTGCTGCGACAGCCATCGGGGGTGACGGCGGTGGCCTACACGCCCGACGGCGGCATCCTGATCACCGGCCACACCAACCGGCTGCTGCGGGTGCTCGACACGGGGAGCCAACGCCTGGTGGCCACGCTGCGGGGACCGGAGGCCCAGGTCTGCCTCCTGGTGGCGGAAGGGAACCAGCGGCTGGTGGTGGGCAGCCACGACCGGACCCTCCGGCTCTTCGACCTGGGCAAGAGGTCAGAGGTCGGGCAGATCACCGAGCTGCGCCGGCCGCCGACCGGGGTCACCTTCGCCGGCGACGAGGTCCTGCTGGCGGTGGCGATGGAGAACGTGGTCCATCTGTTCGACCGCCATTCCGGCGCGCCCCTGGGCACGCTCTGGGGACCTTCGGAGGAGAGCTACGCCGCCGTGGCCACCTTCGACGGCGGCCGAGGGATCGCGGCGGCGCTGGCCGACGGCCGCGTGCGGCTGTGGAGCCACCGCGTCTGACGCGTCCTCTCGGGCGGGGCCCAGGTCTTGCAGGCCCGGTGCGGGGCACATAGGATGCGCTCATGGAACGCGCACGCCAGCAGAAGGACGGAGCCGCTGACGGCCTGATTCCCCTCGAGAGCCTGTCCCTCGACCGAGTCACCACGTTCGCCGATCTGCTGCGAGCCATGGGCAAGACCGCCTTCGGTGGACGCGCCCTGGGCGAGGCCTTCGAGGTGACGCTGGCCATGGTACGGGACCCCGAGTGTCGCGTGGTGCTCACGCTGTCGGGTGCCATGACCATCGCCAAGATGGGCGGCGTGGTCGCGACCATGATCGACTCCGGGATGGTGCAGGCGGTGGTCTCGACCGGCGCCCTGGTGGCCCACGGCCTCGCCGAGGCGATCGGAAACACGCACTACCGGCACGACCCGCGGTGGAGCGACCAGGAGCTCTTCCTTCGGGGGTACAACCGCGTCTACGACACGCTGGAGATGGAGAGCAACCTGGACCACGTCGAGGACTTCACCAGACGGGCGCTGGCCACCCTCGACGAGACCCAGGAGCTGTGCAGCTCCGACGTCTGTCGGGCGATCGGGAGGCTGCTCTCGGAGAGCGACTCCGTGGGCATCCTCTGCAACGCCTACCGCAAGGATGTCCCGGTCTTCATCCCGGCCTTCACCGACTCGGAGCTGGGCCTCGATCTGTCCATCTGGGCCATGCGGCGGACGCCGGCGCAGGGCGCCGAGGGGCCGGAGCGATGGCTCGACACCCGACCCCGCTTCAACCCCTACCTCGACCTCAACCGATTTGCCCGCCAGGCCGTCGAAGCCGAGCGGCTCGGGATCTTCACCATCGGCGGAGGCGTGCCGCGGAACTGGGCCCAGGAGGTCGGCCCCTACGTGGACGTGATCAACGAGCGTCTCGGCGCCGGCATCAAGCCGGTCCGCTATGCCTACGGCGTGCGGATCTGTCCCGAGCCCGTCCACTGGGGAGGGCTGTCCGGGTGCAGCTACGCCGAGGGGGTGTCGTGGGGCAAGTTCGTCCCGAAGGCCGAGGGGGGGCGCTTCGCCGAGGTCCACGCGGACGCCACCACGGTCTGGCCCCTGCTCATCAAGGGCGTGCTCGAGGAGCTGGCCAAGCCGACGGCGAGGGCGCTCGTTGACAGGGGCGGAGGCGCGCCCTAGACTTCTCCTCTATCCTGCCGCGCTCCGGTGCCGGAGTGGTGGAACTGGCAGACACGCACGCTTGAGGGGCGTGTGGGGAGACTCGTGCGGGTTCGAATCCCGCCTCCGGCACCACAAACCCTCCCCCGTTCGTGCTTCAGGCGCCAGGGCCGCACCCGGCGGAGGCCCGCCGCTCCTTCAGCAGGCAGGGCCAGGCCAGGAGCGCGATCAGCACGGCCGGAAGGGCGAAACGGTCGACCCTCGTCTCGGGCGACAGCACGAGCGCCAGCAGCAGGACGGCGGCACCCAGCAGCGGGGCCGCACCCGGCGCCCTTCGAGCCAGCCAGGCCAGCAGCAGCGTGGCGCCGGCCGTCGCGCCCACCAGGCACAGCACGGCGGCGGGCCCCGGCACCGTCCCGCGGTAGAGGAGCAGGTTGACCATGCCCACCCCGGCCCCGGGGGATAGCGGGGCCAGCAGCGTCCCGAAGAAGGCCCCAGGGTCGAGCGCCACGACCGGGACCACCACCAGCGCGTAGACGGCCGCCGCCGCTCGCGCGAAGCGACGGCGGGGGACGCCTGGCGGGAGGGCCAGCACCAGGAACGGCATCAGGACCAACGCCCGGTGGTCGAGGCTGGCCGCCACTCCCGCCAGGGCGCCGCACCCGCCGGCTGCGCCCCGTCGAAGCGACAGAAGCGCCGCCGCCAGCGCCGCCAGCGCCATCGTCTCCCCCGACCCGTAGACGAGATCGAGCGCGACCGCCGGCACCAGGCCAGCCAGCCCGACCGCAGAGAGCCGCTCTTCCGGAGGGACCAGCCGCGCAGCGCAGAGGGCCAGCACGGCGAGCGCGCCGAGAGCCAACAGACGCGGGTCGGAGACGGGAAGCAGGGTCAGAAGCAGGGGCGCTCCCGGAGGGGCCGGGGACAGCTCCGGCACCAGCAGCCGCGGCGGCTCCCTCCTGAAGCTGGTCGCCCACGCCTCACGGGCCGTGGGCGAGTCCGGGGGTGGCGGGGTATAGGGGCTCTCCATCCGGGCCACGCGAGAGGCGTCAGCCGGGGCCTGAACCGCCCACTGGTACTGGGCTCGGGGCTGCCCGGTGAGCTGGCCCACCTTCACTACCAAGAGCGTCGGTGCCACCACCACTGCCAACATGGACGAGACCAGCAGGGCCCCGCGGAGGCGAGGGGAGAGCCGAAGGGTCCCCGCGACCAGGTAGGCGAGGCCGAGGCCGGCGGCCGCGGTCGCTCCCAGGAGGGATAGAGGGTCGGCGGTGAGCTCCGCGGCCAGGTGCGGCGACAGCCGGCCGAGCAGCGGCGCCCCCGCCCACAGGCCGACCCCTTCCGCCTGCTGCCACAGGGTCCGCAGCGGTGAGCGCTCGGCCAGCTCGGCCGCGATCGAGAGAAGCAGAAGCGGGACGACGGCGGTGTCGAGGCCTCGGGCGCCGGCCAGGATCGAGAGCGGGATCAGGATGAAGGCCGCCACCAGGTAGTTGGGGTGAGCGACCCGAGAGAAGAAGACCGCGGCCACGAGGGCGGTGCTCCCGGTGAGCAGCACCATGGCGGCGCTCCTGGAGCGGAGCTGGGCCCGCAGCAGGAAGAGACCCAGCGGGACCAGCAGGACGTAGAAGACGCCGAAAGGGAAGTAGTCGCGAAGGCCCCCGACAAGCCCCGAGACGAGGAGCAGGTTGGCGATCCCGAGGCCGGGCGTGCCCCCCAGTGGGTAGCTGTCACCTCCGCTCAGCCCGACGTTGTACACAACGATGTCCTGGTAGAAGGCGCGCAGGTCGAGCCAGGCGATCGGCGCCACCACCACCACGACCACCACGGCGGCCGCGGCGGCCGGTCCACGCAGGCGAGCCCGGCCCTCTCTTCCGAAAAGGCCTCGCAGGTCGTGGGCCCCGCTCAGAAACGCCAGCAGGAACGGCGCGAACGGCCAGGCCAACTGCTTGACGCTACAGGCCAGCCCCAGCATCGCCCCGGCCAGCACCCTCCGGTCGACGGCAGCCAGGTGCACGGCCAGGAGCAGCAGCGACACGAAGAGCAGCTCGTTGGCGCCGAAGACCTGGTGCCAGTAGACCAGAGGGTTGACGAGCACGAGGGCGGCGGCGGTCAGCCTCTCGGGGCCACCCCGGACCAGCCGAGTGGCCAGGGCCGCCGCCAGCGCCATCGCCAGCAGGGTCAGGAGGCGCGGGTCGAAGAAGCCGAAGAGCGCCCGCGAGGCGAGCAACGCCGGCAGCATGAGCAGGTGGGTGCCGGGCAGGTAAGCGTGGTGCCGCAGGATCGGGTTGCCGCCCAGGGGCGCCCAGAATCGAGAAACCCGCGACTGCTTGCCGAGGATGCTGTCCGAGTAGTCCGCGCCGTACGGGCTCTGGCCGGCCAGCAGCTTGTCGAGGGCCAGCGGTAGCTGCACCACACCGCCGTCCTGTCCGTACGGCCGCTCGGTGGCCACCCCAATGGCGATCAGGCCGGCGGTGGGCAGCGCCACCAGAAGCAGCGCCGCCACGCCGAGGGCGACGGCGCGGGTGCGAGCGCCGCTCCCGAGCACGGCGCCCAGCATGTAAAGGGCGGCCATCCCCACCGCCAGGCCAGCCAGGAGCAGCGCCACCGGGTCGCGGTCCAGCACGGCGGGAGGCGTGGGCAGGAGCGGCAGCAGCCAGGCGGGCAGGTCGCTGAGGCGAGGCTCGTGAGCCAGGCGCCAGGCGATCACCCGCACCGGGTCGCGCACCAGGAGATCGCGCGCCAGAAGCAGAAGCAGTCCCGGCACCACCACCGCGTCGAGACCGGCTCGGGGCCGGGTCACCTGGTCCGGGCCGGAGGCCAGCGGGCGGGCGCCCTCAGGCACCTTCGGCTACTTCCTCGGTGGAACGGTCTTGATCCGGGCGCCGCAGGAGCAGACGATGCTCCGGGTCGCCCACTCGATCTTGAGCAGACGCCCACACCGAGAGCAGCTCACATAGGTGCCCGGTCCGTACTGAGAGCGGGCGTTGCGCGAGGCGGCAGATGCATCCGGCTCCTTCATGGGGTCGCCGCTGGTGAGCTTATGTCCGCAGGTCGTAACGGGTCAAGCGTCGTGGCCCTCGGGCGGAGACGGAGCTCCCCGAGACCGCCCCCTGCGCCTGGCGCCGGTCTGCCGCTCTCCGAGCGGCAGGGCTCAGCTCGCGGCCGTCTTCGCCTTGCCCGAGGCGATGGCCGTCTTCTTCCGGGCCAGCCGGGCCTTCTGCCTCCGCTTGCGACGTCGGCGCAGTTCCTTGTCTCTCTCGCTCATGGCTCCCGTTTCTCCTCGGCCGCGCCCGAAGGCTCGGCAGCTTGCTTGGTCTCGGCGATCCGCCTGCGGATGATCCGCAGGTAGGCCCGGGGCACCTTCTGGAGCATCACCAGAAGCTGCCCCATGTTCGCCTTGACGTTCCCGGTGGGCCCGCTGTCCCCGTAGACCAGGTTCACCACCCGGCCTCTGAGCAGGATGGGGAACAGCGCGGCGTTGGTGCTCTCACGCTTCCCGAGGCCCTTGAGGAACAGCTGGTTCTGCTCCTCCTGGCCGAGCCTCCCGATGAAGACGGTCTTGTCTCGGGCCACGGTCCTGAAGATCGACGGCTGGTCCAGCGGAACCCGGATCTGGGCGGCGGTGGCGTGGTCCATCCCCTCCCCCACGCCGCTCCAGCCCTGGACCCAGGGCTCTCGTACGATGAAGAAGATGACTCGGCGGAAGACGCTGTGGCACAGGGAGAGCACTGCCTCGACCACCTCGTCCCGTGTGGAGGCGGTATCCAGACGCTCCGCGGCGGTGGCGGCGTCCGGCGGCTTGCGAAGGGGACGTCTCAGGTGGGTGTCTGTGAAGCGCCACTTGTCGTCGACGCCGTAGTAGTCGCGCAGCAGCTGCACCATGCGGAACTCGGTGACGATCAGCGGCTTGACGATGTAACCGAGCGAGAAGCCGATCCGGGCTACGGTGGCGTGGTCGTTCGGGCTCACCATGAGCAGGAACAACGTCTTGCCGCGAACCCGGTAGGGGAACACCTTGTGCTGTGCCGTCAGCGACTTGGGGACCAAGGAGAGCGTCTCGGCCGTGATCTGGCGGGGGTCGACGGCTGCGGGCTCGACCCCGTGGGCCCGGGCCAACGCCTCGAGCAGCCTCTCCTCGGTGATGAACCCGAGCTCGTGGAGGTTGGTGCCGAGACGGCCGCCGTAGAGCACCTGATGCTGGATCGCCTCCTGAAGCTGGCGCTCCGTGACGATGCCCCGGTCGCGCAGCACCCGCGCCAGAATCGGCACTCTCCCTCCCTCCGCCAGGCGCCCGCGCCTGGTCGCAGCAGCCGATTCTAGCCTGAACCTGCGCCCGGCGTGTGGGCGGGACCGAACGGCCCCGGCTGCATCCCGGGCCGAGCCAGCGAGAACCGCGAGAACCGGGCGGTGTTGGCGGGGGAGCCGGGACGGGCTATGATCGCGTCGAGACCGAGGGCCTCCGCGGTCCGGGGCGGCTCGGCGTCGGCGGCGCAAGCCGCCTCTGGGCTTCCGTATGGCGTTGCGCCTCAACAGCCTGATGACACGGACGGCCGTCGCCATCGCCTCGGTGATCGTGGTGATCCTGACCGTCAACGCCGTCTACCTGGTGGTGGCCAAGCGGCGGGAGCTGCGTCAGGACATCGAGGACCGGGCGATGCTGTTCGCCAGGCTGACCCACCAGCCGATCTGCGTGACCTACGAGACCTACTACGCGTCGGGCTACTACAAGTTTCGCGAGCGGATGCGCGACTATCTGCAGCTCGAGGACGCGATCGAGGGGATCTCGATCATCAGCGTGAACGGTGCGGTTCTGTTCGACTCCGACGGCCTCGACGCCATGGAGACGCCGAGGCCGGGCGCCGAGTCTCGCCTCCGGGACCCACTGGTCCTGGAGGCGGTCAGGCGTCTCGAGCCGACCAAGATCCCCATGCCGGGCCGGGACGGACAGCCGGGGCTCGAGGTGGTGGCGCCCTTCATCGAGGACTGGGGTCGCCACCGGCTCTCGGTCTCCTACCGGGTCTCCTACCGAACCCTCAAGCCCAGGATCGCCGATCTCGTCCATGCCACGCTCGGCCTGACCCTGATCTCGATGGTGCCGGCGATCCTGATGGCCGTGGTGCTGGCCCGGCGCATCACCCGCCCGCTCGAGGAGCTCACCACCGGGGCCCAGGCCTTGGCCGACGGGCACTTCGACCGCCGTCTCACCATCCACTCCAACGACGAGATCGAGATCCTGGCTACCGCCTTCAACCACATGACAGAGCGCCTGCGGCAGAACGTCGAGCAGCTCGAGGAATCCAACCGGAAGCTGGCCGCGCTCAACGAGGAGCTGAAGGTCCTCGACCGGCTCAAGTCGGACCTGCTCGCCAACGTGAGCCACGAGCTCCGCACGCCGCTCACCGCGATCAAGGGGTACACCGACTACATCCGTGAAGGGAAGCTGGGGCAGATCACGGAGAAGCAGGAGAAAGGTCTCCTGGTGGTCCAGAAGAACCTCGATCGGCTGGCCAAGTCGATCAATGACCTCTTGGACTTCTCCCGGATGGACGTGGGGCGCATCGCCCTCAACATCCAGCCCTTCGACATCGGCCTGCTGGTGGAGCAGATCCGGGTGACCGTGACCTCCGAGCTGGAGCGCAAGGGCGTGGCCTTCCTGGCCCAGGTCGAGACCGGCCTGCCACCGGTGATCGGCGACCGGGAGAAGCTCTCGCAGGTCCTCGAGAACCTGGTGATCAACGCGATCAAGTTCACCGCCGAGACCGGGCACATCCGGCTGTCGGCGCGGCGCCTGGCCGACGCCGCCCGGCCCACGGCGATGGTGGAGGTCGAGGACGACGGCATCGGGATCCCCGGCGACCAGGTGGACAAGATCTTCAGCCGCTTCCACCAAGTGGACGGCTCCAGCAAGCGTCGCTTCGGTGGAGTCGGCCTG